>CAIOHN010000108.1 GCA_903858105.1 uncultured Pseudomonadota bacterium | reverse complement strand
TAACTCAGGTAAATAATAAGATGGAGAAGCAGCACAGTTTCACGCGCGACGAATTATTGATGTCCGGCCGTGGCGAATTATACGGCCCGACTAACGCGCAGCTACCGCTCCCCAACATGCTGATGATGGATCGGATTGTCCACATTTCCGATGAAGGCGGCAAATACGGTAAAGGCGAGATCATCGCCGAGTTGGACATCACCCCTGAGTTATGGTTTTTCGCTTGCCATTTCCAAGGCGACCCAGTCATGCCCGGCTGCTTGGGCCTGGATGCGATGTGGCAATTGGTTGGTTTTTATTTGTGCTGGCTGGGCGGCCCCGGTAAAGGTCGGGCGCTGGGCTGCGGTGAAGTTAAATTTACCGGCCAAGTACTACCAACTGCTAAAAAAGTTACCTATAAGATTGACTTGAAACGCGTCATTCTGCGCAAACTAGTGATGGGTATCGCCGACGCCACCATGGAAGTTGATGGCAAACAAATCTACGAAGCCACCGACTTGCGGGTTGGCTTATTCACTTCCACACAGGATTTCTAAGGAAACCATCATGAGACGCGCGGTTGTAACAGGTTTAGGCATCGTTTCCAGTATCGGCAATAATCCAGCTGAAGTCATCGACTCTTTAAGAGCCGGTCGTTCAGGCATAGTGCATGCCGATACCTACGCAGAATTGGGCTTTAGAAGCCATGTGCATGGCCCGGTCAACATCGATCTCGACGAAGCCATAGACCGCAAAATCAAGCGTTTCATGGGCGACGGCGCCGCCTATAACTATCTGGCAATGGAACAGGCTATTGCCGATTCCGGCCTTGAAGACGACCAGGTTTCCAACTTTCGTACAGGTTTGGTAATGGGTTCTGGCGGCCCATCGACCTCTAACGTGGTCGATGCCGCTGACATTCTGCGCTCCAAAGGCGTGAAAAAAGTCGGCCCATACATGGTGCCGCGCACTATGTCCAGCACCAACACTGCCTGTCTGGCCACCCCGTTTAAAATCAAAGGCGTCAATTACACCATCAGCTCGGCTTGCGCCACCAGCGCGCACTGTATTGGCCATGCGATGGAATTGATTCAACTGAATAAACAGGATGTGGTGTTTGCTGGCGGCGGCGAGGAACTGCACTGGACTATGTCAGTGTTATTCGACGCAATGGGCGCACTGTCTTCTAAATATAACGACACCCCTAGCACAGCCTCCAGACCGTATGACGAAACCCGCGACGGCTTTGTGATTTCCGGCGGCGGCGGTGTTTTGGTCATCGAAGAACTGGAGCACGCCCTGGCGCGCGGTGCGAAAATTTACGGCGAATTGGTCGGCTACGGCGCCACATCAGATGGCTACGACATGGTGCAACCGTCCGGCGAAGGCGCAGTGCGCTGCATGCAACAAGCCATGGCCACGGTCAACGGCAAAATCGATTATATCAACGCGCATGGCACTAGCACCCCGGTCGGCGACACTCGCGAACTGGAAGCCTTGCGCACGGTGTTTGGCGACGGCAATGTACCTGAAGTCAGCTCTACCAAATCCTTGACCGGACATGCTTTGGGCGCCGCTGGCGTCAATGAAGCGATTTACTCGTTGTTGATGATGCAGGAAGGGTTTTTGAGCGCCTCAGCTAACATAACGCAGTTAGACCCAGGTGCTGCCGGCATACCTATCGTGCGCGAGTACCGGGATAATGTTACCCTGAACACCATCATGTCCAACAGCTTCGGTTTCGGCGGCACCAATGCCACCCTGATTTTCCAACGCTATAACGGCTAATTCGTAGTGCGGCTAAAGCCCAGGTTTTAGCCGCCTCGCCAACATCAATGACCGATCAAGCACAAAAATCCCGCACCCAATTCAACAAGCTGCAAAAACGCCTGAGACGCTGCGTTGGCGAGGCTATCGCCGATTTTAATATGATAGAACCCGACGACAAGGTGATGGTCTGCCTGTCGGGCGGTAAAGACTCGTATACCATGCTGGATATTCTGCTGAACTTGCAGAAAACCGCGCCGATTGATTTTGAAATCATCGCCGTCAATCTCGATCAAAAGCAGCCTGGTTTTCCTGAGCATGTATTACCGGCCTATTTGCAGGCTATAGGTGTGCCTTACCATATCATCGAGCACGACACTTACAGCATCGTCAAAAGCATCATTCCAGAAGGCAAAACCACTTGCAGCCTGTGTTCCAGACTGCGCCGCGGCACTTTGTACGGTTTTGCCAGAGAACACAAGATCACCAAAATTGCGCTGGGCCATCATCGCGACGATATTATCGAAACCTTTTTTCTGAACATGTTTTACGGCGGCAAACTCAAAGCCATGCCGCCAAAATTGCTCAGCGACGACAAGCAAAATATCGTGATTCGGCCATTGGCCTATTGCCGGGAAAAAGACATCAATCGCTTTGCCGCGTTTAAACAATTCCCAATCATTCCCTGCAATCTTTGCGGCTCGCAGGAAAATCTGCAACGCCAAGCCATGAAGCAGATGCTGAGCGGTTGGGATAAGCAATTTCCCGGTCGCATCGAAACCATTTTTGCCAGCCTGCAAAATATCGCCCCGTCGCAAATGGCCGACACGGCTTTGTTTGACTTTGCCGGCCTGCGCCGCGACCCCGAATCAAGTCTGCCGCGCGCAGTTTCAGACGACGCTGGACTGGATATCCTTGAACGCTAACCGTGGTAAGCAACGATGAAACAGACGATTTTGGTAACAGGTGGGGCCGGTTACATTGGTAGCCATACTTGCGTAGAACTACTGAACAACGGTTTTGAGGTCATCGTTGTCGATAATCTCAGTAACAGCAAGATAGAATCGTTACGGCGTATCGAAACCATCACTGGCAAAGCCCCGGTTTTTTATCAAGCGGACGTTACCAATCAAACTGCGCTGCGCGAGATTTTCCAAACGCATAACATCGATGCAGTCATTCATTTTGCCGGCCTGAAAGCCGTTGGCGAGTCCTGCCAGCAACCCTTGAGTTACTACCGCAACAATATCTACAGTACCCAAGTATTGCTGGAAACCATGCAGGCTTTTACCGTGCAAAAGCTGGTTTTCAGCTCGTCGGCAACCGTTTACGGCGACCCGCACAGCGTACCGATTCTGGAAAGCTTTCCTTTACAAGCCACCAATCCGTATGGCCGCACCAAACTGTTTATCGAAGAAATTCTGCGCGATGTCAGCAACGCCGACCAGGTAAACCAAACTCAGGCGCCTTGGCAAATTGCCATCCTGAGATATTTTAATCCTATCGGCGCCCACAGCAGCGGCACAATAGGCGAAGACCCCAACGGTATTCCGAACAATTTAATGCCGTATCTATCGCAAGTAGCCATCGGCAAACTGCCTATTCTATCGGTGTACGGCGACGACTATGCCACCCATGACGGCACTGGTGTGCGCGACTACATTCATGTGGTGGATTTGGCGCAAGGTCACATCAAGGCTTTGGAATATTTGCTGGGTCAAAACCAAACAACCGCAGTCTGTGATGCAATCAACTTGGGCACGGGCAACGGCTACAGCGTATTGGATATGGTCAACACCTTTATTGAAGTTACCGGCCAGCCTGTACCCTATAAAATTGCCCCGCGCCGCTCAGGCGATGTAGCGGCGTGTTACGCCGACCCGACTATAGCTGAGCAAAAAATCGGCTGGAAAGCCCAGCGAGATCTAACGCAGATGATTACCGACACCTGGCGCTGGCAAAAAAACAATCCTAACGGTTTTAATTAAGAGGGCTTCTAAAAACGCCCTCTCCGTCAGGGTTGATTTACCTGGCTCCACGCAAGACCTAAGCGGATCGGCATCGTGAACAAGGAGATTCTCGGCAGTCATCGCTACGCTATTCAGAGCTAACGACGAGAAAAAATGTCCAGTAGCTAGTCTGCAGAATCGGCCAAGCCTTGCGACAGCAAGACCGACACTGGGAATCGGCAAGCAACAAAAAAGGCCTAGGTCGTTAAACCTAAGCCTTTTGTTTGTCTGGTAGCGGGGGCAGGATTTGAACCTACGACCT
>CAIOHN010000107.1 GCA_903858105.1 uncultured Pseudomonadota bacterium | reverse complement strand
TCGGCCAATTGGTCGGTCAAGTCGCCGACAAAAGCCGCAGACATTTAAAGCTACAGGCGCAAGCCCAGGCACAAGGAACCACCCATGCTAGCTAGGCCAACAACGCTGGGCCGAATATTATTGCTAAGCCTGCTGCTAGACGGCTGCGCGTTCCTGCCGGATAGCGGTCGAGAAAGCATGAGCAATGCCGAAAAAGCCAAACTCAACTTGCAAATGGGCGCCCGTTATCTGGACATGGGCATGCTCGACGTCGCCAAGGAAAAACTGGAAACTGCGGTACATCTGGACTCCAGCAATCCGGAAACCCACAACACTTTGGCCGTTTTTTACGAACGCATCAAACAGTATGACGCGGCCAGTGAAAGCTACCAAACGGCTTTGCGCAAAGACTCTGAAAATTTCAGTGTCAAAAATAATTATGGCCGCTTCTTGTGCGAACAAGGCCAGTTCGACAAAGGCATGACTTTGTTGCAACAGGCGCTGGAATCGCCGATGAACAATCGGGCCTGGTTTGCGCTAACCAATATGGGCGTTTGCTATACCAAGCAAAACGATATGCAGCATGCGGAAGACTATTTCCGCCAGGCTCTGCAGTCGCAGCAGGATTACTCGCCTGCATTGCAGGAGATGCAGCGCATCAGCTACCAGAACGGACAATTCATGTCGGCTCGGGCTTTTCTGGAGCGCTATTTAAGCGTGGCCAAGCACACCCCGGAAACACTATGGATCGCCTTTCAAACCGAACGGGCGCTGGGTAACAGCAAAGTATCGGAAGAATACCGCGAGCAATTATTAAGCTCATTCCCTGCTTCCAAAGAGGCGCAACAAGTTAGAACCGCGATCAGTAAATAATCCGGGCATTTTAGAAAGTATCATGGCAAAACAAACACAGGCGATTCAAGCCATCAGAGGCATGCACGACATTCTTCCCGAGCAATCGCCGTATTGGCAATGGCTGGAAGCGAACGCCAGACAAGTGCTGGGCGCTTATGGCTATCAGGAAATCAGGCTACCTATCGTCGAAAAAACCGAACTGTTCAAACGTTCGATCGGCGAAGTAACCGACATTGTCGAAAAAGAAATGTACACCTTCGATGATCGCAACGGCGACTCGCTGACCCTGCGTCCAGAAGGCACCGCTGGCTGTTTGCGCGCCTGCCTGGAGCATGGTCTGTTACACAATCAAAGCCACCGACTCTGGTACTACGGGCCGATGTTTCGTCACGAACGGCCGCAAAAAGGCCGTTACCGCCAGTTCTATCAACTGGGCGTGGAAACTTACGGCATGCCTGGGCCGGACATTGATGCCGAGATGATCCTGCTAACCGACCGACTCTGGAAGCAACTGGGTATCCGCGACAAAGTCGAATTGCAGATAAACTCGCTGGGCACCAGCGAAGAGCGACTGGCTTATCGCGGCATTTTGGTTGAGTACTTCAGACAACATCTTGACCTACTTGATGAAGACAGCTTGCGCCGCCTGGAAACCAATCCGCTGCGTATCCTGGACAGCAAAAATCCGGACATGCAAAGCATGCTGCAACAAGCGCCGATTTTGCTGGATCATTTAGGCAGCGACAGTCTGGAACATTTTAGCGGTCTGAAAACCACCTTGGACGATTTGGGCATAGCCTATCAACTGAATACACGTCTGGTGCGCGGCCTTGATTATTACGGCAAGACGGTATTTGAGTGGGTGACTGATCACCTGGGCTCGCAAGGTACTATCTGCGCTGGCGGCCGTTACGACGGCTTGATTGAACAATTGGGCGGCAAACCTAACCACGCCATTGGCTTTGCCATGGGCATGGAACGGATTTTGGCCTTGATCGAATTACTGGATAATGTGCCGGTGGCAGCTAGCACCGAAGTGTATATGATCCGGGTCGGAGCGAGCGCCGAAGCAGTCGGCATCCGCTTGGCAGAACAAATTCGCGACGCGATACCCGGCCTTAAACTGCAAGTTAATTGCGGCGGCGGCAGCTTTAAAAGTCAGTTTAAAAAAGCCGATAAATCCGGCGCTGAATATGCGATTATTCTTGGTGAAGATGAAGTGCAACGCGGTGAAGTTGCTTTAAAACCGTTACGCACCGACCAGGAACAAAACACCCTGAATCACGACCAACTTTTGCAAGCACTGCAAGAGCGGTTCACTAAAAATCCCTTGTAACCTCGAAACCGAAGAGAAAGACCGTGGCAATTTACGATACCGAAGAAGAACAACTGGAACAGTTGAAAAAATGGTGGGAAACCAATCAAACTTCATTGATCGCTGGCGTGGTCACCGCCGTGGTGTTGGTGAGTGGCTGGAATCTGTGGCAAAACCACCAATTAAGTAAACGCAGTCAAGCATCGCAGATGTATCAGCAATTACTGGAAAACGCGGCTAAAGACAATAACGAATCGACTGAAAAACTGGCGGAACGCCTGCCGGTTGAGTTTCCTGGCACCGCTTATGCCAACTACGCCGGTTTGCAATTGGCCAAAGCCAAAGTGCAAAAAGGCGATTTGGAAGGAGCCAAAACCATTCTGCAAAAAGAAATTCAGAACGCCGATAGCGATGCGTTAAAACACGTCGCGCGTTTGCGTCTGATTCAATTGATGCTGGCTACCGCTCAGTACGAACAGGGCTTGCAGTTAATCTCTGAAGTTGATCCGGCTAAGTCAGAAGGTTTTGCCGCCAGCTACGACGAACTGCAAGGCGACTTGTATGTCGCTTTAGACCGTTTGGACGAAGCCCGTAACGCCTATCAAAGCGCGATCAGAACCGGTCAGGCTACTCCTTTGACCCAATTCAAGCTGGATGACGTTGCCACGCAGGCATTAGCTGCCGCAGCACCTACCAAATAAGCCCACTTGCTTAAACTAGACGTTTTATCATGATGAAAAGGAATAACAGATCCCGGGCCGCATCGGCTCTTTTCGCCAGCCTGACCATATTGTCCGGTTGCGCGGGATTGGACGCCGGTCGGGATTTTGTCTCCGGCATCACGGAATACATCATGGGTGATGCCGACAACGCCGATCCTCCCGCTGTATTGCAAGAATACACGCCAGAAATCCAATTGCAGACAGTCTGGAAAGAATCGGTCGGCAGCGGTGCCGATGAAAAGTATCTTAAACTGATACCAGCAGTCGCTGAAGGAACAGTCTATGCCGCTGATAATAAAGGCCATCTGCAAGCGCGCGGCGCGTCTAACGGCAGCCTGACTTGGGAAGCCAGCACGGATTACAGCTTTTCGGCCGGCCCCGGCTTGGGCTTGCATACCGTGGTGATGGGCACCAGTGCTGGCGAAGTAATAGGATTTGATAAGGCTACCGGCGCACAACGCTGGAAAACCGATGTACCCAGCGAAGTACTGGCTACACCGACGATCAGCAAAGGCGTGGTATTAATTCGCACGACCGATGGCAATCTCATCGGCCTGCAAGAAGAAAACGGCGGTCAACTCTGGGTATCAGAACACAGCGTTCCGGCTTTGAGCATCCGCGGCAGCGGCGCGCCCATTGTCATCGACAGCAGCGTAATTGCTGGTTTCGCCAGCGGCAAATTGCAAGCCTTGCAACTGCGGGATGGCAAAGCCCTGTGGGAAGCCACCATCGCCATTCCCAGCGGCCGCTCGGAAGTAGAACGTCTGGTTGATTTGGACGTCGATCCGGTCGCCAGCCGCGGCGCTATTTATATTTCTAGCTTTACCGGCGGCACTTGCTCGGTCTCGGAAGTTGACGGCGACGTGCTCTGGCGCAACGAAGCAGTATCGTCGTATACCGGCATCAGTCTGGATTATCGCTACTTATATATCAGCGACACCCAAGGCGACGTTTCGCAACTGGATCAACGCAGCGGCGCCGCGTTGTGGAAGCAAAAAGATTTACACAACCGCCAACTAACGGCGGCGGTGGCCTATCAAAACTACGTGGTAGTTGGCGATTTTGAAGGCTATGTACATTGGTTATCCATTACCGATGGCCGACAATTAGCGCGCATCCAAGTCAGCAAAGCGGCGATAGAAGCCAAACCGGTAGTCGTGGACGACACTGTTTACATTTACGCCAAAGATGGCACCCTGGCCGCCTTGAGGGCCCAATAGACCTATGTTACCCGTTATTGCCCTTGTGGGCCGCCCGAACGTCGGCAAATCGACGCTGTTTAATTATCTTACCCGTAGCCGCGAAGCCCTGGTGGCCGACTATCCTGGCCTAACCCGCGACCGCCAATACGGCAGAGTCAAACGCGGCGAACGTGATTGCCTGGTCGTGGACACCGGCGGTATTACCGACGACCAGGAAGGCATTGATGTATTTGCCAAAAAGCAGGTGGAAATAGCCTTGCAGGAAGCCGACGTGGTGTTTTTTATGGTCGATGCCCGCGATGGCCTTAACGCCAGCGATGAATACATCGCCGACATGCTGCGTAAGCTCGGCAAACCTGTGGTGCTGGTTGTCAATAAAGTGGATGGCATAGACAGCAACACCGTCACTAACGATTTTTATAGTCTGGCACTGGGCGAACCGATAGGCATCGCTGCCACCCATGGTCGCAATGTCCATGATTTACTGGATCGCATCGACGAACTGCTACCGGAAGTAGCTGACGATTTTGAAGAACAAGATCCGGGTATAGCCATCGCCATCGTCGGTCGGCCTAATGTCGGCAAATCCACGCTGGTCAATCGCTTGCTGGGCGAGGAGCGGGTGGTGGTATTCGACGAAGCCGGCACTACCCGCGACAGTATTTACATCCCTTTTGAGCGTAACGAGCAAAAATTTACCTTGATCGACACCGCTGGCATGCGCAGACGTTCGCGCGTGTCACTCACAGTGGAAAAGTTCAGCATTATCAAATCGCTGCAAGCCATCGAAAAAGCCCACGTAGTGATTTATCTGATTGATGCCCAGGAAGGCGTGACGGATCAGGACGCGCATATTCTGGGTTTGATTCTGGAAGCGGGCCGCGCGTTGATCATCGGCTTGAATAAATGGGACGGCCTGAACGCCGAACACCGCGAGTTTGTTAAAAAGCAGATCGACATCAAGTTGTCGTTTATGGAGTTTGCCGAGAAGCACCCTATTTCGGCGCTGCACGGTAGTGGCGTCGGCAAGTTGTTCGATGTTGTGCATACCTTGTATGAGTCGGCGATGCTCGACATGTCCACACCGTTGCTGACTCGCATCCTCACCGACGCGCTGACAGCACACCAACCGCCGTTGGTAGGTGGTCGCCGGATCAAACTAAAATACGCTCATCAAGGTGGTCGCAATCCACCGGTAGTTGTAATACACGGCACCCAAACCGACTCGCTGCCTGACTCATACAAACGCTATTTGATGAATTATTTCCGCGATCAGTTGCGGCTGAAAGGTACGCCGGTAAGGCTGGTGTTCAAGTCGCCGGAAAATCCGTTTCATGGGCAAAAAAACCCGCTGTCAGACCGGCAGCTTAAAAAGCGTAAACGCCTGATCAATTTCAGTAAGCGTAAAAAATAAAGCCAGGCGGACGGCGCAAAACAACTTAGCGATGTGGCTTGAAGGTATTCAAGCCATTTTGGCTTGCGGCTAACACCTATCCCATTCAGGAGCATCAAAATGGCAACCATTACTTTTCAGGGCAAACCGATTAACACCGTAGGCGACCTGCCTGCAGTCGGCTCGACAGCACCCGCGTTTCAAATGACTAACCGCAAAATGCAGGACGTAGGTTTGGCCGACTTTGCTGGCAAACGTAAAGTACTGAATATTGTGCCTAGCCTGGACACCCCAACCTGCGCTACCTCGACGCGTAAATTCAACGAAAAAGCCGCTCATCTCGAAAATACCGTGGTGCTGGTCGTGTCTGCCGACCTGCCCTTTGCCCAAGTGCGCTTTTGTGAAATTGAAGGCATCAAACATGTGCTGCCACTATCAACTTTCCGCTCCAGCTTCGCCCACGATTATGGCGTCGAATTATTGGACAGCATCCTGGCCGGCCTTACGGCTCGTGCAATAGTGATCATCGATGAGAACGACAAAGTCATCTATACCGAGTTAGTCAAAGAAATTGCTGATGAGCCGGATTATGCCAGCGCACTGGCTGTGTTACACACTCATTAGTCCAAACCAGCCCAAGCGTTCGTCCACCTGCAAAAAAGCGAACGTTTGGGATAGTCGACCCACCTGATTAATTCGTTCCATTTGCAAATTGCGACTTGCTCCCTTTAAAAAACTCTAGCAAAGCAGCCTAGTAAATACCCTAAGTCACAAAAACACACTATCACCACAGCGGGTAACTTTAACGATGGGTTGGGCTAAATGCAATGAAACCCAACTGTTTGATTTAGTTAACCCTATCGCTGCACTGCCCAAGCTGTCAGCTTTTACGAGCGAATCCTCCGAAAAATGAATATTTTTTAATTTTAGAGATCGCCTGATCTTGTTAATTAGCAGATAAGCCAGAAAAGGTAATTTATTATCTGATTTAGCGTCAGGTAAGCATCTTTTGATTGAGCATTTGTGCACCGTAAAGTGGACCCCACTGTCCAGACAAATTATTACTCAGTTTAAGATAGAGCCCTGTTC
>CAIOHN010000106.1 GCA_903858105.1 uncultured Pseudomonadota bacterium | reverse complement strand
TTGTCGGTTTTTGCTTTTTCTCTGAGTTTGTTAGGTACTTTTCTAGTGCGTTCCGGGGTTTTAACTTCAGTTCATGCTTTTGCCAGCGATCCGGCCCGCGGTATTTTCATTTTGGCCTTTTTGGTCACCGTGGTTGGTGGCTCCTTGACGCTTTTTGCCTTCAAAGCGCCCGGCATCAAAAGCGAAAGCAGCTTTGAACTGGTTTCCAAAGACGCATTTTTATTAATGAACAATGTGTTGTTGGTGGCGGCAGCTTCCACCATCTTGTTGGGAACCCTTTACCCACTTCTGATCGATGCCTTGGGTATGGGCAAAATTTCTGTGGGGCCGCCTTACTTCAACAGCGTATTTGTACCGTTGACTGCGCCTTTGGCAGCTTTGGTGGGTGTCGGTGTGTTGGCGCGCTGGCGTCAGGATAGTCTGCAACGCTTGGGTGTACTCATTGGTTTGCCTTTGTTAGGTGCGCTTGTAGCGGGTGTGATACTGGCCTTGTTACAAGAAACCTTTAGCTGGGGTGCGTTAATCGGCTTGACTTTGGCGGTTTGGACGGTGGTTTCGGCCTGGCTGGGTATTCAAACCCGCCTACAAAACAAAACCGACAAATGGACAGCCTTGCGGCAAATTCCAATCAGCATTTGGGCGATGACGGTTGCGCATATGGGCATTGGAGTTTTCATTGTCGGTATTACCCTGACTTCGACTTATTCGGTCGAAAAAGATATCAAATTGGCACCGGGTGATACCGTCAGTCTGGCGGGTTATGATTTTAAATTTCATGGTGTAGAGAGCAAATCGGGTGTCAATTACGATGCCAATCAAGGCCGGGTGACAGTAACTCACGAAGGCCAGAATATTGCCGAACTAAATCCGCAAAAACGGATTTACCGGGCTTCCGGTATGCCAATGACCGAAGCCGGTATTGATGCTGGCATTACCCGCGATTTGTTCGTGGCTTTGGGCGAGCCTTTGGATAATGCCGGTGGCTGGGCGGTGCGGGTTTATTACAAACCTTATATACGCTGGATTTGGGTAGGCGGTTTGTTTATGGCCTTTGGCGGCTTAATGGCTTCGATGGATAAACGCTACCGCGTTCCGGTCAAGAAAGGAGCAAGCTGATGCGGTTTTTAATTCCTTTAGGTATTTTTATCGTCATGGTGGTTTTTTTGGGGATCGGCTTGAAACTGGATCCCCGGGAAGTGCCTTCGCCATTGATCGGCAAGCCCGTGCCGACCTTTAGATTGCCGCAACTGCACGCACCCGAGCAGACGTTTGCCCCGGAAGACATGAAGGGCAAAGTCTGGTTATTGAATGTATGGGCTTCCTGGTGTGTATCCTGCCGCGCCGAGCATGCCGTGTTAAATCAATTTGCCAAATCCGGGCAGGTGGAAATCGTCGGTCTTAATTATAAAGATGAACCCGCCGATGCTCAGCGCTGGCTAAGCCAGTTGGGTAACCCGTACAAACTCAGCGTCATGGATGTACAAGGCATGGCCGGTCTGGATTTGGGTGTGTATGGGGTGCCGGAAACTTTTGTGATCGATAAAAAAGGCCTGGTGCGCCATAAATTAACCGGGCCTGTCGATCCGCAGAATCTACAAGCCGAAATTATCCCGTTGTTACAAACGCTGAATGGAGAGCCGGGTTAATGAAAAAATTGTTATTGGTAGCGCTATTACTGTCGCAATCAGTGCAGGCGGTAACTGAGGTATACAGCTTCAGCAATCCCTCCTACGAGTTGCGTTATCAGGCCTTGACCGAGGAGTTGCGTTGTCTGGTCTGTCAAAACCAGAATATTGCCGATTCCCACGCTGAGCTGGCGCAGGATTTACGTCGTAAGGTTTACGAGATGATCACCGCTGGTAAAACGGATGAGCAAATCGTCGAATACATGACCGATCGCTATGGCGACTTTGTGTTGTACCGGCCGCCGCTCAATCCCAAAACCATGATTTTATGGTTGGCGCCTATCTTAACGGTACTGAGTGGCTTGGTAGGGTTTGGGTTTTTACTGCGTCGGCGGCGTCAGGTCGATCAACAACCCAGCGATGCAGAATTGCAAAGGGTCAGAGATATGTTAAACAAGAGTGACACTAAATGATTCAATTCGGATTTTTTGCGGCGTTACTGCTGCTGGTGGCTTTATGCCTGATTCTTATCCCGTTATTACTGACACAGGAAGTCGAGTTTAAAGGGGATGACCAAGTCAATATCGAGTTGGCCAAAAAGAAGATCAAGGAGATAGAAGACGATTTGGCGGCGGGTTTAATTCAGCAAGATGTCTTTGATCAGGCCAAGCGCGAGATTGAATTAAGTCTCTACCGTGATCTGGACGGCAAGCAATCGGCAACCGTGTCGGCCAAAAACGGTCGCTGGTTGGCCATTCCGTTACTGTTTGCCGTGCCACTGGTTTCGTTAGCGTTATACACAGTTTTAGGCGAGTTGCGGGTTTTCGACCAAGACGCCATGCGGGCATTAATTACACCGGAATCACCGGAAACCGGACACGCCAATAAAAGTGATCAAATCAAAGCCATGGTAGACAAACTGGCGGCGAAAATGGAAAAAGAGCCCAATGATGTTGAGGGATGGCTGATGTTAAGCCGTTCTTATAAAGTATTGGAGCGTTTCCAGGATGCGGCTAACGCCATGAGAAAAGCCTATGCGCTGACCGGCGACAAACCGGAAGTGCTGCTGCAACTGGCGGATGCGCTGGCCATGGCGAATGGCGGTACCTTGAAAGGTGAGCCGACCAGTCTGGTCGAAAAAGCCCTGAAAGTTGAGCCTAAAAATCAAATGGGTTTGTGGTTGATGGGTATGGCGTATGCTGAAAATGATCAATATCAGCAGGCCGCCGATACTTGGCAAACCCTTTTGAAGGATTATCCGCCGGATCAAAACGGTTACGACGAAGTGGTAAAATTAATCAACGAAGCCAATGCCCGTTTAGGTAAACCGGCGATTCAGGCTGCCGCACCCAAAGCAGAGCCAGCAACGGCTGCACAGGCAAGCGGGCGTAAGGTCAAGGTTAAAGTCACGCTGGATGATAGTTTTAAAGACAAAATCAAGCCTGAAGATACTTTGTTCATTTACGCGCAAGCCGCATCCGGCCCTAAAGCACCTTTAGCCATCGTCAAACATCAGGCTAAGGAATTGCCTATCGAAGTGACGCTGGATGACAGTCAGGCCATGATGCCTGCCATGACCATCTCGTCAGTCGATCATATCAAAATTACGGCACGGGTCAGCGCGGCAGGCGGCGCGGTACCGCAAAGCGGTGAACCTTATGGCGCCATAGAGATGAAGGGTGATGCAGGCAATGAAGTTAAAAACATCGTCATCAACAATATGATCAACTGAATAGTTATCGAACACAATTCGTAACTATTCAGCTAAATGCATGATACTTCTACTTGTTGGCAGCCTGCTCCCTCTCCTGATGGAGAGGGCTGGGGAGAGGAGAATTTAAAGAGAACAT
>CAIOHN010000105.1 GCA_903858105.1 uncultured Pseudomonadota bacterium | reverse complement strand
GCCGAAAAGAAAGCGATGTTTGGCATTCATAGCCTAAGTATCGAGCCGGAGTTTTTGCAGGAAAGAGCGCCAGGCGGCAAGCATAAAACGCCGTGGAAAGACATGCTGCGGTTGGAGCGACACAAAGATTATATCTATATCTATGTGGCGATTGATGCGGCGATTGTGATTCCGCGCGCCACCATTAAAAAAGGCGATTTAAAAGTTTTTTCCAAGCAAGTCGAGAGCATGATCGAGCGCTTGGGCTAATTGTCAGTTATTTAAAATATCGGCCGGAATAAGCGCAAGCGTTTCCGGCAAGCCTAAAAGGCCAGAACGCCGATTGGCTTATCCTGGAACCGCAGTGCAATCGTTACATTTTGTGAGTAGCGATTGCCAGTTGGGCCTGTTGATAGTGGCGGTAGCGCTGCCTACCCGCCTGCTTACTCTCTTCGCTATTATCCAGTATTTCCAAAATCCGCTCGGTTGGCGCGGCGGTCGGTGGATATAACGCCGACAGATTGACAATCACGTTCTGCCAGCCGTCCGGGATCGCGTCGCCGCCAATCAAAATGGTATTGGTAAACTCAGGAATCTCGCCGCGATAGATCTGGTGCGGCACAAAGCTGCCGGCTCTAAACGTCCACAAGGCTTTATCGATCTGCTCGGCTTGTTCGGCAGAGTCGGTTAATACATAGCAAAAATGGCCGCTGCGATAGATTTTCTCAATCAGCTTGCAGGCAAACTCCTGGCGCTGTTGTTGGCTATCTGAGTTTAATACATAAAAACTTACTTCGGGCATGGCTGACAACAGCTTTGTTGCGGTGGACATTTAACGCTGCCGTAGGAACAAAACACGCAGCAATCGCCGGCTTTGGGTTTTAACAGGCTGTGGCATTGTGTGCATTCGTAAAACCACAGACAGGCATCGGTAGGCGTGATTTCCAGCTTGCGGAAACCGCACTCAGGACAAGTCAGCTCCGATGCCTGCTGCAAAACTACACCGAAGCGCGGTTCAATAGATACTGACTAAGCAGCGCCACCGGGCGGCCGGTAGCGCCTTTATTGGCACCAGTGCGCCAGGCTGTACCGGCGATATCGATATGCGCCCAGCGATATTCCTCAGCAAATTTGGATAAGAACACAGAAGCGGTGATGCTGCCACCGTCCGGGCCGCCAATATTGGCCAGGTCGGCAAAATTGGATTTTAGCTGTTCCTGATATTCTTCCCAAATCGGCATCCGCCACAATAAGTCGCAGGCGGTGTCGCCGGAAACCAGCAGGTCGTTGCAGAGTTTATCGTCGTTGCCGAACAAACCGCTAGGCACGCGGCCCAGTGCCACGATGCAAGCGCCGGTTAGGGTGGCCATGTCGATGACAACGTCGGGATTATATTTTTTGGCGTAAGTCAGCGTGTCGCACAAGATCAAACGGCCTTCGGCATCGGTATTTAATATTTCGATGGTTTTGCCGGACATGCTGGTAACGATGTCGCCGGGTTTGTTGGCGGCACCGTCCGGCAGGTTTTCCGAGGACGGCACCAGACCGACGATGTTCAGTTTCAGATTTAACAAGCTGGCTGCGCGCACAATGCCCAGCACACTGGCACCGCCGCACATATCGTATTTCATTTCGTCCATGCCCAGGCCGGGCTTCAGCGAAATACCGCCAGCGTCAAACGTCAGGCCTTTGCCGATAATGACAATCGGTTTGCTGTTGGCGTCGCCGCCTTGATAGTTCAGGCAAATCAATTTGGCTGGCTGGCGGCTACCGCGTGATACCGACAAAAATGAGCCCATGCCCAGGGCTTCCATATCGCTTTCTTCCAGAATTTCGCAGCTAAGCTTGGCGTGTTGACCCGCTAAAGACAGGGCTTGCTCAGCCAAAAAAGTAGGTGTGCAGACGTTGCCAGGCAGATCGGCCAAGTGCTTGGTCAATTCTATGCCCAAGGCAATTGCCACGCCTTGTTGCAAGCCGGTTTCGGCTAGTGATTTTTGGCTGTCAGTGGCGACGATGCTAAGTTTTTGCAGCGGATTTTTGTCGTCGACTTTTTTGGTGGCACTGTATTGGTACACGCCATCGTTAAAAACTTCCACGATTTGGCGGGCTTTCCACTGGCTATCGGCACCATCGACGTCTATGTCCAGCAAGGCGCAGCCAGCGGCATTGACTTTGCTGTCCTTGACCGTTTTGATCGCCGCAGCCAAAGCTTTGCGGTATTGTTTGCGGCTGACTTTGCCGCGCTCGCCAAAACCCACCAACACCAGGCGCTCAATATTGCCGTCCGGCAGGTTGTTAATCAGCAGGGTTTCTGAGTTTTTACCCTTGATGTCGCCGCGACTGATCAGTTTGCCGATCAGGCCGCCAAACTGGCTGTCCAGTGAGCTTGCGCTAGCGCTGAGTTGTTGATTTTCGTAGATTCCGACCAGCAGACAGTCGCTTTGCAGTTTGTCTAAGGGTGAGCTTTCTATAGAATAGTCCATGAGATAGGTCTGTAAGTGTCTGTGATTGAGGGGGCTTATGCCAGTTGCAGCGGTGTTTGGATCGATTATACCTTAGAAAATCAGGAGTGCGTCGTTGAGCGTAGAGCGTGGATTACCTAGTGCCGGTCGGCCTTTTAGACTGTTGACGGTGTTGGACAAGATGATTATCAAGGAACTGTTTCAGACCGTGACGGCAGTGCTGGTGGTGCTGGTGGTAATTATTGTTAGTCGGAAATTTATCAAGGTGCTGGCGCAGGCAATCGAAGGCAATATCGCCAATGAAACCGTAATGACCTTGCTGGGGATGAAGATTGTTATCGCGACCACCACATTTTTGCCGGCTGCCCTGTTTATGGCGGTGTTGATGGTGCTGGGGCGCATGTATCGGGAGCAGGAAATGGCGGCAATTTCCTCGGCAGGCGGTAGTGTGTTTACCATTTATCGCGCCGTTTTTTGGCTGGTTTTGCCTTTAAGTGTGGCAGGCGCGGGTTTGTCGATGCTGGCGGCGCCCTGGGCGGAATCCTTATCCGAGAAATTGATGCATCAGGATAAACAGAATGCCGATATTCGCGGTATATCCGCCGGTCGCTTCGTCGAGTACAGCGATGGGGAGCTGATTTTTTATACCGAAAATGTGGATGAACAAGGCCGGATGCACAAGGTGTTTGTGCAGAACAAGCAGGGCGAAAAAACCGGTGTGGTCAACGCCGAATTCGGCTGGTTGAAAAATTTGCCAGGCGGCTTGTATCTGGTTCTGGAAAACGGCGAGCGGATCCAGGGTGTGCCGGGCAACAAGGATTTTACGCTAGAAGCCTTTAGCGAATACGCGGTATTGGTGGAAAAAAAGGCCACGATTTTAAATCTGGGCCGCGAAGCGATTACCACCGAAACCTTATGGCAGTCGAAGGAGTTGCGGGATGTGGCGGAAATCCAGGACCGGTTTAGTACCCCGCTGGGTGTGCTGCTGCTGGCTTTTCTGGGTGTGCCATTGGCTAAGCTGTCCCCGCGCGGCGGCATTTATGGCAGCATGCTGGTGGCTTTTGGGATTTATTTTGTTTACGGTAACTTGCAACGGGTTAATCACAGTTGGGTGATCAGCGGCGCGTTACCTTCCTGGTTGGGCTATTTCTGGGTGGATGCCTTGCTACTGTTGTTGGGTTTAATGATGTTAATCCGTTTGTACGGCTGGTCGTGGTTGCTACAAAATATTAAGGAGAAGCTGGCATGATCAGCGTGTTGACGGGGTACATTGTCAAGGAAGTGGTCAAAGGTTCTTTAATTGCGGTGCTGTTGCTGCTGACTTTGTTTAATCTGTTTAGCTTTAGCGACGAATTGAAAGATTTGGGCCAAGGCGGGTATGGGTTAAAACAGATTTTATGGTTCCTGAGCTTAACGTCGCCACGGGTATTTTACGAATTAGTGCCATCGGCGGCGTTATTGGGCAGCTTATTTGTAGTGGGATCAATGGCGAATAACCGCGAAATCGTGGCGATGCGCGCCGCTGGTTTGTCAACTGCCTGGATTATCAAAACAATTATGCTGGCCGGATTATTACTGGTAAGCGTGGCGGTATTGGTCGGCGAATTTGTTGCGCCGCCCTGCGAGCGAGCCGCGCAACTACTTAAAACCACGGCGCTCCATGACGGTGTGGTGCTGCGTTCGCAATACGGGATGTGGCTGCGAGAAGGTAATAGTTTTATCAATGTCCGCAAAATTCTGGATGACGGGTCACTGGCCGATGTGCGGATTTACGATGTCGACGATGGTCACGGTTTGAATAAAATCACTCACGCCGAACACGCCCAGTTTGAAGGCAGCAAGCAATGGCGCTTGCAGGGCGTTAAACAATCCGAAATCAATAGCCAGCAAATTTTTGCCGCTACCCAGGCCGAACAGGCTTGGAAATCGGGTATTGATTCGGATTTGCTAAAAGTGGCGGTGGTTAATTCCGACAATCTGTCTTTATACGATTTATTTATGTATATCGATTTTCTAAAGCAGAACAGCCAAAAATCGCAAATTTACGAATTGGCGTTTTGGAGTCGGCTAATCAATCCGTTTGTCACATTTGTGATGCTGATGGTGTCGGCCCCGTTCGTGATTGGCATTGGTCGCGGCACTAGCACCGGTGCGCGGATTATGATGGGGATTGTGATTGGTATGGCTTTTAATATCTTTGACAAGATTGCCGGCCATGTTGGCCTGGTTTACGACATCAATCCCATGCTGATGGCGATTGCGCCGAGTGCTGTGGTGTTTTGCGGTGCGCTGTACGCGGTGAGACGGGTAAGCTAAACCCGGTTTAATCAAGGCAAGGGCGGAAGAATCCGCCCTTGAGGGCTTTCAGTTACAGTCCGTAGATACGATGACAGCTGTTATTTGCGAGTCATGAACAGATAGAGAAATTTACATTTCAAAGTCATATCTTTGTCGTCCATGTCGACGACAGAGCAATCTTCGTATTTTTCCCGACCTGGCGTAATTTGTTTTCTGATGACGCCGTCAGCCACGCTATATTTGATGGGAATAGTCATTTCGCCAATGCCGCTGCGCGCATCTTCGCCGGTGGTTACCAGTGTGCCGTCTTTTTGAAACTCCCAAGTCACATGCAAAGGTTTTCTCTCTCTGTCTAGCGCCAGCGCTTCGGCAGTGACTTGCCATTTGCCCAGGATTTTTGAATTGTCTGCCAGCTTGACTTCTGCATTGGCTGAACTTGTCGCAAATGCGGCAAGCAGGGATAAAAGTATTGTTATTGTTTTCATTATGAGCTCCCGGCTGAGAGATTAGTCGAGCCGCGAATATAGCATATTCGCATTTACTGTCAGTGCTTTTCTTGTTGCCAAATCAGCCGGGTTTTTGAGAAGGAATCGTGCCAGCATTGCCGGTCTTTTGAGAATAAACACCAGACAAATCCCAGCCCCAGGCATACCCAAGACAGCAAGCCACCAGCAAAGCGCACAGCGGCATGTTGCCAGGTCATTGTCTGGCCTTCCAGTGTTTCAGCTTTGATTTTCCAGGCGCGTAAGCCCAGAGTTTGGCCGCCGTGAGTCCAGAACCAGCCGTAAAAAATAAAGCTGATGGTCAGCAGATAGACGGGATAAAAAAATTGATCAGCGGCAAACGCCTGGCCACTGTTAAAGGGTAAGGCTATCGCCGTGGCAAAAAACAATACCGCCAGTAAAAGTAGCGCATCGTAACAAATTGCCCCCATTCGACGTAAAAAACCCGGAGCGGAAGGTTTATCCGCTCCGGGTTTTAAGGTAATTGCTGTAGACGGTTTGCGCAATTACTTGTCGAATATGGCCAACTTTTGGCCCAAATACATGCTCATGCCAACCAATGCTCCCACCATGACTATGGAAAACACGAAAGGCGGCCTGTGGAACACCAACAAAGCGAAGTCGGCGACGAACAGACTGGTAAACAAGGGTTGGTCGATTAAACCCAGTAACATTTTTTTAAACATACGATCCACACTCCGAAGTCAATTCCTCGTCACCTGCGCTAGGGCGAGGAGTTAATCTATTTTTTATGTTATTGCGCCAACGCACGGCCAATAGCGAAATTCTACATTTAACGCAAGGGAATGTAAAAGAAAGTGCTTGATTGAGCTTAAATCTGGCGAAGTGTTATGATAATAGTATTCGGTCAGTTGCGCCTGAGGCCTCGAAAAGTCTGGCGAACGACATTTTAAACAAAGGGATATAGTCATTTTTAAGTTCTTCAAAAAAATCTTCTCACCGGTAGATCAAGTTGCCGATCCAGTCGTTGCAGCCACAGGCTCGACTACGGTGAAGATTTATCCGCGCTCCGAGCATTGTATTTCGCGTGCCCAAATCAGTGACAATGCGCTGAAAGTACTGCAGCGCCTGAAAAAAGCCGATTACGAAGCCTACCTGGTTGGTGGTTGCGTCCGTGATTTGCTGTTGGGTCGCGAGCCTAAAGATTTTGACGTGGCGACTAACGCCAGCCCGGAACAGATCAAGCAAGTATTTCGCAATTGCCGGATCATCGGTCGGCGTTTCCGTTTGGCGCATGTGTTTTTTGGCCGCGAAATTATCGAGGTGGCGACGTTTCGCGGCTCCGAAACCGAAGAATCTGATCAACAAGTGGTGCACGAAGACGGCAGATTATTGCGCGACAATGTGTTTGGCACCTTGGAGCAGGATGTCTGGCGGCGAGATTTCACCGTAAATGCGCTGTATTACAATATCCGTGATTTTTCAGTGGTTGATTACACAGACGGTATGAAGGATCACGCAGCGGCCGTGATGCGCTTGATCGGCGACCCTGAAGTGCGTTACCGCGAAGATCCGGTACGCATGTTGCGAGCCATCCGTTTTGCCGTAAAACTAGGTTTTACCCTGCATCCCGATACCGAAAAACCGATTTACGCGCAGGCCGATTTGCTAAAAAGCATACCGTCCGCGCGGCTGTACGACGAAGTGATTAAGCTGTTTTTATTCGGTTACGGTCTGCAAACTTTCGAGATGCTCAGGCATTACGGCTTGTTTGCGATTTTGTTCCCGGAAACGGATCGTTGCCTGGCGATTGAAGATCACGATTTTCCGCGGTTGTTTTTGATTCGGGCTTTGGAAAACTCGGATAACCGTTTTAACGACGGCAAAACCCTGACGCCTTATTTCTTGTTGGCTGCCATGCTGTGGGAGCCGCTGCAGGTGGCGGCGCAAAAGCGAATTGAGCGCGGTGAAAACGAAACGCTGGCTTATCAGAACGCCGCTAACGAAGTGTTGACCAAACAGATCAAGATTATCGCCTTGCCGCGCCATATTACCCAATCAATGCGCGACGTCTGGTTTTTGCAGAGCAAGTTCTCCAGGACCGTCGGCGTCAGGCCATTTCGCTTGCTGGAGCAGCCTAAATTCAGGGCCGCTTACGATTTCTTGAGACTGCGCGCCGAAACCGGCGGTGCTGAGCCTGAGTTGGTCGATTGGTGGACCAAGTTTCAGGAAGCCGACGAAGATCTGCGCCAACAAATGACCACGCCGGGCAAGTCCGGTGCGGGCAAGCCGCGCAATCGTAAAACCGGTCGTTACCGTTCCAGAGCCAAACCGACGCCCAATCCGCAATGATTTTAAGCAGTGGCGGGGTAGAAGCCTATATAGGCCTGGGCAGTAATCTCGATAATCCGGTTGAGCAAGTCAGTCGGGCCAGACAGGCCATAGCCGCGTTGCCGGGTGTGGCGGAAATTGCTTGCTCTCCCTTATACCGCAGCTTGCCGGTCGGCCCGCAGGATCAGCCTGATTATATTAACGCCGTGATGCGGATTGCTACTGAGTTGCCCCCGCTGGACTTATTAAGCCAATTGCAACAGATCGAAAACCAGCATGGTCGCAAGCGCATAGTGCGCTGGGGTGCGAGAACTTTAGATCTGGATTTATTGCTTTACGGACAGCAGATTATTAACGAGCCGACCTTGATTGTGCCGCACCAGGAATTAGCCAAGCGCGGCTTTGTGCTGTATCCGTTGGCCGATGTGGCTGTAGCCGACATGCAGATACCGGGTTTGGGTAGTTTGTCCGAATTATTGCAAGCCTGTCCGGCAGACGGGCTGCACAAGATCGCTGCATGAGCTTATACGCCGAGGGCTTAACAGTCTTGACCGTTAGCAGTCTTGCGGCAATGAAGCAGGCTGGCGAAAAAATCAGTTGTCTGACCGCTTACGACGCCAGTTTTAGCGCTTTGCTGGATCAGGCCGGGATTGACGTGCTCCTGGTCGGCGATTCCTTGGGTATGGTAATTCAAGGCCATAACAGCACATTGCCGGTAACGATAGACGAGATGGTCTATCACAGTCGCAGCGTAGCTAGTGCCAGAAAGCGAGCGTTTGTAGTTGCCGATCTGCCGTTTGCCAGCTATGCAACGCCCGAACAGGCTTTGCAAAATGCCGCGCGCCTGATGCAGGCGGGCGGAGTGCAGATGGTAAAGCTGGAAGGCGCTAAAATTGCGGTGATCAATTTTTTGGTCGAGCAGGGTATTCCGGTTTGCGGGCATCTTGGTCTTTTGCCGCAATCGGTGAATCGCTTGGGTGGCTATAAAGTGCAAGGTCGGGATCAACAGCAAGCACAGCGCATACTTGCCGATGCCGAACAAATCGAACAAGCCGGGGCTGGATTGTTGGTGTTGGAATGTGTACCTGCCGCCTTGGCCGCAGCAATCAGCAAGCGGCTGACTATTCCGGTGATTGGTATTGGTGCCGGGCTAGATTGCGATGGCCAAGTTTTGGTGTTGTACGACATGCTAAACATCAGCGTGGGCAAGCGGCCGCGCTTTTCCAAAAACTTTATGGCCGACGCCAGCAGTATTGACGAGGCGGTGCGCCACTATCATCACGCGGTTAAAAACGCCCAATTTCCTGGCCCCGAACACAGCTATTAAACGCATGCAAACAGTTACCGACATAGCCGCGTTAAGGCATATTATTCGCCAATGGCGACAAGCCGGGCACAGTGTTGGCTTTGTGCCGACCATGGGCAATCTGCATGCCGGCCATGTCAAGTTGGTGACCACAGCGAAGCAACAGGTCGATAAAGTGGTGGTCAGTATTTTTGTCAATCCGACCCAGTTTGGGCCGAGCGAGGATTTTGCCAGCTACCCGCGCACCGAACAGCAAGATCAGGAAAAGTTGCACGACAACGCTGCAGATTTGCTGTTTCTGCCGACTGTAAACGAAATTTACCCGCAGGCCGCGCAAACCAGTATCTCAGTCAAAGGTTTGTCTGCTTTGCATTGCGGTGCCAGTCGTCCCGGTCATTTCGATGGCGTGGCGCTAGTGGTATGCAAATTGTTAAACATGGTGCAGCCTGATGTATTGCTGTTGGGCGAAAAGGATTTTCAGCAACTGGCGGTGATACGGCAGATGGTCGCCGATCTGAATATTCCGGTCGCAGTGCAAGGCGTACCTACAGTGCGTGAGGTCGACGGATTGGCGATGAGTTCTCGTAACGGCTATTTGTCAGAGTCGCAAAGGCAAGTGGCGCCCAGGCTTTATCAAACCCTGTGCACTGCGCGCGATGCGATTTTGAGCGGCGAGCCAAACTTTCAGTCACTGGCTGAAACCCAGCGCCAACAGTTGCAGCATGCTGGTTTTGCGGTGGATTATTTTACTATTTGCCGCAGTACGGACTTAATGCCCGCTGCAGATAACGACCAAGATTTGTTAATCTTGGTCGCGGCCAAACTGGGAACTACCCGGCTGATCGACAATCTGTATTTCAGAAAAACAAACAGTTAAGACGGGTTTGTATCAATAAAAGCTAATGCTTAAATTTGATAGCTCGTTCAATTTCAGGCATAATCGGCGGCCCTAGTATTCGACCTTGTTTACCATGAACATAAACATGCTTAAAGCCAAGTTACACCGTGCGCGGGTAACGCATTCAGAGCTGGATTACGAAGGATCGTGTGCTATTGATGGCAAAATTTTGGATTTTTCAGGGATTAGAGAGTACGAACAAATCCATATTTACAACATCAACAACGGCCAGCGTTTTACAACGTATGCAATTCGTGCCGAAGATGGATCGGGCGTGTTTTCAATTAATGGCGCGGCTGCGCGCTTGGCGTGTCCTGGCGATTTGATTATCGTCTGCGCGTTCGCTAGTCTAGATGAGAAGGAACTGAAGAACTATAAGCCAACTTTGGTGTATTTCGACGGCAATAATACGATTAGCCATTCCAGTCATTCCATTCCTGTTCAGGCAGCTTGATCTACATTACCGCCGGTTTTATCGCCGGCGGTTGTTTGCATTTTTAAGCTTCAGATACGTCTATTTCGCTGACTTTCTCTGTCAGTGTGATGCTTTGCTCTATAGCCACCAACACTTTTTGCAGACCGATACGCTTGTTGGCGTTGATTAATATCGGGGATTTGATAGAGCCTTTGATGGTCGGCTTGCCGTTGTCTATCTCGTTATCTTTATGCAGCAGAATCAAAACCACTAACTCGTCACCGTCCTGAATTTGCAGCAGCGATTCTTCGGCATCGGTTATCGTAAAATTGTAATTGATATTGAAATGGGTCGGATGTGCCGCTGAAAAGGTTAGGTCGTCATTATCGACCGACTGTAGCCAAAACACTATTTCACTACCCTCTTGGTGAAACAACTTAAAGCGGGTCTGATCTTCAAAACCGGGTAGGCCGTGCGGAAAATTGATAATGGTTTCTGGATTAATTTCTTGGTTGCCTAACAATTTTGATTGTATTTCCATGATCCCGCCCGTATTCGTTGTAGTTAACAGTATTAATCTATGCACCAATGTATAGCATGCAAAGGGGTATTTGCAATGCCCAGCATCGACATAAACGCCAGGGCAATCGCGCTTAAATTCCCCCGATCACCCGTAGCAGGTAATCATTATCCCAGCCGGCCTTCAGTCGCTTAACCTTGACG
>CAIOHN010000104.1 GCA_903858105.1 uncultured Pseudomonadota bacterium | reverse complement strand
GGTCAGGACGGCTCGTCAATATTTCACGCCGTGGCAAATTAATGTTATTAGGCTTAAAGATCACCAGCTAGTGTTCACACATCTTTATGATTGCCAGCAAAAACGCATTTATATTGCACTTGAATCAAAAGCGTTGGGCGATACGATAGCTTGGTTTCAGGCGTTGGAAGACTTTCAACGCCGTCATGACTGTCAACTAATCTGCTCAACCTTCATGAATGCGCTATTTCAGGCGCAGTATCCTGCTATCGAATTTGTGGAACCGGGCGAAGCGGTCCACAACTTATACGCCATGTATCGAATCGGCTGGTTTTACCTGCCATCCGGCCAGATTGATTTTAATAAAAATGTTAGAAATTTTCGAATGCAAGCCTTAGGCGAATCGGCCGCCGATATTTTAGGGCTCCCTTATCTCCCGACCCGCCCACGGTTAACTGACCGTGATCTCGGCAAACCCATTCCAGGTCAGTATATCTGTATCGCTGTGCATTCCACTGCGCAAGCTAAATATTGGAACAATCCTAGAGGATGGACAGAACTCGTCGCCTACTTAAAACAGTGTGGTTATGAGGTTGTATTACTGTCCAGAGAAGGCATGCACTATATGGGCAACCAAGCTCCACCGGGCGTAATTTTGCTCCCCCCAGGGGATATTGGTGTGGTGATTAATTATCTGCGACACGCTAAGCTATTCATCGGCGTTGGCAGTGGTTTGAGCTGGCTATCATGGGCTGTGGGTTGTAAAACTTGTGTTATCAGCGGCTTTTCATATCCGTACACGGAAGTGGACGACATGCTAAGAATTAGCGCCAATCATGATGATTGTAGCGGCTGCTTTAATCGTCATCCCTTGGATGCAGGGGATTGGCAATGGTGCCCCGATCATAAGGATACGCCACGGATGTTTGAATGCACGCGTAATATTAGTGCCGAGCAGGTGATCGCGGCGCTTGCAGCGCATTTGAATTAAAATCCTTAGCAGATTACCAAATCCATCAAGCAGAGGTAACGGGTGTAATCCCGTTACCTTTCTCGTGTCCCATTCGAGCTAAAGAGAGCGCTGTCTACCGTTAACCATAGACTTAGGGAATTGAGGTTTTAACTTCGCAATTAGCTGCCGTATCGGTGCCACTGCCGCCGTCGCAGTTATCTGTTCCTGCACCACCGTCCAGCGTATCGTTGCCGCTTTCGCCTTTTAACAGATCATTGCCATCTCCGCCACAAATAATATCGTTGTCATTTCCTGCAGTGATTGTATCGTTGCCGCCTAAGCCGTGAATGATGTCACGCCCTTTGGTGCCTCTAATA
The DNA here is from genome assembly GCA_903858105.1 of uncultured Pseudomonadota bacterium. Classification (GTDB taxonomy): domain Bacteria; phylum Pseudomonadota; class Gammaproteobacteria; order Methylococcales; family Methylomonadaceae; genus Methylomonas. The sequence goes on along the minus strand of CAIOHN010000104.1, from coordinate 692 downwards.
GTATCTGCGCCGAGACTGCCGACGATAGTGGGTTTCAAGCCGTTACAGAGTAAGGCTTGCACTGTGTTGGTTTGCGTAGCGGTGTTATTGGCAAGCGTATTGTCAGCTTGATCGCCACTGACCTTGACTTGGTTAGTCAGCGTTCCGGCAGTCGTTGCGATGCCTTTAAGTGTAACGGTTGCGCTGCCAGAGTTCGCAATACTGCCTAGATTACAACTGATCACGCCACTCACAGGTAGGCCACAACTGCCTTGCGAAGCGGTAACCGAGAGCGACGTTAAACCGGAAGTCGGCAGAGTATCTACAAGTTTTACGCCGCTAGCATTGGCGGTACCCTTGTTGCTGACGGTGATACTCCAAGTAATGAGTCCATCGAGTGCCATGACCGGATTGGGGGTGACAGTTCCAGTCACTGCTAAATCCGCCGTTGGCACAAGCACTTCGAAAGCGCCGATGTCGCAACCTGCGCCCTGTGGGCGCGCCTCGCCGCGCTGATCCGTGACTGCGCATTTGGCAGTGAGGGCTGCGTCAATAGCCGGACTGCCCGGAAGCAGCGCCAAGGTTTGGGTAGGGCCGCCGTTATTGGTCAGAGTAGTATTGAGTATCGTACTTACCTCTATCAATACCTTCGCCAAAAATCATGCAGCCTTCGCATGAATCCTGCCGATTTCTGCGACCTCAAAAATTTGATC
>CAIOHN010000103.1 GCA_903858105.1 uncultured Pseudomonadota bacterium | reverse complement strand
GCGCGCATCAATATAATCTGGATGAGCATAATCGCTGGGCAGAGCGGCTGGATGACAACATCGCCCGCACCTTGACCCAATCCTTGTCTAAACAACTGGGTATCCAACAAATCGTGCATTATCCGTGGGCAGCGCGTCAGCCCATCGATTACCAACTGAGTGTGGATATTTTGGAACTGCACCAAACGGCCGCCGGCCAAAGCCATCTGGCCTTGCAGTGGCAAATCAAAAAAGCCGAGCAAGCCAGTATCGGCAGACGTTTTGAATGCAGCGAAGCGTCCAGCAACGATGCCGAAGCCATCGTCGCTGCCCAAAGCCGCTGCTTAAGCCGGTTTAGTCAGGAAGCGGCGGCGGCCATTAGACAGCTTGCCCAATAAACACAGCGCTCAGGTAAAAGCTTGTCCCTGTTCATCAAAGCTGAGTAGCGTCACTTCCCCATCCGCATCGGTGATCTCGGCACTGCTGAGCACACCGTTGTCGTGATAGCTGTAGCAATGCAGCAACTCAATTTCACCGTAAACCCGTTTTTCCAGGCAGATTAGTTTTTCATCGGCGTCAAAATAGCCGCAAAAAAAGGTGTTGCGGTTTTCCAGTTCGCTGGCCTGGTTAAGTTCGTTGACCAGCTTTAACGGTAATTTCACGCCGCTGTAGCTGACGAAATAGCGGGGCTTGTGCTGTTCTAAATCCATGATGGCTAATATCTTTTAAGGGTTAAAACCTTACCGGCAGCAATGATTATGCCGAATCAATTTGCCACGCAGCGCTTGTCTTAGCCGCTGAGCGCATCGGTAAAGCCTGTCACGAATCATCCTCACGCTTGACGATTGTCGGGTTTGCTACAAGCGATTACGCCGCAATGCCTGTGTCGGCGGGTAGTTTCGGATGGCGCCGATTTTGCTTGATTACAGTTTTGACTGAGCAAAGTGCTTATGAAGCTGTTTCTGGATTGGTCGTCGTATGAAAATGCCGGAATGGGTGACGCTTACGCCGACATTCCCAAACACGGTGCCGACTTTGCCAAGGCGGTGGCGGTGTGCATCGGTAGTCGGCAATGTGAAAAAGACGCCAAAGGCGTGATGTGCCCAAGCTTTAGGATTACCCAAAATCCGGGATTATCGCCGGGTGGTCGGGTTAGAGCATTAAAAGCCGCGTTAAATGCCGATGATGCTGCCGCATTTTTCAATGCCGAACTGGCCGAAACCATGGCCTTATGCGTCAGTTGCAAAGGCTGCAAGCGTGAGTGCGAAAACGAAGTGGACATGGCTTTGATCAAGGCCGAGTTTCTGGCGCAGCAAGTTAGCCGCAACGGGGTATCACTGCGTCGGCGACTATGGGCGGAACTGCCCAAAGTCTTGCGCTGGCCAGGTATGCGTAGCTTGATCGTCTGGCGTAACAAATCGCCGCTGCTGGCAAAACTAGCTGAGCTTGGTTTGGGAATTAGCGCCAGGGTTAGCTTACCAGTGCCTGCCCAAATGCCGTTTCAAATACCCAGCCAATCGCCATTAAGTTTGCATCCAGAGTTGGCTGATAAGCAGGTGGTGTTGTTAGTCGATACCTTCAATTATTACTTCAATCCGGCGGCGGCTGCAGCGGCTAAAAAACTGCTGACTAGGGCCGGCTATTACGTGCATATTGCCACACCGCTGGCTGACGACACAGAGGATAGACCTTTGTGCTGTGGCCGCACCTATTTCTCCAATGGCATGATAGACAAGGCCCGCACAGAAGCGCAGCGCATGCTGGCGGCGCTGGCCGATCATATCGCTGCCGGTCGCAGCATCATTGGCCTGGAACCGTCCTGTATTCTGAGTTTGCGCGACGAGTATTTAAAGCTTGGCCTGGGCGAACCCGCGCAAAAACTGGCGGAAAAAGTCTTGTTACTGGAAGAATTCATCGTCCGTGAACAGGCCGCCAAACGCTGGGCCTTGGCGTTTAATGCAATTCCTGGCGTCAGTAGTTTGTTGCTGCACGGCCATTGTCACCAAAAGGCGGTGGGCGCGATTAAATCCGTGCGCAAGCTGCTCAAACAACTGCCCGATTTAAAGTTTGAATTAATCGAAGCGTCTTGTTGCGGCATGGCGGGCAATTTTGGCGTCGAAGCCGAGCACTACGACCAAGCCCAAGCTATGGCCGAATTGGCTTTGTTTCCGGCACTACGCGCAGAGCCTGCTGCCTTGCTGGTTAGCAACGGTTTTTCCTGCCAACAACAGATAGGCAACGCCGGCTTTACCAAGCCGCTACATCTTGCCGAAGTACTTTGTTTAGCCATACCATCACAGGACTGATGCCATGAAATTAGTAATCGAAAAACGCCATTTGGAACCGCTGCTGCTGGAACATCCGCGCTTGCAGAGCTTGAACGACCAATTACGCTTGGGTAACAAAGCCCAAGTGTCTTTCGATCAACTCAGCAGCAACGAGTTAGCGACGCTGGCGGGTATCTATCAACAGGCTGGCGAGGCCTTGCAGCAGCAAGCCGCATTGCTGGCCTCCCTGCAACAAGCTTTGGCGAACAACTTTAAGCGCTACAACGCCGACCAGCTGGAAATGTTATTGCCGGATATAGCTCAATATTTGGTAGAAGGGGCAATCCGTGGCTGGTTGTTTCAAGTGGTCGGTGGTGGTCGCACCTTGGCGTATCTGATCACCCGGCTGGATTACACGCCGCCCGGCGAAGAAGAAGCCGGGCGGATATTGATTGAGTTAAAAGCCAACAGCAAAGGCAAAATTGCTGGCGAAACCTTGATGATTAGAAGTAAGGATCTGGCTGATAAAACCATCCCCGAGATATTGGCCAGCAAAGGCTATTTAAAAGAAACCGAGGACTTAATCGCCGGTTATGACGACGCAGCCAGCCGCTATTTTGATTGGCGGGCGCGTTACGGCGAACAGTTTTCTGGTTGGGGTACCGGCCATTACGCCGAAGATCCTACTGCCAGTCATCGCAATAGCGATTGGACGCGCAAGAATATCGTGGTGTTGTCGTCAGGCGGCGGCGCCTGCCGCTTGGTCAACGACGAAAACATCCTGGCCGACCGGGCCTTGAGTGTCGATGCCTCCGGCGATATTTTTGGTACTTACCTGCGCAAAGCCGGCAAAAGCATGCGCTACGACAGCAAAACCGAAAGCGCGATTGAAAGTAGTAAGGCCGAAATGCCCAAAGGCTTGTTTACCGAATTGCCGGTACACGGCTACATTTTGCTGTTTCATCTTGAATTGCATCATCACGTCTGGGTGCATGTTGACGATATGCAGCCTTATGTTTATCAGCCCGAGTTAAAGCAAAAACTGATTTTGCCGCCAGAGCAGACCGATTTGATCGACATTTTGACCGCGGAAATGGATATGTTGATGGACGACATTGTGGCGGGTAAGTCGGGCGGTACCACGGTACTATGCGCGGGGCCAGCCGGGGTGGGCAAGACGCTGACGGCGGAGGTGTATTCGGAAATCATCAAGCGGCCTTTATACCGGGTACATTCCGGTCAGTTGGGTTTGAACGTCGCGGAAATGGAAAAAACCCTGAAAGACACCTTGATCAGAGCTCAACGCTGGGGTGCGGTGATGTTGATCGACGAGGCTGATGTGTATATCAAAAGCCGCGCCGATAATCTGGCCTCCAATGCGGTGGTGGGGGTGTTTTTGCGGGTGCTGGAATACTTTAACGGCTTGCTGTTTTTGGCTACCAATCGTGTCGATGACATTGACGAAGCGATAATCTCCCGCTGTATCGCCATGTTGCGTTATCACGCCCCGGATCATGCCGACCGTTGCAAAATCTGGCGAGTAATGACTGAGCAATTTGCTTTGCCGGTGAATGAAGCATTGATTGATGAACTGGCGGCAATCTTTCCCGGTGCGACTGGTCGCGACATTAAAGGCTTAACCAAGTTGGTCGCCAAGTTTTGTCAGCAAAAACAATTGGCGCCCGAGTTGGAAGTGTTTAAGCGCTGCTCGGTGTTTAGGGGCTTGGAGTTGCTGGAGGCGGCTTGATTTTAAGCAAGCTGTAGGGCCGAATTTATTCGGCCAGTGGGCGATTACTTGCTCGCCGGAAACGCTGAGGCTTATTTCGGTCTACATACTAAAAATCCCCTCTCCCTCCAGGAGAGGGCAAGGGTGAGGGGATTAAAACAATTTATTACATACTCGATTAGCCGCAGGCCAGATTAAGCCGACAGGCGTTTCTGGCGCAACACAGCTGCCGGAAACGTTGGGGCTTATTTCGCCCACATGATTGTAGGTGCGAATTTATTCGCACAGTTGACCTTAAAGGGCAAAACTAGCACGACACTTTGTAATTTCAAACCTACTTCATTTCCAAAGTCACCACGCCATCCCATTCCAGCGCCGGATTTTGCCGATGAGTCTTGGCCAATTCCAAATAAAACCGCGTCGGGCCATCGTCCGGGGCATTAATCATCAGCGCTTCAAAAGTCTGGATGGCATCCTGCCAGCGACCTTGGCGGCAGGCATCCAAACCCAGGGTAAATTCCTGATGGATAGCGGCTTGCATCGGGCTGATGCTGCTGGCAACGCCGACAATTTCTAGCAACTCAAGCGCTTGGGTTTTACCGACTAAACGAAAGCTGCCGACGGGCCTGCTGCAAATATCCGTCAGATCGTCGGCTACTAACTCAGAGGCCAGTATCCGCGTGCCCAAAATTTTATTCACACCTTCGATGCGCGACGCCGTGTTTACGGTATCGCCTATCGCCCGATAATGGCTGGTGGTGCCGGTATTCAAGCTACCCAGACTGAGTTCGCCTTCATGCAGACCGATGCGCGTGGTAAGCGGTTCCAGGCTGGAGTTTTGATTGAACACCCCCACAGCCGCTTCCATTTCCAGTGCCGCCAGACAAGCGGCGCGGCGTTGACGGGCTTCCGGTAAATCAAACCACACCGCCATCATTGCGTCGCCGGTAACATCGGCAATCACCCCCATGTGCGAGATGACCGGATGCCCCAGCACTTGATAATAAGCGTTCAGCAGCTCCGACATTTCTCGCGGCGTGTGCTGCGCCGCGATTGTGGTGTAACCGGCAATGTCGGTGGCCAGGCACAAGCCTTTAACATCGCGTTCTGACTTTGCCATTGGCAGATCAGTGGTTTCAGACCACTGGCCAGGCGCTGTCGGCAAAACTGTAACCCACTGCGGAAACACCCGGTGAACAAAAGCCAATAAGCGGTTGCGTTCCCGCATCAAATCGTAACGTGACCAGGCCAGGCTTAGCAGCCAGGCTAGCGGTAATTGAACGAGCAATGGCGCCGCCACCGGCAACCACCATTGACGCTGTCCAAACCACCAGAGTGCAGACACCGCATACACCAGGCTTAGCAGCATACCGCTGAGCATGCCGTGCCAGCCGCTTAATCCAACAAATAACAGCGCGATCAGCACACCATAGCCAGCAGCGATTAGCCAATGCGGGGCGGTGATTTGAATAAATCGATCTTGCAATAAATTGGCAAATTGCGTCGCCATGATTTCCACGCCAGCCGTTTTACCGGTGCGCGAGGTGGAATAGGGAGTTTGGAAAAAATCAGTTTTACCCGGCGAAAATTGCCGATTGGCCCGACCGACAAAAACCACTTTGCCTTGTAAATCCTGCACCTTTCCCTGATAGACGTCGCTATAAGATTCCATTCTGAGGGTTTGCGGCGGGCCGTAAAAATTAAGGTAACGGCTGTCGCCCTGGCAGAGTAGATTATTAATTTGCTCGGCGAATCTGGAGGCATCCGAGACAGGGCCAGCGGCGTTAGCACAAGCCCGGCGTTGTTCAGTTAACCACTGCGAAAGCGGTCGATTGGTCTTGGGCAAAGCCCCGGAATCTTGCAGATAATAAAACCAGCTGAGCAGCGGCAGGCTGGGTACTTCGGCCAGATCATCAAAAAAAGTCCAGCTTTCGTAGATGCTGTCAGTATCGTTGTCGTAAATCAGGAAAAATGGCGCGCGATCCAAAGCGGCCGCGGCCAGCAGCGGGGTTGGCGACACTTTGCGCATAGCTACCAGTTGTTCAGCCAGCGCGGTATGGGCGTCACCTTCTCTGGAAATCATCGGTTGTTTATTGCTGTCAGAACATTCTTCGCGGCCATAAAAATCCTCCACGCCACGCCGAAACTTTTGCACACACTCGGCGATAAGCACATTGCCAGCGCTTTGCATCGCGGCGGCCAGCGCCTTGTCTTCGGCAGGGTGGGGCAGGATAAATTGCAGATCAAATACCACCAGCAGCGCGCCTTGCTGCTTTAAGCGCTGGATTAATTGACTATGAAAAACCCGCCAGCGGGTAATATCCTGACCCACGCCCAAATTATTTTCCGATGCTTCGTCCAGCGCCACCACCAGCACTTCCGCAGGCGGTGTTTGCGGGCCGCGTATCCGAAACAAGGTATTCAAGCCCAGCCAGGCTTCCAGATTAACCGAGTAGTTGGCAAGGCTGCCGAACAAAAATGGAATGCAGGCGATGATAAGAACGCGGAGGCTGTAGTGTTTCATCAGCCAGTTATTTTAGGCATTTGGAAAAGACAATAAGTCTTGCAGGTAATTGGCGCTTATCGGCATATTTTGGCTTTAGACGAGGTTTATCTTGCGGGTTGATCGGTCGATTGCCATAAATTACGGGCAGTGCAGGGAGGAAAAACGGTATTGTTTTCAACGCGACGCTTATCCTCCCAATCGTAACTTATTGATTGAGATAAATAAAAGGAACTATCTGCGGCGCGGGACGCAATTGACGTACTGAGTACCGCCTGAGTAAACTGTGTTGCAGGTCGAGCCTTGATACAGAGTAGTGACAGTGACTACATGGCGGGCTTGTTTTAACTCGCCGTCTACCTTGATTTCACCTTTTATGGGGTTTTTACTAAGTTCCAGTGCGGCTTTTAGTGCATGATCTTGGTTATCTAATAACAACTCGACATCACATTTTGTTTTTGAATCTCGTCCTTTGTCTTTGTCTTTG
>CAIOHN010000102.1 GCA_903858105.1 uncultured Pseudomonadota bacterium | reverse complement strand
GTTTTTTGTCGAGAATGTCCTTTTCAAGTCTGTGACGTTCTTCTTCACCCATTACAGCGGTGTCGCGGCCCATTTTATCTTCCAGCGACTTAATTTCTTTTTGTTGCGAAACTAAGGCTTTATCGCGTGGTGAAAACTCGGTTTCCAAGCGGGTTTTTGCTTTTGCTGCTTGCGGGGCTTTTTCTAACACTTTAGCCACGTTAACAAAGCCGATTTTTAACTCTGCTTGGCAAATGCCAGCAAAAATCATCAGCATTAAAAACAAAGAAATTCTATTTTTCATGGTCAAAACCATCTCCGGTTAATTTTTTGAGTTTAAGACAGAACGCAGTAGCGATTATAGGGCAAAACAGGCGCAAACCAAACTAAAATCCAGAACCAAAGGTGAACTGGAAGGCTTGAGTTCTATCGGTAGACTCCGAATTGAGCGGTTGAGCGACACTGACCGCCAATGCACCAAACGGCGACAACCACTCGCCGGACAAACCGACCGAGTAGCGGAAATACTTGCGTAAATCACCAGTATTCAGACCTGGCGCCAAAGTACCGGCATCAACAAACGAGCCGATGCGCACCGATTTCATGTCGCTTAAAAACGGCACCGGGAAAAACAACTCGGCTTTACCGATCATTTTGGTTGAGCCGCCGATAGGCCGTTTGTATGTATTTGCCGTATTGATCTCGTTTTCATCGATTACACCGAGCGTGTTTTGCATAAAACCACGAACGTCCCCCGTACCACCAGCAAAATAGTTTTCAAAAAACGGTAATCCAGAGCTACCACCGTAGCTACCACCATGTGCAACTTCGCCCAGCAGGCGGAAGGTAAAGTCGTTGGACAACGGAAAATAATGCTGATGCTTGTATCCGACTTTGTAATATTCCAGATCACTGCCTGGAACCGTGATTAATCCTGAAAGCCGCTGTTGTCCACCGCTGTGGGCAAACGTCGCGCGGTCTAAAGTATCATGCGTCCAACCGGCAGAGGTTGACAGCGTATCAAAACTTCTTGATCTGATGTCTAAAATATCGCCCTTCTTAAACCCTAAGAATTTTAGAATCGTATCCGAAGATAAATTGGTATTTTCGATCTCGGTTCGTTTTAAATCGATGTCAAAACCAATACGGTCAAACTCGTTCAGCGGAATACCAAAGTTGACGCCAGCATTGGTGATAGTCGTATTGTAAGCTGCCAAGTTAGCCGCATACGCATTACGCGAGGTGTAACCCAGGTTGTAGCCCATCGCCACGCCATCCAGCGTGTAGTAAGGATCGGTAAAACCCAGATTGTATCGGGTCAGGATACTGCTGTTGTTAAAGGCAAAATCCAGCCGTTTACCGGTACCAAAGATATTATCCTGCGAGACGTTGGCGTTAAAGATAATACCCTGCACCTGCGAATAACCCACACCGGCCTGCAAGTTACCAGAGGCTTTTTCTTTGATCGTGTAATTAACATCGATCTGATCCGCTGAACCGACCACGGGCGGGGTTTCCACGCCGACTTCCTCAAAATAACCCAATCTGTCCAAACGGGTTTTGGTGCGTTCAATCTTGCTGCTGGCGGCCCAGCTTGATTCCATTTGCCGGGCTTCTCGTCGCACGACTTCGTCACGGGTTTTGGTATTGCCTTTGACATTAATCCGCCGCACATACACCCGCTTACCGGGATCCACGAAAAATGTCATGGCCACGGTTTTTTGCTGCTCGTTGATCTCTGGCACCATGTTGACGTTGGCAAAGGTATAACCTTCGTCGCCTAGCCGGTCGGAAAGCGCTTTGGAGGTTTCGGTGGCGTTTTTACGGGAGAAAATCTCGCCAGGGCCGACCTTAACCAGTTTGATCAAATCTTCTGGCGGCACGATCAACTCGCCGGAGAGTTTGACCTTTTCCAAGGTGTAAACATCGCCTTCCTTGACGTTGACAGTGATGTAAATTTCTTTTTTATCGGCAGTAATATCGACCTGAGTAGACTCAATTGAAAAATTGATGTAACCGCGATCCAGATAATAGGAACGCAGCTTTTCCAGATCGGCGGACAGTTTTTGCTTGGAGTACTGGTCGTCTTTGGAATAAAAAGACAGGAAATTGGTGGTGCTTAATTCAAATTCTTTACGCAATACATCGTTAGCAAAGGATTTGCTACCGACGATATTGATCTGCTTGATTTTTGCCACCCGGCCTTCGGAAATCTCGATATGAATCCCAACCCGGTTGCGGGTCAGTTCCGAGACTTCGGTTTTGATTTTTAGGCCGTATTTACCGTGACTGAAATATTGTCGACGTAGCTCTTGCTCTACTTTATCGAGGATTTGTTTGTTATAGACTTTGCCTTCGGCCAAACCGATCTTTTTTAACGCTTCGGTCAAATCTTCTTTTTTAATGTCTTTATTGCCTTCGATAACCACTTTGGCAACGGAAGGCCGCTCGACCACATTGACTACCAGAGTACCACCGTCGCGCTCCAGGGAAATATCCTTGAAAAATCCGGTATTAAACAAGGCCCGAATAGCGGTGGCTTGCTTATCGTCGGAAAAGGTTTCACCGACATTTACCGGCAAGTAGTTATACACCGTACCGACGGAAATTCTTTGCAAGCCTTTGACTTGAATGTCCTCAACTACAAAGCTGCTGGCATGAGCGGCTTTGCCGGTCAGCATACTCAGCAATAGAATTTGTAAAAGCGGTTTTTTCTTCACACGGTCAACCAAGGAAAATAATCAATCGCGATTGTAACATGCGGATTCAGGATTCCAGCGCATTCTGTAGGTAATACCTGGTTAAAACAGCTTAATTTGTGGCTTTTTTATTTAGTTTCAATCGCAAGCAAAAACAATAACAACAAAGCTGCAAGAACATCTCATAACTTATTGATAGTTAAACATAAGTTACCATTTTTATGCGAAATCAGGCAAAACTATTGGCCACTAATTGCTGGTAAACAACGCGGGTGTAATCCGCTTCTAAAAGTTCAGTCTCGGCGCCGCTGGCAATACTCACCCCTCCCGCGCCTTTGACAGCAACAATCGTCTGCGCTGCATCCAATCTATAAACCCCAGCCACTGAAACACCATGCTGCGGCGTAATCAAGCTGTAACAGGTATTTAACCAATGCGGCTCAGCCAGCGGTTTTTGATTGAGCAAATTGATCACCGCCAGCGCACAAGCCTTGGCTTCCGAGTTGGCGGCAAATGCGGATTTGGGTATGGGCGCATAGTGGGCGGCATCGCCGATAATATGAATATACTCATCAAACAGCGATTGCCCGCTAAGTGGCTGAACCGGACACCAACCGCCCGCATCGGCCAGACCACTCTGCAACGCAATGCTGGCGGCGGTTTGCGGTGGAATGATGTTCAATACATCGCCCTGAAATCGATCACCAAATTCGCTTATCAGTTGCTGGTTTTTTTTATCCAGTTCAAGCAGCGGGTTATCCGCCAAGCTGTGCCATTCGATCAAACTATTGCTGCTGCCGTAACCATAATGCTTCGTCCAACCGGCTTCAAATAGCGCTTGCTTGGAAAAACTGCGTTTGGCATCCAGTATGATTATTTTGGCGCGCGGATTGTGTTGCTTTAACCAGTAAGCCATCATGCTCGCCCGCTCATAGGGGCCGGGCGGACAGCGATACGGATCGGCTGGCACGGTCATTATCAGCACACCGCCATCGCGCATGCTCTGCAGTTGCTTTGCTAATAACAGGGTTTGCGGGCCTGCTTGCCAGGCATGCGGAAATTGTTGTGCCGCGGCTTTATCGTAACCGGCTATTGCATCCCATTTAAAATCAATACCGGGCGACATGATCAGCCGGTCATAACCGATTGTTTGGCCACCAGTCAAGCGTACTTGTCGCTTCACAGCATCCAAGTCGGCGACGCTATCGGCTAACAGCTTGACTCCATACCTGGCTTGCAACGCCTGGTAATCCACCGTCAATTTATCCAGATCGGTCAGGCCGGCAAACAGCCAATTACTGCCTGGACAGGTGATATATCGGGCTTTGGGCTCGATTAATGTGACCTGGATGGTCGGATCCAGCAAACGCATGGTTTTCGCCGCCGTCGCCCCGCCAAAACCGCCGCCGACTACCACCACATGCGCTTTGCTGCTCGCCAACCTGGGCAAACCCTGACAGCCGCTCAGCGTGGCCGCACCCAGACCGGCAACTGTTTGTAAAAAATGTCTTCTGGATAATCCTGGCATGCTTAGCGTCGACTCAAATATTCGGCTAATGCCGCCAGTTCGGCGTCGCTATAGCCTTTCGCCAGTCGCCGCATTAAGGTGGCGGGCTTTTTATCGTATTTAAAATCCAATAAGGTTTGCTGCATTTGCAGCGCGGATAGCTTGTTTAGCGGCGGAATGGCAGAGGTTTTGCCTGTATCATTGTGACAAGTCAGGCAATTAAGCGCAATCGACGCAGCGTCCAGCTCTGCGCCAATCACTGGCACAAACAGGCTGACAAACAGCATCGCGACGAAAAAAACCAAGCGCATCGCTATGCAAGCAGTTTCTGCCGAAACACTTCGTATAACAACACCCCCGCCGCGACCGACACATTCAGGCTTTCCACCTGACCGGCCATCGGAATTTTCACCAGAAAATCGCAGTGTTGGCGCGTTAGGTGCCGCATGCCGGTGCCTTCGGTGCCCATCACAATCGCCAAGGGCATATCCAGTTTCATTTCAAAGATGGTTTTCTCGGCTTCGCCTGCAGCGCCCATGATCCAGATATTTTGTTCTTTCATCCAGCGCAACACCCGCGCCAGATTAGTGACTTGATACACCGGCACTGTTTCTGCGGCTCCGCTGGCTACTTTACACACCGTAGGGGTAATGCCAGCGGCGTTATCTTTGGTGACGATAACCCCATGCGCACCCACCGCATCGGCAGTGCGCAAACAGGCGCCGAGATTGTGCGGGTCTTGCACTTGATCCAGCACCAGATAAAACGGCATCGTCGTCAACGCCTCAACATCCTGCTTTAGCTGATCTTCGCTGCGAATGGCAGGCAATTCCACCGCCACCACAATGCCTTGATGATTTTTACCATCAGCCATCCGCTCCAGCTTTTTGCGCTCGATTTTTTCCGGGAAAATCCCCAGCTTGGCCAGATCATCGATCAGTTGTTTTAAACGCACATCCTGGCGCTGGCTATCGACCCAGGCGCGGCGAATATTTTGCGGAGAATAGTCCAGCGCGGCTTGCACCGCGTGGATGCCAAACAATTGAGTTAAATTCATTAGCGACGTCTTCTTTTGGCTTTTGGCTTAGCGCTAGCCTTGGCATCTTTATCAGTTTTGCCAACTTTGGCGGATTTTCCAGGCTTACTGCCTGAATCCGACTTTTTGCGACTAGCGGCGGGTTTGGCTTTTATGGCTTTCTTGCCGGCCAGCATCAATTCAAAATCGATTTTCTTATCGTCCAAATTAACCCGCACCACCCGTATCCGCACCTTGTCGCCCAAGCGGTAGCGCACACCTGTACGTTCGCCGTAAAGTTGATGTTTGGAGGCATCAAAATTGAAATAATCCTGCACCAGCGAGGCGATGTGCACCAAACCTTCGACATAAACCGCCTGCAACTCCACAAAAAAGCCAAATCCGGTAACGGCAGAAATAATGCCGTCAAATTCTTCGCCGATTTTATCCATCATGTATTCGCACTTCAGCCAACTCACCACATCACGAGTAGCGTCGTCGGCGCGGCGCTCGTTGGCGGAACAGTGTTCGCCCAGCAACACCATATCCGGGTAGCTGTAGTAAAAACTATCGACCGGTTTATCGGCTAAACAATGGCGAATGGCTCTATGCACCAGCAAATCGGGATAACGGCGAATCGGCGAGGTAAAATGCGCATAGGCGTCCAGCGCCAAGCCAAAATGGCCTTTGTTTTCCGGGCTGTATACCGCTTGCGACATGGAGCGCAATAACAGGGTTTGAATCAGATGGGCATCGGGGCGCTCTTTTACTGATTCTAAAAGGTGCATGTAGTCCAGCGGCGTAGGCTGGGCCTGACCACCCAAATGTAAACCCAGTTCGCCGAGAAAAGTTTTTAAAGCCAGCAATTTTTCCGCACCTGGGCCATCGTGGATACGCAGCAAACGCGGCATTTTTTTACGATTTAAAAACCGCGCCGCCGCTGTGTTGGCGGTGATCATGAATTCTTCGATCAGCTTATGCGCATCATTGCGCTGCAAAGGCACGATTTCGGCTATTTTGCGCTCCGCACCAAACACAATCTTGGTTTCTTGGGTGTCAAAATCCATCGCGCCACGCAGTTCGCGCTGATTACGCATCACTTTGTACAATCCGTACAAAGTTTGCAAATGCGGCAACAGCTTGGCGTGTTTTTGCGCCAGTTTCTGATCGCCATCAACCAGCATTTTTGCGACATCGGTGTAAGTCAAGCGGGCATGCGAGCGCATCACGGCTTCAAAAAAGCGCGAGCGCAGCACATTGCCTTCCTCGTTAATGAATAGCTCGCAGACCATACACAAGCGATCCACATCCGGGTTTAAGGAACACAGGCCGTTAGACAAAATCTCCGGCAACATCGGAATCACTTTTTCCGGAAAATACACGGACGTGCTGCGATTTTTGGCCTCGTTATCCAGCGCCGTTTCGACTTTAACGTAATGCGATACATCGGCAATCGCCACTAACAGCTTCCAGCCTTTTGGCGTTTTTTGCGCGTAGACGGCGTCATCGAAATCACGGGCATCTTCGCCGTCGATAGTCACCAGCGGTAGTTGACGAATATCTTCCCTGCCCTGCTTGGCTTCTTCCGGCACTTGCGGGGTCAACGCCTTGATTTCGTGTAATAAATCATCCGGCCAGCTATTGGGCAAATCATGCGACCGAATCGCCATTTCTATTTCCATGCCTGGCGCCATATGCGCGCCCAGCACTTCGGTAATCCGCCCCAAGGGCTGACAATGCGCGCTGGGTTGCTGAATAATCTCGGCGACGACGATCTGACCTTGTTTGGCGTGACCGACGTCTTCCTTGGCAATCAGTACTTCGTGGGCGATTTTCTTGTTATCAGGCACCACATAAGCGACTCGGCCTTCGGTAAAAAATCGACCGACCACCTGATGCGTGTTGCGCTCGCTGATTTCGATGACTGCCGCCTCACGGCGTCCGCGTCTATCAATGCCGGCTACTCTGGCAATCACCCGATCGCTGGGCATTAGCGGCTTCATTTCCCGCGGCGACAAGAATAAATCCTCGCTGCCATCGTCGGGCTTTAAGAAGCCAAAGCCTTCAGGATGGCCCAGTACCCGACCGGCAATGGTGTTTTCGCCTGAGCCCAGACAGTATTTTTGCCGACTATTAAAACTAAGCTGACCGTCGCGCTCCATCGCGCGTAACCGTCGGCGCAGCGCTTCTAGTGCATCTGGAGATTCCAGGGAAAATTGTTGGGCTATCTGCTGGCGTCTTAAGGGTTTGCCGGCCTGCTCAATAAGTTGCAGTATCAGCTCGCGACTGGGGATGGGGTTCTCGTATTTTTCAGCCTCACGCTGGGCGTGGGGATCAACGAGCGCGGAAAAATCAGTTGTCTGATCGGAATTTGATGTCATCGAATCTTTGTGGGTTATGCCGTCCGATCCACCTTGCGGATAGCCGACCATCGT
>CAIOHN010000101.1 GCA_903858105.1 uncultured Pseudomonadota bacterium | reverse complement strand
GGAATATGCCGCCCCGCTTTACCTCAGGCAGTAGCCGACACAATGGATCCAGTGCCCGTGGATGCAGGCGTACCATTATCATCATTACCTGCCAGCTTGTTTAAAAAATCCAGCAGCGTCGGTTTTTTGCCGCCCGTAGCGCCACCCAAAACTTCGACAAGATTATTGAAAGCATCCTGCAATTCCTGGTACTTACCAGTATTCGCAACAGAGGCATCGCTCAAAGCCGCAATTAAACTTTGCAGATTGTCAGTGAATTTAGCATAACCGTTTCGACCTATCGCCCTGCCCTCGCGACCACCATCATCGTCATACGCCGAAGTATTTCGCGATTCCCCGCTGTATTTCAAAGCCTGCCGCAAATCATGCAGAAAGCCATGCAATGCTTGACGCACATCGGCGATGGATGCGCGCGGCACCGCAGTTGTGCCTGTTGTGCCTGTTGTGCCTGTTGTGCCTGTTGTGCCTGTTGTGCCTGTTGTGCCTGTTGTGCCTGTTGAAGCAGGCGGGGTAGTCGCAATAGTGCCGGCGGCAACGGGTACATTGGCAACAGCATTCTCCGCGCCTGTCGCCGTGACAGGTACTGGTTGCGACGTTTGGGCTGTAGTTGTGCCCCCCTTTGCAACGCCCACCGGATCTGAACCCGCATCAGTTTGCGTGCCCGCAGTCGATGACTGCACGCCACTTTGTTTCAATACTTGCCGCAAATCCTGCAAAAAAGCCTGCAATAACTGACCAAGATTCGCATAATTATTTTGAGCACTATCGGCAGCATTTTCGGTGTTTGCGTCAGCAGACGCGCTGCCAGAGGGGATATTCAAACCCAAACCTTGCAAGGCTTGCACCACGCTCTGCATAAACACACCACCACCATGATGGTGACCATGCCGCTCGCCTCTATCGCTCACAGCCGGGCGCTGTTGATCATCATCGTTACGAATGCTTGTAGTACTCGATATATTGATAGTGGTTTGAGAGATGTACAACGCTGTTGTCGAAGAATTGATCGTATTCATAAGATTCACCTTGACGCTAAATAGAAAACCACACGGCCAATAGCAGCGCACCAAGCGGTAATCTAAAACCCCGTCAACTGGCCGCTTAAACCATACCTAGCTTATAGCGGCATCAATTATGTGAACTTTAACTAAGAATTGAGAAAAAAGCATATTTAGACTTGACTGTTAGCGCATAGCAATTGCCAATAAGCAGCACAAAAGCCATAAATTCGCTTGTATCTGGAAATTCGTTGCAAAACTTGCAGGTACGCAACACATTGCGCAAGCGCACCAAGCAAAAAATCAATCGCTAGCAGACACAGCCTATGAAAATTATCGCGCGAATTACCAGTATTATTCTTCTGACACTTCACCTCGAAGCAACTGCAGACGAACCGATCAAGTGCACAAGCCAGGGCAAAACCCTGTATACCGACGACAAAGCCCGCTGCACCAATGGCACTACAAAACCGATAAATGGCAATATAGTGATTTCGTCGCCAACCAAAATATCTGCGCACCAACAATCCTTGGTAGCACCTTTAGAATTTCCATCAAGCATCGATGGTTTTCTGCAGCATTTTGGAATGTCTCAGCAGGAATTAGCGGACGGATGGAAAACAGTGATGGAGGCAAAAAAACGCGGCGCCTGGAAAGCGCCGGACATGCCTGATGATGACAAATAAAACTAACTAACGACCGGACCGGCCTCGAACCTACCAACAACCCCAAACACCAGCGTCGCCGACCGCCCAAAAATAAAAAAGCCGGCGATTAGACCGGCTCGAGCTTCATTCTTTGTATAGCGACCTTTAGGTCACGCTACAGCTGAATGCATTACGACTTATAAAGGCGTAACGTTTTCTGCTTGCGGGCCTTTTGGACCTGATGTTACTTCCATAGTAACGCGCTGACCTTCTTTCAAAGTTTTGCGACCGCTGCCTTGGATAGTGCTGAAATGCACGAATACATCTTTGCCGCCATCTTGTTCGATGAAACCGAAGCCTTTTTCATCGTTAAACCACTTTACCTTGCCTTCTACTAATGCTGCCATAAATCTCTCTTACGTAAAAAAACCATTGCTGGCGATATACCGTGGCGATTTCACCGCCGACGTGTTTAGATTATGCCTTATTTAGCGATGAAAGGCTCCTTTTCATCGCTAACAAATTAATAAATTTCAACCTTCACCACCCGCAAGCCCAGTAAAACCGCGGGATATAGCTAAAATAATTTGAATTAATTTAGCCTGATATTCTGAGTATCAACCCCAAAAAACCGCTGTTTTTTGACATTATTCGCCTCATAACCGACTTACAAAACAAAGCAGCAATCAATCGTTCGCATAAACTTGGAGCAAAATGACAGCAATAAAATGCCGCCAATTTAGATCGACAGACATTTCTTTAGGCAATAAAAAACCCGCTAGCCTTACGATTAGCGGGTTTTTAAATTTCTTTGTACTACTCTAAAAGTAGATGGTACCGAGGGTCGGAATCGAACCGACACTCCTTTCGGAACCGGATTTTGAATCCGGCGCGTCTACCAGTTTCACCACCCCGGCAAAGAAAGCGTCATTATACTGTAATTTTTAGAAATGCCAACTGTTTTTTTAAGCAGCCAAGCTTACTGCCGCTTTAAGCTTTTTCATGGCGTTCTGCTCAAGCTGTCTGATGCGCTCTGCCGACACTTGGTAACGATCAGCCAATTCATGCAAGGTGGCCTTTTCTTCCACCAACCAACGGCTAGCCAAAATATCCCTGCTTCTGTCGTCCAAGCCCGCCATCGCATCCATTAGTAGTTCTTCCTTGCGATCTTCCCAATCGCTATGTTCCAGCAACAGGGCTGGATCGGCACCGTGTTGCTCCAAATACGCAATCGGCGCCTGCGCATGATCGTCACCGTCGTCGCCGCTGGGCTCTAAGCCCACATCGCGGCCATCCAGACGTCGTTCCATTTCGTAAACGGTTTTGACATCCACATCCAGGTTTTCAGCAATCGCTTCCGCGTCGTCTTGCGACAAATAATTCAAATCTTTTTTAAATTTACGCAGATTAAAAAATAATTTGCGCTGCGCTTTAGTGGTGGCGACTTTGACGATACGCCAGTTTTTTATCACGTATTCATGAATCTCGGCTTTAATCCAATGCACAGCGAAAGACACCAAGCGCACCCCCATGTCTGGATCAAAGCGCTTAACAGCTTTCATCAAGCCAATATTGCCTTCCTGCACGATGTCAGCCAGTGGCAAGCCATAGCCTGCATAGCCTCTGGCAACATGTGCCACAAAACGCAGATTGGACATGACTAACTCACGCGCCGCGGTCAAGTCGCCGTCATCCCGGTAACGCAGCGCCAAATCCTGCTCTTGCTCGACGCTGAGTTTGGGCATTTGAGCAACAAGGTTTAAATAAGAATCAAATGTCCCGACCGACAAATTGATCGGTAAAGCTAAGTTATTGTTCATATCACCCTCAGTTACGGTGGATTAATTTACGATGGCCAAATTCTAGCACTCGACAACAAAGAGTGCTAATAATTTAGTAAATATTTTGTATATCAATAGGATGAATGACTTTTTGACTTACTTTAGCGTCTAAGCAGGCGATTGCCATTGCCTTTACGGATCCCCTTTAAACTCGTTAAAATGGCGGGCAGTCCACTTTTTTGCAGCGCGGCTTCGCCAAGCGCCCTAAACCTACAGCCTTTTATCAAAACATGTCAGCTACCGATAGCCCCGTTTCATCCAACTTTATCAGACACATCATCGCTGCCGATTTGGCCGTTAATAAAAATCAGGGCAAAGTCGCTACCCGCTTTCCACCCGAACCCAACGGCTATCTGCATATCGGTCATGCCAAGTCGATTTGCTTGAATTTCACACTGGCCGCTGAAAATAACGGCACCTGCAACCTGCGCTTCGACGACACCAACCCTGAAAAAGAAAGTATCGAGTACATGGAAGCCATCGAGCGCGACGTGCAATGGCTGGGTTTTAAATGGGCCGGCAAGTACCACGCCTCCGATTATTTTGAGCAGCTTTATAGCTATGCGGTGCAACTGATTGAACAAGGCGACGCCTATGTTGACAGTTCCACGCCCGAACAAATGCGCGCTGATCGCGGCAGTTTGACCGAGGCTGGCAAAGAAAGCCCGGACCGTAGCCGCTCGATAGCAGAGAACCTGGATTTATTCACCCGCATGCGCGCCGGTGAATTTGCCGACGGCCAATACGTGCTGCGCGCCAAAATAGACATGGCCTCGCCTAACATCAACATGCGCGATCCCACTATTTACAGGATTCGTCGCGTCCATCATCAACGCACTGGCGACGCTTGGTGCTTGTACCCGATGTACGATTACACCCACTGCATTTCCGATGCCTTGGAAGGCATCACCCATTCGATTTGTACCCTGGAGTTTGAAGACCATCGCCCACTGTACGACTGGGTGCTGGATAAACTGCAAACCCCTTGCCACCCGCAACAAATCGAATTTGCCCGTTTGCAACTGGAATACACCATAGTCAGCAAGCGCAAACTGTTGCAACTGGTCACGGAAAAACACGTTAGCGGCTGGGACGATCCGCGCATGCCCACCATCTCGGGTCTGCGTCGGGCTGGCTTTACGCCGGAAGCGATTCGCGATTTCTGCGAACGCATCGGTGTGACCAAAAACGATTCCTGGATCGAAATGGGGGTACTGGAAAACTGCATCCGCGAAGACCTTAACGAACGCGCGCCCCGGGCGATGGCGGTATTAAGGCCATTAAAAGTGGTAATCAGCAACTGGGACGAGGCCAAAACCGAAACCTACCATATAGCGAATCACCCGCAAAAGCCGGAGTTTGGCAGCCGCGAAGTCAGCTTCTCCAAAACCCTGTTGATCGAACAAGACGATTTTATGGAAAACCCGCCCAAAGATTTCAAACGCTTGGTGGCGGGCGGCGAAGTCAGGTTGCGCGGTTCTTATGTGATCAAATGCGACGAAGCGATTAAAGACGCCGCTGGCAATGTCATCGAGCTGCATTGCAGCATCGACCCAGCCACATTGGGCAAAAATCCGGAAGGCCGCAAAGTTAAAGGTGTGATTCACTGGGTATCTGAGCAACATTCTGTGCCCGCCGAATTGCGCTTGTACGACCGCTTGTTTAGTCACCCCAACCCGGATACGCTGAACAACTTTCTGGACGGCATCAACCCCAACTCATTAGACGTTTTGAGCGATTGCCGGGTAGAAGCCAGTCTGCTTAACGCCACGCCAGACACCTGCTATCAATTTGAACGCACCGGATATTTCTGCGCCGATTACGTCGATAGCACACCGGAAAAACTGGTATTTAATCGCACCGTTACCCTGCGCGACAGTTGGGGCAAATAAGCCAAGATGTCCGCTTTGCAAAGCCTGGTTCAGCATTTAGCACTGCAAACCGGGCATTCACTACAAAACCACCGTCTGACCAGCGTCAGCGGTGGCGACATAAATAGTGCGCACAAACTGCAAACCGCCGAATTTAGCTGGTTTATCAAACTAAACCGGGCCGATCTGGCCGCTATGTTTGCAGCGGAAGCCACAGGCTTGCAAGAGTTGGCGGCGTCCAAAACATTTCGAGTGCCGGAGGTGATTTGTGTTGGAGATTTCCAGCGGCATGCCTATCTGGTATTAAATTTTATCGATCTGCAATCCTTGCAAGGCCCAAGTGCCCGGCAATTTGGCACTCAACTGGCCCGCCTACACCGCCAACCAAAAGCCTATTTCGGCTGGCCTATCGACAACACCATCGGCTCCACGCCTCAATACAATCAGCGAGATAACGACTGGGTACATTTCTGGCAACACCATCGGCTCCACGCCTCAATACAATCAGCGAGATAACGACTGGGTACATTTCTGGCAACAGCAACGGCTAGGCAGCCAATTACAGCTTGCTGCCGCCAACGGCTATGGCGGTACACTGCAAACGCAAGGCGAACAATTACTGGCACGGCTGGGTGAGTTTTTTTGCGATTATCGGCCACAAGCGTCTTTGCTACATGGCGACTTATGGGGCGGCAATGCGGCTGCAGATGCCAAAGGCCAGCCAGTGCTATTCGACCCTGCCTGTTACTACGGTGACCGCGAAGCGGATATTGCCATGACGGAATTGTTCGGCGGCTTTGGTAGTGATTTTTACGCGGCTTATCAAGCCGAGTTCCCGCTCGATGCCGGTTATAAGACTCGCAAAACCTTGTATAACCTTTACCACATCATCAACCACGTCAATTTGTTTGGCAGCGGCTATTTAAGTCAGGCCAATGCCATGCTCGGTAAGTTACTTGCCGAGTTAAAATAATCTTTCAGGTATAAAAATGGCTATGTTTGCCTAAGTAGTTGACGTTACCTCGCAAAACCGCGCAGCGGAAAAATGCCGAAGGCAGGGTGTTAATCCCCTTTTACCGCCCCGAGCATCGCAGTGTTTGGCGAGAACACAGCCAAAAAAAAGGGGCTAAAAAGCCCCTTTTTGATAATGCGTATGATGATCGCTTATTTAACAGCGTCAGCAATTTTATTAAACGCTTCTACACGTTGTTTGCCGGTGTTGGCCAAATCAATGCCATTGTCGACGATCATTTGAATCAAACCTGGTGTAGTGTAGACAATTTTACCCATGTAACCGACCAAAGGTATGGCAAAAATCGCACCGAACAAAGTGCCGATGCCAAAGACATTCAAGAACTTGGCGATCAGTACCACGATATCCAGTGGCAACAAAATCAGTGCGCCAAAGTACACCAGTACGATAAAGGTAAATAGTGCGAACACTACAAACTGCAGCAGCCTTACCAATGCAACGTTGAGGTTTTTCATATTAATTTTTCTCGAATGAATGAAGAATCTTTTGCAGGCACAGGCAACAATCCTGATGTGTATTGCCTTTTATTACTATTAGCCTATCGCGCCATTATAAAATAAAACCCCTGGGGTTTCTTAACTTTTTGGCGCTTTAACCTGGCTAAATCAGAAACTCTTCGGGTTTCTTTTCTATAAAAAACGGGTGCAACAGAGCGCCAGCGGCAAAACCACCCAAATGCGCCCACCATGCGGAATCTATTGCGACATTGTCCAGAAATGTCGCCGTCATTACATCGCCGATTTGAATAATCACCCAAAACCCCAAAAAGGCTATCGCCGGCACGTGAAAAAACAGCGGATAAAATAAAATCGGCACCAAAATCACCACCGTAGCATGCGGAAACCTGAAAAAGTAAGCCCCCAACACCCCCGCAATAGCGCCGGACGCCCCCACCACCGGCACCACCATTTTTGGATAGAAATACCACTGCGCATAAGTTGCCAGCAGTCCGCACAAAATATAAAACAGCAAAAACCGCTTATGCCCCATCAGGTCTTCGATGTTATCGGCGAAAATCCACAAAAACACCATATTCATCAACAAGTGACCAAACCCGCCATGCAGGAATAAATTGGTTAAAAAAGACAGGTAATGATCGGGCGGTAAACCAAAGCTATAAGCCCAATCCGGGTTGGAATAGCGAATCGGCACCATGCCGTACATATAGACAAAATGCTGGGCATATTCGTCGCTCATAAACAGCATCGCCACGTAGACTGCGATACATATCGCCATGACACTCCAGGTTACATAAGGTCTGGTGTTACAGGGTATCGAATCTCTGATGGGTATCATGTTGGGCTTCCTGATGAATTAACACATGCTTGAGAGGCTGATTAAAATTTTTCGTTCCATAACTTTTCCAAACGCTGCACCGAGACTGGATAAGCGGTTTTTAGGTGCTGGGCAAATATCGATACTCGCAACTCTTCCAGACTCCAGCGAAACTGATCGCGCTCCGGCATGGGTACGCTTGTTTTCATTTGCTTTTCAATATGCAGCCAAAACCACTGCAACAAACGTTGTAAACCTTGGGTATCGGCCGAATCCGGCTTTTGCTTATCCAGTCGGCATTCGATCGCTTTTAAGTAGCGAGGAATGGCTTGTAATTGCGCTGGCGGCGTATACCGGACAAAGCCGCTAAACAACAATAAACTCAACTGCTTTTCAATATCCTCTCGCAACACTGCACTGACGCTAGCTTGTTTTAGCCGCAATCTCATGGTTTGGTAGTTTGCCATGATTTCACTGACATGCTTGCCCACTTGCGTACCGACCGTGACCAAGCTGGATTTTTTGGCTGCTAAGGTCGTATCAAATTGCTGTTGTGTGCGGATGCTTTGCCCGTCAACAAACACGCCGCTAAAAATGGCGAACAATAAGTCCTGTTTAAAATCACCACCCGCCCGTGCTTTTAAAAAAGGATGCTTGGGCAACTGGTTGTAGGCTAATTGCAGCGTGGCCGGTACTCCGCTGTTTTTTAACAAATACTGCGCGTCTTTGCGGCATTGCAACTGAAACAACTTGGTCAGACCGTCGAAATGCGCCATATTGGCCTTGTATTGCGTATCCAGGATGCGCACCCCGACGGTCTCGCCTTCGTCGACTATGGCCGGAAAACCCAGAAAAGTCTGGCCTTTTTGGGTAAATTGCGAAGTTTCCGGCAAATCATCAAAAGCCCAGGCGATGCAGCCGGTGTGATTCATTTCTTCTTGCGCCAGCTTATCGAAGCTGTCGCCAGCTTTGCTGGCGTAGTCGGCTTGCAATTTTCCGAGATTACGCCCGTAACCCAAAGCCGCGCCCTGCTCGTCCACCACCCGAAAATTCATTTTCAAATGCGGCGGCACACTATCTGGCTGCCATTCGTTTAAAGGTATGGCTTCGCCGGTCAATTTGCGCAAGCGGCCACTCAGCCATTCAAATAACGAGCCTTTAAAATCCGGCTCGATTTCCAGACATTGCTGCGCCGTTTGCGGCACTGGCACAAAATGCTTACGCAGATGCTTGGGCAGCGATTTAATCAGCGCCACCAGCTTTTCTTCCAGCATGCCCGGCACCAGCCAATCAAACGCCGCTTGCCTGATTTGATTGAGCTGATGCACTGGAATAATCGCGGTAACGCCGTCCTCGTCATGACCTGGCTCAAAGCGGTAATGCAATTCAATTGTCAGGTCGCCGACTTTTTTGCTATCCGGAAAATCCCAGTCGTTGATTTTGCCTTCGTCATTGCGGGTCAGGTCGGCCTTGGTCAAAAACAAAATTTTGGGATTGTCGCGTTCGACTTGCTTGCGCCATTGATCCAAAGCAATGCCGCTGACCACTTCAGCTGGCAGTTTTTTATCGTAAAACTGATACAGCCATTCCTCGTCTTCGATCAAGTCAACCCGGCGACCTTTGTGCTGGATATAACCCACCTCCTCCAGCAGCTTTTCGTTGGCCTTAAAAAATGCCGCGTTGCTGTGATAATCGTGATTGACCAAGGCGTGACGGATAAACATCTCCCGCGCCGCTTTCGGAT
>CAIOHN010000100.1 GCA_903858105.1 uncultured Pseudomonadota bacterium | reverse complement strand
TTTTTGGGTATCTCGCTAGGAGTCAGGTTTGAAGCCGGTAAAAGTAGGTGTTTTGGGATTGGGGACTGTCGGTGGTGGCACCGTCAACGTACTGAAAAGGAATGCCGAGGAAATCGCCCGTCGGGCTGGACGTGAAATCAGCGTAACCAGAGCCTCGGCGCGTGACTTGAGTCGTGCCCGCATCTGCGATACTGCCGGGATTGCCTTGACCACCGACCCGCTCGAGATAGTCAACGATCCTGACATTGATGTGGTGGTGGAACTGATCGGCGGCTACGATCTGGCCAAGCAATTGGTGCTGACTGCGATCAAGAACGGTAAACATGTCGTCACCGCTAATAAAGCCTTGATTGCTTTGCACGGCAACGAAATCTTTGCCGAAGCCAGCAAAAAAGGCGTGATGGTACTGTTCGAGGCGGCGGTAGCGGGCGGTATTCCGATCATTAAAGCCATCCGCGAGGGTTTGGCCGGTAATCGCATCAAATGGCTGGCTGGCATCATCAACGGCACCGGCAATTTTATTCTTACCGAAATGCGCGATAAAGGTCGCGACTTTGCCGATGTGCTGGCCGAAGCGCAAGCGCTGGGCTACGCCGAAGCCGATCCGACCTTTGATGTAGAAGGCATAGACGCCGGCCACAAATTAACCATCTTGGCTTCGATCGCGTTCGGTATTCCACTGCAATTTGAAAAAGTCTTTACCGAAGGCATAACCAAAATCACCCGCCTGGATGTCGAGTACGCCGAGGCTTTGGGCTATCGCATCAAAAACTTGGGCATCGCCCGGAAAACCGATGACGGTATCGAGTTGCGGGTGCATCCCACGCTGATTCCCAAGCGCCGGTTGATCGCCAACGTAGATGGCGTAATGAATGCGGTGCTGGTGTGTGGCGACGCCGTTGGCCCCACCTTGTATTACGGTGCTGGTGCCGGTGCGGAGCCGACCGCTTCTGCAGTAGTAGCGGATTTGGTGGATGTGGTCAGAGCCATGACCAGTGACCCGGAAAACCGGGTGCCGCATTTGGCGTTTCAGGCCGACGCCATCGTCGATATTCCGGTACTGCCTGCCGACAGTATCAAAACCGCTTACTATTTGCGCCTGACTGCCGAAGACAAACCCGGCGTATTGGCTGATGTGACGCGCATATTGGCCGCACACAATATCAGTATCGAGGCATTGATTCAGAAGGAACCGCCACCAGGCGAGACCTCGGTACCTATCATCATGCTGACGCAATTGACGCTGGAAAAAGAAATGAATGCTGCGATAGCGGCCATTGAAGCGCTGGCAACTGTCAGCGGCAAAGTGGCGCGGATTCGCTTGGAAACTTTAGGATAAAACATGGCCACACAAACCCGTTACACAGGCATCATCGAACGTTATCGCGACCGCTTGCCGATTGCTGCCGATACCCGACTGATCAGTCTTTGCGAAGGCAATACGCCTCTGATTCAACTGCAAAACATTCCGCGCTTGATTGGTAAAGACGTCGATATTTACGTTAAATTTGAAGGCTTGAACCCTACCGGTTCGTTTAAAGACCGTGGTATGACCATGGCCGTGACCAAAGCCGTGGAAGAGGGCAGTCAGGCTATCATTTGCGCCTCTACCGGCAACACATCCGCTGCCGCTGCCGCTTATGCGGTACGGGCTGGCATTAAAGCCTTTGTATTAATTCCTGAAGGCAAGATTGCGCTGGGCAAATTGGCGCAAACCCTGATGTACGGTGCGCAGATTATCCAGATCAACGGCAATTTTGACGTCGGGATGGATATTGTGAAGAAAATTTCCGATCACGCGCCGGTAACCATCGTTAACTCCATCAATCCATTCCGTATCGACGGCCAGAAAACTGCGGCCTTTGAAATTGTCGATGCCTTGGGCGATGCGCCGGACTTCCACTGTTTACCTGTCGGTAATGCCGGTAACATTACTGCGTACTGGAAAGGCTACACCGAATACTCAACTGACACCGCAACCCACAAAGCCGTGACTAAAAAGCGGCCGGTCATGTGCGGGTATCAAGCCGCTGGTGCTGCACCGTTTGTCGCCAGAGCGATGGTAGATAACCCGGAAACAGTGGCGACCGCCATTCGTATCGGCCATCCGCAATCCTGGGACGGCGCCTGGACTGCGCAAAAACAATCCGGCGGTTGGTTTGAATCATTTACCGACCAGCAAATTCTGGCTGCGCAAAAAATGCTGTCGCAATTTGAAGGTATCTTCTGCGAACCCGCTTCGGCTACTTCCCTGGCAGGCGCGTTGCATGACATCAGCAACGGCAATATTCCCGAAGGCAGCACTATTGTCTGTACTTTAACCGGCAACGGTATCAAAGACCCGGACATTGCTATCAGCCAATGCAAAGATGCGCATCCGGTGACTATCGATGCCACTCTGGATGCCGTGAAAAAAGCTATTTTGGATTCGATGTGAGCATAACGCTGGTCATCGTAAAGCCGGCGAAAGCCGGCTTTTTTATTGCCTGATATGTATTTACAAAGTATCAAAAAAGCTATTGTACTGAGGCCAGAAAAGGTCAAAAATCCGCATTTTGGCGAGATGGATGCAGTGCTGCAGCGGATTTTTAGCAGTCGTGGGCTGCAAAATGCTGCTGAGCTGGATCGCAGTTTGGCGAGTTTGCCGTCGCCCTGGCTGCTGAGCGGCATGAAAGACATGGTCGAACACTTGGTCGCGGCGATCAAGCAGCAGCAAAAAATTTGTGTAGTCGCAGATTTTGATGCCGATGGCGCCACCAGTTGCGCGTTAGCCTTAAAAGGCTTGGCCTTATTGGGTGCCGGTGCGGTGGATTTTGTCGTACCCAACCGCTTTGAATACGGTTATGGCTTGACCCCGGAAATCGTCGAGTTGGTAAAGCGGCAAAATCCCGATGTGATTATCACGGTCGATAACGGCATTTCCAGCATAGACGGCGTCAAGGCCGCCAAAGCTGCTGGCATCAAGGTACTGATTACCGATCATCACTTGCCGGGTCTGGAATTGCCGCTAGCTGACGCCATCGTCAACCCCAATTTGCCTGACGATAAGTTCCCCAGTCGCAATATAGCTGGCGTTGGCGTGATGTTTTACATCTTAATGGCCTTGCGGATTCGTTTGCGGGAACTGCACTGGTTTGAAAAACAACAGCGACCGGAGCCCAATTTGGGACAGTTGCTGGATTATGTGGCTTTAGGCACGGTCGCCGACGTGGTGGCCTTGGATCAAGTCAACCGCATCTTGGTACACCAAGGTTTGCTGCGGATTCGTTCCGGCCAATGTCAACCCGGCATCAAGGCTTTGGTCGAGGTGGCGGGCAAATCGTTATCTGCTATTCACGCAACTGATCTTGGCTTTGCCATCGGGCCGCGTCTTAATGCGGCGGGGCGCATGGATGATATGTCATTGGGGATTCAATGTCTGTTGACTGACGACGCTAATTTGGCAAGGGATATTGCCGAACAATTGCAAGCGCTGAATCAGGATAGAAAAGAAGTCGAAGGCCAGATGAAAACCGAAGCCATGGCTTTGCTGGCAGAGATGAAAGCGCTGGATGAAAAACATGTACCGGCCGGGGTGTGTTTATACGACGGTAATTGGCATCAGGGCGTAATCGGTATCTTGGCGTCGCGCATAAAGGACAGAGTGCATCGCCCCGTGATTGCCTTTGCACCAACTGATAATGGCGAAATCAAAGGTTCGGCGCGCTCCATTAATGGCGTGCATATCCGCGATGTGCTGAGCGAGATTGCCGCCAAACATCCGCAGATTTTAAGCAAGTTTGGTGGGCATGCGATGGCGGCGGGTTTGACCATCAAATTGCACGACTATCCGCACTTTGCCTTGGCATTTGCTGATGCGGTTGGCACTAAGCTGGAGCAGATCGATTTACAGCAGAAAGTCTATTCTGACGGCGAGTTGGATCAGCAACACATGACGCTGGAGTTTGCCGAAGTTTTGCAGCAAGCCGCTGTGTGGGGGCAAAGCTTCCCGGAGCCGGTGTTTAATGGGGTTTTTGATGTGATTCAATGTCGCATCGTTGGTCAGCAGCATCTTAAATTTGTACTGCGCTTGCCGTTTGGCGGGCAATTGGTGGACGCCATCGCTTTTTTTGCCGATCATCCAGAAAATTGGCTGGGTT
>CAIOHN010000099.1 GCA_903858105.1 uncultured Pseudomonadota bacterium | reverse complement strand
GCCTATCACCACGCTTATGCCATTGCTGCGCTCGGCTATCTCCTTAACGGCTTGCTGGGCTTGTTGAATAAAATCATGTCTAAACAGCAAATCTTCCGGTGGATAGCCGGTTACGCATAATTCGGGAAATACCACCACATCAGCCTGTTGCTGCTTGGCCTGTGCGGCGGCGGCCAGGATTTTGTCGGTATTGGCCCGAATATCGGCAACCGTGAAATTGAGTTGGGCAAGGGCAATTTTTAAGGGCATTAAAAACGTTAAGGGTTATATATAACTAAGCCGCTTGCTGGTGCGGGCTGTTGATCAACATACTTTCGATACTAAGTTGATAATCAAGTTGCGGCCATTCTATGCCGGTTCCAGTGCATATGAATCGGTAGTCCAATCGTTGTGAATCATCCGCATTTTGTAATTCCTGATACCAACTAAGCGGCGTAGAAATAATACGACCATCTGCCAGATCTACATGTAGATATTGGCTGTCGATGCGTACATTGTTAGCTGTTATGAAAGTAGTCAAGCCATGCATAAATGATAGTTGATGGATTTTGGTAATTTCCAAGGCTTGCTGTAAATCTTTGGGCTTCAAAGTATTTCTTATAATTTTTTACGAACCAAGTTCCAGTTATGCAAATTCATCAGCTTTGCTGATGTGTATGTGCATAGGGTCGTGTTCGGTAGCATAAAAAAAACTTGAAGCCACTAATGATTTAACAGGGTAGGCATGAGCGGGAAATTAAAAACACTTCCGCATTGCCGCGCCAATATCCGAAGGCGAGTTAACCATGCTCACACCCGCTGCTTGCATCGCGGCAATTTTGCCAGCCGCAGTGCCCGCGCCGCCGGTAACGATAGCGCCTGCGTGGCCCATGCGTTTGCCGGGTGGTGCGGTTTGGCCGGCTATATAGCCGACTACCGGTTTGCTGACATGGGCTTTGATAAAATCCGCCGCTTGTTCTTCGTCGCTACCACCAATTTCGCCGACCATCACAATCCCTTCGGTTTGCGGGTCGTCTTGAAAGCGGCTCAGCACATCAATAAAGTTCATACCGTGAATCGGGTCGCCACCAATACCGACGCAGGTGCTTTGGCCCAAACCTTCGCGGGTGGTTTGATGCACCGCTTCGTAAGTCAGCGTACCGGAGCGGGAGACGATGCCGATTTTGCCGGGTAAGTGGATGTGGCCGGGCATGATGCCGATTTTGCATTGGCCGGGGGTGATCACGCCAGGGCAGTTGGGGCCGACCAGTAGCGATTTACTGCCTTGCATGGCGGCTTTGACTCGCATCATCTGCAACACAGGAATACCTTCGGTGATACAGACAATTAACTCAATACCGGCATCGACCGCTTCCAGAATGGCGTCAGCGGCAAAAAATGGCGGTACGTAAATCATGCTGGCGGTGGCGCCGGTGGCTTTGACGGCTTGTTGCACCGTGTCAAACACAGGCAAGCCCAAATGCTGTGAACCGCCGCGACCGGGCGTGACGCCGCCAACCAGCAGCGTGCCATAAGCCAGCGCTTGCTCGGAATGAAAAGTGCCTTGCTTGCCGGTAAAACCTTGGCAAATGACTTTGGTGGTTTTGTCGATCAAAATACTCATTAGGCTGCCTCCGCCAATTTAACCGCTTGCTCGGCGGCACTGTTCAAATCCTCGGCCGCGACCAAGCCCAAGCCAGAGTTTTTCAACATCTCCAGTCCTTGTTCGACATTAGTACCTTCCAAACGCACCACCACCGGAATAGTTAAGTGCATTTCTTCAACGGCCGCCAAAATACCTGCAGCGATGACGTCGCATTTGACAATGCCGCCAAAGATATTAACCAGCACGGCTTTGACGGTGCCGTCCGACAGAATTAATTTAAACGCTTCTTTTACTTTGTCTTTATTGGTGCCGCCGCCCACGTCCAGAAAATTGGCCGGCGCACCGCCTTTGAGTTTGACCATGTCCATAGTAGCCATCGCCAAACCCGCACCGTTGACCATGCAACCAATGTTGCCGCCCAGCGTGATGTAATTTAGATCGTATTGTTTGGCTTCGGCTTCTTTGGCATCTTCCTGAGTGGCGTCGCGCATAGCCGCAATGTCAGGGTGCAAGGCGATGGCGTTATCGTCAAAATTGATTTTGCCATCCAGCGCGACCAATTTGCCGTCGTCGGTTTCAATTAACGGATTGATTTCGATTTGGCTGGCGTCTTTGGCTAAAAACAATTCATAGAGACCGGTCATGATGGTTTGCAACTGACTTTGCTGCTCTTTACCCAAGCCCAGCGCCGCGCCGACTTGACGGCATTGATAAGGCTGCAAGCCAGCCGCCGGGTGGATCGGTACATTGACGATTTTTTCCGGGGTTTCGGCAGCCACCGCTTCGATGTCCATGCCGCCAGCAGCGGAGGCGATAAAAATCAGCCCTTCAGTTTCTCTGTCCAATAACAAGCTTAAATAAAATTCGTTTTTAATGGCCGAGGCTTCTTCCACCCAAACGCTATTCACCGGCAGGCCAGCGGCATCGGTTTGATGAGTTACCAAGCGAGTGCCCAGCATGGCGTTTGTGTACTCTTTAACTTCGTCCAGGGTTTTTGCCACTTTTACGCCGCCAGCTTTGCCGCGCGCACCCGCATGAATTTGGGCTTTGACGACCCAGGCTTTGCTGGTTAAGGTTTGCGCGGCCTGTTGCGCCTGTTCTGCGGTGGTTGCTACCGCGCCTTCTGGCGCCGGGATTGCAAACGCCTTAAACAGTTGTTTAGCCTGATACTCATGAATATTCATTTATTTCTCCATAATGGGCTTAAATCGCGGTGTGCCGAGTTGATGCTATGATTGAGTTGCAATAATTCTAACCAAATCTTAATAACGACGGGCAATGCATTCATCAACCGCTAATACCATTTACCCCTGCCCATTTTCAAAAAGGTATGGCATTCCTGCTCGGCAGGCCTGGTTGATGTTGAAGGTTTTTGCTGTCTATCGGTTTATTACCGCCAGCCTGTTCGTGATGCTGTTTTATTTGCGGTTTGGCCCATCGCTATTAGGTTCTTATTCGCCTTCATTGTACCAGTTCACCAGTCTAGCTTATCTGGGGATTTCTCTGTTTGCCGCGCCGGTCGCAATTCGGGCGCGTTGGGGATACCCCACGCTGGCGCAGCTGTTTATTTTTACCGACATTATATTCATTACCTTGTTGATGCATGCCAGCGGTGGCGTCGGCAGTGGTATTGGTATTTTGTTGGCCATTTCCATCGCTGCCGGTGGTTTGTTGATTGGCGGACGCTGCGCCATTTTGTTTGCGGCGTTGGCCAGTTTGGCGGTGCTGGCCGAAGAGTTTTATGCAATCGAAACCCATGCTTTCGAGGTCACGACATTAACCTATGCCGGCATGTTGGGGGTTTCATTCTTTTCGATTGCGTTTTTGTCGGTCATATTGGCGCAGCGTGCCGAACAGTCGGCCATGTTGGCGCAACAGCATGAGCAGACTATTGTTCGATTGGAAGGGCTTAATCGCTACATCATTCAGCATTTGCAGTCAGGCATCATGATTGTCGACGAACAACAAATGACCCAGCTTTCCAATCAGTCGGCGCTACGCTTGTTAGAGCTATCTGAGCAACCGGCAAAACTGGCCGATGCCGCGCCGGAACTTAGACAGGCCTTTGAGTTGTGGCGCGCCAACCCGGATCAGGATTTTGCGATTGTCAGTCTGGCTAATCGCAATGAATTGCAAGTGCGGTTTTCGGCCTTGAATATGGAAGGCGAAACCTTACACATGTTAATCGTGGAAGACATCGCCTTATATAATCAGCGTTTACAGCAAAGCAAGCTGGCTTCGCTGGGGCGACTTACGGCCAGCATTGCGCATGAAATTCGCAATCCGCTCAGCGCCATCAGTCACGCCGGGCAATTATTATCCGAAGCGCCAGAATTACACGCGCAGGAAATTCGCTTGACGGAAATCATCCAAACCCATTGTCAGCGGGTTAATAGCATTATCGAAGATATTCTCAAGCTTTCCCGGCGCA
This sequence comes from uncultured Pseudomonadota bacterium, assembly GCA_903858105.1. Classification (GTDB taxonomy): domain Bacteria; phylum Pseudomonadota; class Gammaproteobacteria; order Methylococcales; family Methylomonadaceae; genus Methylomonas. The sequence continues at coordinate 18,033 of CAIOHN010000099.1, read as the reverse complement.
GTGTTTCGCAGCGCCACAAAATTGCTTTGGAACAATGGTTGGCGGAATACCTCGACGAGCTAACGCTTAATTTAGGGCCACAGGCAGGATGTTTCGAGTTGGCAATTAAAGCCCGGGGGCTGAACGCCTACATGGATGGTAGCCATTTGAAGCAGATTTTGGATAATCTTTGTAGCAACGCCTTGCAATATGGCAGGCCTGAACTGGGAAAAATCGTGCTGGAAGTAAGTCGGGTTCATGCTGCGCCGTGTATTAAGCTGATTGATAACGGCAAAGCCATCAATGCGGATGATCGTCGGCATCTATTTGAGCCGTTTTTTACCACATCACACCAAGGCACCGGTTTAGGGCTATATATTTCCAGGGAATTAGCCGAACTTAACCAAGCTGAACTGAGCTATGCCGGTGATGGCAAACCCTGTTTTACCTTAATGCTGGCTAACGCCGATCACGCCGTTATTGAAATATGAATATGCCCCTGACCCTGGTCGTCGATGATGAACCTGATATTAGAGAACTGCTCGAAATAACCCTTAACCGGATGCAGATTCAAACCCGCTGTGCCGCCAATTTGGCAGAGGCCAAGCAATTATTGGCCGGAAACAGTTTTGATCTGTGTTTAACCGACATGAAATTGCCGGATGGCGATGGCTTGGAATTGGTCGATTACATTCAGGCCGCCGGCATGCAATTACCGGTGGCCGTTATTACGGCACATGGCAGCATGGATATTGCCATCAAAGCCATGAAAAAAGGCGCTTTCGATTTTCTATCCAAACCAGTTGATTTGGCGGTGCTGCGGCAGTTGGTCAGTCATGCACTGCAAGCCTCGCTGACCGGTGCGCCGGAGAAGGAGCGACGTACTCGCGATATTTTGTTGGGTGAGTCGGAGTTGATGTGCAATATTCGCTCAAAGATCGACAAACTGGCGCGCAACCAGGCGCCGGTTTATATCAGCGGTGAGTCGGGTTCTGGAAAGGAGTTGGTGGCCAGATTGATTCACCAACAAAGTCCACGCGGCAGTAACCCATTTATTGCGATTAACTGCGGCGCGATTCCGCAAGAATTAATGGAAAGCGAGTTTTTTGGGCATAAAAAAGGCAGCTTTACCGGCGCGGTCATAGATAAGCAGGGATTGTTTCAAGCGGCTGACAGTGGCACCTTATTTCTGGATGAAGTGGCCGATTTGCCCCTGGCCTTGCAGGTTAAGTTGTTACGCGCCATTCAGGAGAAAAAAGTCCGGCCGATTGGCGAGCAACGCGAAGTCAGTGTCGATGTGCGTTTACTCAGTGCCACTCACAAAGATTTGGCCAAGATGGTGCAAGAAGGCGGTTTTAGGCAGGATTTATATTATCGCATCAATGTTATAGAACTCAGCTTGCCGCCACTACGCGCCAGGCCGAGCGACATTCCCCAACTCACCGAACACTTACTCAAAGGCTTGGCCGCCAACAACGGCATGGCTTTACCCAAGTTGTCTGACGCCGCCTTGCAGGCATTAAAAAATTATTTTTTTCCCGGCAATGTCCGCGAGTTGGAAAATATATTAGAGCGAGCGTTGGCCTTGCATGAAAACGGTATCATTGAAGTGGATGATCTGAATTTGCCCGTGGGCATGGATATGGTTGCTGCCGAAGATTACGACGCGGAAAAGATGTCTTTGGAAAGCTATCTTGAAGGCATAGAGAAAAAAGCCTTGACCGCAGCACTTGAGGAAAATCGCTGGAATAAAACCGCGACTGCCAAATACCTGGGAATGAGTTTTAGATCGTTACGTTACAGGCTGAAAAAATTGGGTTTGGAATAAGCGGCAGGGATGTAGGCAATGCCGTTAAGTTAATAGCGGTAGGTGCGAATTTATTCGCACGATGGGTGTTTTTAGGTCGAATAAATTCTACCCTACAGCAAACTCGCTGCTTAACTTAACGGCATTGCGGATGTAGGGCCGAATTTATTCGGCTTGGCGACTTCGATGCAGCCGCAAAGCCTAATAAATTCGGCCAAGATATTATTGATACTTATCCATGCCTTTCAGTTGTTGCAAAGCAGCCTGAATTTTTGCGTTGGCCGCGTCATCCAGTTCGGCGGTTTTATACACCTTGTCTAATAAACCTTCTTCTACCAATGCGTCCTTGATCCAGCGTTTGGCAAATGCATAACTGGCCGGGATTTTGGCGACTTCGCCGGTTTTTGGGTTTTTCACGCTATCGACAGCGGTTGCGGCTTTGGCTGCTGGTTTAGCGGGTGCGGCTTTGGCTGTCGACGCTTTGGCTGGAGCAGGTTTGCTGGCAGTGGATTTAGTGGCGGCAGGCTTGGGTGATGCGGTTTTGGTGGCGGGAGCAGGTTTTTCAGCGGCCTTTACGGCGACGACTGGAGCGGGATTCTCTGCCGGTTTACTGGGTTCCGGCTTGATCGTTTGCGGTTTACTAGGCTCCGGTTTGTCTTTCTTGCCGCCTAACACTACAAATACTACATAAGCCACAAAAATAGTGGTCGCTATAAAAAGCAATTCAGCCATAACCCTTCCCCTTTGTTAGTTTTATTTATTAAGATTCAGAACAATGTGATGACAAGTTTTAAACACCGCGGGCGAATATACCAGAGCCAAGCAAGACGGTAAACTAATACCCTATCAACTGTAAGTACTCTGGATTATACAAATAGGCTTTAGTTAATCAAACAAGCCGGTTCATCGGCTACGAGTAAATTGCCCAAGGTAATCGAGTGCCCTTCTAATAGATTCTGCTCGGGTTTGCCGAAAGCATATCCCTGGCCAAAATTAACGCCAATTTCTTTCAATTTTAACGCGGTGCCTGCAGACTCGACAAACTCGGCGATGGTTTTCTTGCCAAGTTTCGAGGCAATTTCTACCATGGAGCGCACCAAAATTTGATCTGTTTCGTTGCTGAGTAAGTTCTTAATAAATTGACCGTCAATTTTGACGTAATCGACCGGAAAGGTTTTTAAATAATTGAAAGAACAAAAGCCGGCGCCAAAATCGTCCAAGGCAAATTTACAACCCAATGTCCGAATTTTATCAATCATGTGTCGGGTTTTTTCAAAATTATCAACGGCTGCCGTCTCGGTAATTTCAAAAGTCAGGCGGCTGGCGTCCAGCCAGGTAGCATCGAGCTTGTCGCGAATGGTCGACAACAAATCCGGGTATTGAAACGCAGCACTGGACAGGTTAATGGCTAAGGAAATATGCGCCATGTACGACGGTAGCGCCGCCAAAAAGTCGATGGCATTGGCAACCACCCATAGGTCGATGGCGTGAATCAACCCGGTTCTTTCCGCAACCGGGATAAATTGATCTGGGGTAATGATCGTTTGATTTTCGCCGCGCATCCTGACCAGTACTTCGTAATGGGAGACATTGCCGTCCGACAATTGCACTACCGGTTGGAACACCAGGAATAAGCTGTTGTCGCGCAAAGCTTTACGGATTAACGGCAACCAATAAATATCGCGGCGTCTTGCCTTTACGTTAACGTCTTCGCTGTTGTAAATGCAGACTTTGTCCCGGCCTGTGCTTTTGGCAAAATTACAGGCTTGACGGGCATGTAAAATCATCTCGCCAGGGTGAATCGTCGAAAGGCTGTTTTCCAGGGTGGCAATGCCGATGGATACCGATGCGCTATAACAGACTTCGCCGGTAAAAAACCGAAAATTGTCCACAGTGTTTTTAATGATTTCAGCCAAAACCTGCGCTTGTTTTTTGGTTTTGTTTTCTAAAAACAAGCAAAATTCGTCAGCACCGACGCGGGCGAATAAGCAGCCTGTCGGCACCAGTTTTCTCACCAAAATAGCCAATTCGACCAATAATCGATCGCCAACTTCAAAGCCTTCCAACTCATTAATCAGGCTAAAACGGTCAACATCGATAAATAACAGACTGCCGTCTTTTTGGGTTTTATTGCTGTGATTCAGAATTAAGCGCAGTTGGCGTTCAAAGCTGCTACGGTTGAACAAGCCGGTCAATTCATCGTGAGCCACCAAAAACTTGAGTTTGGCATCAATTACATTTTTTGCGGCCAACTCGTTTATCAAGCGTTCTTCCTGGCGGTGGCGCAACTGCCGCTCTTGCTTCAGGCTCAATAAAAAATTGATCGCCAGCAATAATTCCTGAACATTGACCGGGGTGTTGATGTTGTAAGTCAGGCAGTCATCCTGCCTGGACTGGCAAGCACTGGTATCGCAGAGATAGCTGTCATCCGTCAGGATTACCACCGGCACTACCGCTGTCGCAGTGACGCTCGAAAGATTACGGCACATTTCTTCTGATCGGCACTGCGGTAAGGCTGAGTTCAGCACAATCAGGCCGACGGTGTCGGGTTCTTCGCTATAGGGCTTTAGAGCGTCATATACTTGCTCCCCTGTGATAGCCAGGCAAATGTTGCTAAAGCCTTTTGTCCTTAATGACGAAATAATTTTTTGGGCAGAGACTTCGTTGTGCTCTGCGACGACAATGAGTTTTCCTTTAAGCGCGTCACTGGCAATCATTTAATACCATCCAGGTATTGTAGAAAAATCGGGAGTTAAAATCAGGGCAAAAGTCTAGGGCCATCAGTCTGGATGCTTGTATTTTCATTTAAATAGTCTAGGTTTAACCGCAGTCTTTCATGTAAATTCTGTGCTAATGTTTTTGAGTATAGGCGACAATTTAATTTTTTAGAATCATTGATGATACTTTCCTCACCTTCAGCTTTGACCGTTGCAGACCTGCTGCGAGGCGATTTACAGCTCGCTTCGCCGCCCACTGTCTATTTTTTGTTGAAAAAAATTGTCGACGATCCCAATAAAACAGCCAAAGATGCGGCGTTTGTCATCGAAGGTGATGCCGGATTAGCTGTCAGGCTGCTAAAAATAGTCAATAGCGCCTTTTATGGTTTTCCGTCGCAGATTACCTCAATCAGCAAAGCCATCAGTATGATCGGTACCCGCGAAGTGCAAAACTTGGTGTTAGGCACATTAATCGTCGAACGCTTCTCCGACTTACCTGGCCAGCATTTTTCCATACACGATTTTTGGGCCAGAAATTTACGCTGTGCCCTGATAGCCAGAGAACTGGATATTCACTTTGGCAAACGCTATCCCGATGCCGCCTTCCTGTGCGGATTGGTACACAATGTAGGGCAGTTGGTGTTTTACCGGCGGATTCCTGTTTTGGCGCGAGAAGTGGATTTGTTGTTGCAATCGCAAGCGCAGCTAGGCGTTGACGACGAAGTTGACACCGAACAACGTGTCATCGGTTTAGATCATTTTCAGGTCGGCTCGGAACTATGTCGGCTATGGGGTTTGCCAGACGTTATTGTCGAAAGTATCCGTTTGCATTGTTATCCCGACACCACCAGTCCTTATGCAGACTTGGCGGCCATGGTCAGGTTGGCCAACAGTTTGAGCCGGGTCGAAAACCCCTACGATGCGCATGCCGTCAACGCCTTAAATCTCTCTCCCGAGCAAATCAGTTTTATGCTCGATAAAATCAGCGATGAATTTGAAGTTATTTTTAAGCTGTTCTATCCCGCTGGCTAAACCCTGTGGCTCAAGCCTAATGGCTGGTGACTAGGTTCTTTAAAGTTTTCCTAAGCGCATGTTGCGCAAATGTCCTGCGCAGCGAACGATCAATTTCGCTATTTTATAGCGATTCGATGCAAATTGACGGTAAAGCTGCCGTTATTGTCGCAAAAAGGCAACGGTGTTGCTAAATTAATACCTGCTTGTCACAAAGCTGTCATATTCGCTTCATACAATTCTCTCAAAGATCGCAGGCCTTTTCTGGCTTCGCGCTAAAGACTTGATTTATCTTAACTTTGGAGAATTTGATGAGGCTTTCTAAACTAAGCTTGGCGATGGCCATAGCCCTGGGAGCAGGTTTCTGTGCCGACGCCATGGCGCTGGATTTGTATGTGGATTCCAAGACCAAGCAAATTTTTGCTGAACCAGGTCCTGGTCGTACCAAATTGGGCGCATTTGAGAAGGTTGAAGAGAATGCGACAAAAAAAATCGAAGCTGAAACTCAGGCACAAAAAACTGAAATTGACAAGATCAAGCAGGATCTTGAATTAAAAACCAACGAACTTAAAGCGTTGGATGAGCATATCGTCGCCAACCGCGAAACCAAAGCCAAGAACGACGAAAAATGGTTCAACAAAATCAATGTTCGCGGTTATACCCAGTTGCGTTATAACCAAAAATTAACTGGCGATGATATCGCCGGTGACCCAGAGCTGAAATCAGTGGGTGATAGTTCGATTGGAAACAACAGCAGTTTCTCATTACGTCGGGTACGCTTGGTGTTCTCTGGCGATATCAATGATTATATCTCTTTGTATTTGCAGCCGGATTTTGCTACCACGAACGGCGACTTGCATTTTGCCCAGTTGCGCGACGCCTATGCCGATTTGGCATTTGATAAGGCCCACGAATATCGCATCCGTGCCGGTCAGTCCAAAGTGCCGTTCGGTTGGGAAAACCTGCAATCCTCGCAAAACCGTTTGACGCTTGATCGTGATGATGCGTTGAATAGTGCGGTGCCTAGCGAGCGGGATTTGGGCTTGTTTGCTTATTGGAGTCCTTCCGATGTGCAAAAACTTTGGAAAGACCTTGCCAAGAAAAATCTGAAAACATCGGGTGATTATGGTGTTTTGGGTGTGGGTGTTTATAACGGTCAGGGTGTCAACAAGGTTGAAGCAAACGATAACCTCTATCTGGTCGCTCACTCGACTTATCCGTTCGATCTAGGTTTTATGGGTCTAAGAGGTCAAGTTGTTGAAATCGGGGCGGATGCTATGTCTGGAAGGTTCAACAAATCGGGTTCTGCTTACTGTTACAACTGCTTGCCCACTGCTACGACTACAAACAAATCTGCACCAACAACTCGTGATAACAGTGAAGATCGGGTAGGGGTTCATGCTGTGTTGTTCCCGCAACCGTTTGGTCTGCAGGCTGAGTGGAACTGGGGTGCTGGTTCGACACTTAATCCTGTAGCGAATCGCATCGAAAGGCAAAACCTGAATGGCGGTTACGTTCAGGCTATGTACAAGGTCGATGACGTTTTTGGCACAAAAGGAACAATGATTCCTTATGTTAAGTGGCAGACTTACGATGGTGCCTGGAAGGGAAATGCAAACGCGCCTAGAGTTAGCGTCGATGAGATTGAGGCAGGTGTGGAGTACCAGATCAACAAAGCACTTGAGTTGACAGTGGCCTACTCTACGATGAGTCGCACTAACATTGCTGACGTGACCAAAGCTGATTATCTGAAACAAGCCAGCGGCGACATGATCCGCACCCAGTTGCAGTTCAACTACTAATTTGACCTGGAGTGCGGGTGTAAGCCCGCTCTCAACGTCGGGTTAAACTGTAAATTTAAAACGCTCCGTGCCGAAAGTCACGGAGCGTTTTTTTATGCAATCGACTCAAGCTAGTCGATTTTTGACCAAAGTTTATCCGTCAATCAGTTAGACTTAGCCTTCTTCCCAAGACTGTTAACAATCATGAGTACCCAAATACAATCTCTTGCTAAATACGGCTGGTTGTCCCTCGCCGCTGCCGTCAGCACGATTGCTTTGAAAAGCTACGCCTACTGGCTGACTGGTTCGGTGGGCTTGTTGTCCGATGCACTGGAGTCGGTGATCAATCTGGTCGCTGCCGTGATTATGCTGGTGGTGCTGAGTATTTCCGCTAGACCACCCGATGATACCCACGCTTATGGTCACGAAAAAATCGAATATTTTTCCAGTGGCGCCGAAGGCATCATGATTTTGCTGGCGGCATTCAGTATTGGCTACGCCGCCTGGGAACGCTTGTGGAATCCGCAACTCTTGCAACAGCTGGATTTAGGTATCGCGGTGTCGGTATTTGCCTCGTTAATCAATCTGGTGGTTGCCAGAATTTTAATCAGCGTGGGCCGACAGCGGCAATCGATTACCCTGGAAGCCGACGGCAAGCATCTGATGACCGATGTGTGGACGACGGTAGGTATTTTGATTGGCATTGCCGTTATTTCAGTGGCCAATCGTTTTGAACCGAGTTTGGCGTTTGCCAGGCAATTGGGATTAAGCGGCTGGGAAATTCTTGATCCGATTATCGCGATTGGGGTGGCTTTGCATATCGTCTGGGCTGGATTGCAATTAATTCACCGCACCGCCGCCGGCTTGCTGGATGCCGCGCTATCGGCAGAGGAAATTGCCGAAATTGTTGAGGTATTGGAACTGGCTGTGATTGGCGACGGCATTGCTTATCACGCCTTGCGTACGCGCTACGCTGGCTCGCGGCGATTCATGTCAGTGCATGTGCTGGTGCCGGGCGGTTGGACGGTGCAGCAGGGGCATGATTTGCTGGAGCGCATTGAGCAGCAGATTAAGGACAAGTTCGATAACATCGATATTGATACGCATCTTGAGCCGATCGAAGACCAGGCATCTTGGGAGCATTGAGCGGGTTGATTTTAATCCCCTCATCCCAGCCTTCTCCCTGAGGGAGAAGGAGTTGTTTGCTATTAGCTTAATGGCATAGCCGCAGAGGATGGGTTTTTAGAGGGCCACTAATCTTTTTGCCGCTATACCTCTATCAAATTCAACACCAATTCTTCCACGTACTGGTCGGCAATTCTAAATCCCCGTAGTTCCAATACGCCTTTGGTGTTCAAAGAAATAATCAAATGCAAGGCATCTGGATAGCTGGCTTGCTCAATGTCCGTGGCGGAAGGCTGTGCAGGAGTGGTTGGGTGCGAGTGATAAATGGCAAACAAGCTCTCGCCTTTGTCACGCATGCGCTGCATGGCGGCGATCTGCTGGCTGGGCTCTAATAAAAAGCGCATGGCAGGTGTGGTGGCGCTGTTGTCGATGGCGTAGCAACTAATCGGTAAGCCACTGCTGTCTGCACCTATCAAGCCGCACACTTCCGCGTCCGGGGATAATTGCGCCAGATGCAATAATTGATTGGTGAGTTTGCGGGGTAGGGATATTTCGTTGCTGTTCATAGTGGTTTCCAAATACCTGAAGTAACCCGGGGATTGCCGGATAAATCATAGTGGGTGTTGACGTGCAGGTAGCCTGAGTCTTTAAAAATATCTTGCACGGGGGTTTGTTGGTCGTAACCGTGTTCCACCAACAATTGACCGCCGGGTTTTAAATGAGATCGGCCTTGTTCGGCAAGTAGCCGAATGTCTTGCAGACCATTTTCTGGGCTAACTAAAGCACTGATAGGTTCAAAACGCACATCACCTTGTTGTAAATGCACGTCGTTGTCGGCAATGTAGGGCGGGTTGCTGATGACCAGATCAAAGTCATTTTCAGTCACGGCAGTGAACCAACTGGATTGTAAAAAGTTGATATTGTCGATGCGGTGGTGCTTGGCATTGCGCTTGGCAACTGCTAAAGCTGTCACGCTTAAATCTGTCGCTAATACTTGCGCCTGCGCTCGTTCTGCCGCCAGGGTAATGCCAATAATCCCCGAGCCAGTGCCAAGGTCGATAATTTTACAAGGTTTATCGCTGGGGATTAGCGCAAGGCTCAGTTCGATCAATAGTTCTGTATCCGGCCTTGGAATCAGCACGTCCGGGCTGACGCTAAAATTGCGCGACCAAAACTCGCGTTCGCCGGTCAGGTAGGCAATAGGCCTACCTGACCGGCGCTGATCGATCAGGTTTTTAAATTGCGCAATCTGCGCAGGTGTTGGTTGATGTTCCGGCCAGGCGCGTAAAAAGGAGCGGGTTTTATTTAAACAATGGCAAAGTAAAACTTCCGTGTCCAGTTCAGCGGTATCTGAAGTGTCGGCCAGACCTGTTTTGCCCGCAGCTATAAGATCGTGAATGCAATCAGACATTTGTAGGGGCGAATTCATGCGCCCAATACAACAGAACTAACCATTGCCCAACTGCGTCAGCAATTCTGCTTGATGTTCGTGAATCAAAGGCTGAATCACATGCTCAAGACCGCCTTCCATAATCTCTTCCAGCTTATACAAGGTCAGATTGATGCGGTGGTCGGTCAGGCGGCCTTGTGGATAATTATAGGTGCGAATACGCTCGGAACGGTCGCCGCTACCCACTTGCAGCTTGCGACTTTCTGATTGTTCCGCATGCTGTTTTTCCTGGGCAGCTGACATTAAGCGCGCTTGCAGTACGCCCATGGCGCGCGCCCGGTTTTTATGCTGTGAGCGTTCATCCTGGCACTCGACAACCACGCCGGATGGGATGTGGGTGATACGGATGGCTGATTCGGTACGGTTGACGTGCTGACCGCCCGCGCCGGACGCGCGGAAGGTATCAACGCGCAGATCGGATGGGTTGATGTCGATTTCATCGACGGCATCGACTTCCGGCATGATCGCCACAGTGCAGGCGGAGGTATGCACCCGGCCTTGCGATTCGGTTTCTGGAACGCGTTGTACCCGGTGGGTGCCTGATTCAAATTTAAGTTGCGAATAAACGTTCTGGCCGCTGACGCGCATGATCACCTCTTTAAAGCCGCCGTGTTCGCCGCGGTTTTCGTTGATAATCTCGCTGCTCCAGCCTTGTCTTTCCGCATAGCGTTGATACATGCGCGCCAAATCCCCGGAAAATATCGCCGCTTCGTCACCGCCGGTGCCAGCACGCACCTCTAAAAATACGTTGCGGTTGTCGTTGGGGTCTTTGGGCAATAGCAGGATTTGCAGTTGTTGTTCCAGTTCCTCGCGTTGCGCTTCGGCGGCCTGGATTTCCTCTTTAGCCATTTCCCGCAACTCCGGGTCGCTATCTTTGGCCATTTCCTGCGCCGATTCCAAGTCCGCTACGTTGTCCTGATAGGTTTTGTAGCAGGCTACCAGCGGTTCGATTTGGGCGTATTCCTGACTTAAGCTGCGGAATTGATTTTGGTTGCTTTGTACCTCTGGTTGCGACAGCAATGCGGTGATTTCTTCAAAGCGCTCGCCGAGGTTTTCCAGTTTGGTTTGTATCGAGGGTTTCATCAGGATGTTTATCGTAATTTAAAAATTTCGCGCGAGGCGGCGATCAGGTCATGGCGCTCGTTGGCACCGGCTTCGCGCAATTGCGCGCAGGGCGTGTGAATCAGTTTGTTGGTCAAGGTGTGAGCCAGGCGCTGTAATACTTCATCGGCTGCTACGCCGCTGTTGAGCAGGGAAATGGCGCGTTGTAGGGCTTCGTCGCGGGTGGTTTCCGCTTGCGTACGGTAATCGCGAATGGTTTCCTGTGCGCCTTGCGAGCGCAGCCAGGACAAGAAATGCTCGACTTGCGTGTCGATGATTTCTTCGGCCTGTTCTGCAGCGCGGCGGCGCGAATCCATGTTTTGATTGACGGTGTGTTGCAAGTCATCGACGGTGTACAAATACACATCGCGAAGTTGGGCTACTTCGGCTTCGATGTCGCGCGGCACGGCCAGATCCACCATAAACATCGGTTTATGCTTGCGGATTTTAATGGCGCTCTCCACCCGGCCTTTGCCTAATATAGGCAATTGGCTGGCAGTGGAGGAGACAACGATGTCGGCTTCCGCTAAATGCTCGGATAGCTCAGAGAGGGCAATCGCATAGCCGCCAAACTGCGTAGCCAGGGCGTGAGCTTTGTCATAAGTCCGGTTGGCGATGATGATGCGGCCTATGCCGTGTTGATGCAGATGACGGGCGGTGAGTTCTATGGTTTCACCGGCGCCAATCAACAGTGCAGTTTGTTCGCTGAGTTTGTCAAAAATCTGTTGCGCAAGTTGTACGGCGGCAAAGGCCACTGACACAGGGCTGGAGCCAATCGCGGTATCGGTACGGACTTTTTTGGCTGCAGAAAAGGTGTGTTGAAACAATTTGCCCAGATTTCTGCCTAAAGTGCCAGCTTGCGAAGCTGCATGATAGGCGGTCTTCATTTGACCCAAAATTTGCGGCTCGCCGAGGATCATGGAATCAAGTCCGCAAGCGACTCTAAACATGTGTCGAATCGATTGACTATCCGTGTAGCTGTATAAATATGGGGTAAATTCTGCGGGTTTTATCTGTTTGGTGTCTGCTATCCAGTTGACCAGCGAGGACTGATCGTCGCTATCTGCCTGGCAATAAAACTCTGTGCGGTTGCAGGTTGAAAGAATGGCGGCTTCGCTTATTTCGCGAACATTCCATAGGTTTTTCAGTGTGTTATCAAGAATTTCCGACGGGAAAGCCAAGCGTTCACGGATCGCAACCGGCGCAGTATTGTAATTTATCCCTAGGGCAAGAAGAGTCATTGGTTGCGAACAATAGCACAAGAAAAGTGCGATATTTTAAGGATTGCGGCGACATTGTCCAAATTCAATGAAACGACAGTCCGATTTAAGGGCTTTTTCTGGTAATCTATGAGGAATAGTTTTTCAAAAAATGGGTCAATTGATTGCATGAATAAATGGATAGCGATCGCAATAATTTTATCTTTGTCTGGCTGCGCGGTATCGCCTGAGAAAGAACCTGAGGCGCAGGGTACAACTGCGGCTGCCGATGGGCTGGAAAGTCGGGTCAATCGTAATACGGTAATCGATGAAGAGGTGCTGTATTTGCTGATGGCCGCAGAATTGGCCGGGCAGCGTAATCAGTATGATTTGGCGATGGATGCCTATTTGCAGGCCGCAAAGCGGGTTGATGATCCCAGAATCGCGGAGCGCGCGGTTAAAATCGGTTTATTTTTAAAAGACGAGCAGCGCACCCGCGAGGCTTTAACCGTTTGGTTGGCCAAAGACGGTAAAAATTTGGCGGCCAGAAAGTTTGCCGTGTTGCTGGCGATCAAAAATTCTGATCGTAAAGCGGCAGTAGAAAATCTCAACGCCATGTTGGTTGATGATCCAGCCGGATTTGAGGGTGGCTTGCTGGAAATGTCCAAATTGCTGGAAAAAGACGGCCACACCCAGTTTACCTACGATGTTTTGGAAGAACTGGCAGGTCAGCATCCAGACCAGGCGAGTGTGTTTTTTGTGCAGGCGGTGCTGGCAACTATGTTGCAGAATCCTGAACTGGCCCAGCAAAAAGTCAATCAGGCTTTGTTGATCGCGCCCGATTGGAATAAAGCGGTCATTTTTCAAGCCCAGTTGGCCGGACGCTCAGGTGATTTGGCTAAAGCGCGGCAGTATCTGGAAAAAGCGGTTAAACAGGCACCGGAAGATCGGCAGTTGAGAAAGATGTTGCTCGAAGTCTTGGTGAATAGTCACGATTACGACGATGCGATCAAGTTGTGTCAGAGCGTACTTGAGGACAAGCCGGATGACGCGGAAGCCTTGTTTGCGCTGGCGTTAATCCACATGCAGCAAGGACAAGTCGATAAAGCTGAAAATACCTTGGAAAAGCTGTTGAGTAATCCCGAATGGGAAGGTCAAGCCAGCTTTTATTTAGGCAAAATTGAGCTTGATCAGCAACATCCCGATAAAGCCTTAGTTTGGTTTGATCGTGTCAGCGACGGAAATTTTGCCTTCGATGCTGATATGGCGGCTGTATCGCTATTAATGAATCAGAAGCGGTTTGACGACGTTGAGACGCGCGTCAAACGCATGGATATTAAATATCCTGAGCAGCATTTGCGGGTGTTGATGGTCAAAGCGGAATTGTATAACCAGCAAGGTAAATACCAGGAAGCCTATGACGTGTTAAGTCAGGCCTTGAAAGATATGCCGGATAATCGCGAGATTTTATATGCCAGGGCTTTGGTAGCAGAGCGCCTGGATAAATTGGATGTATTAGAGGCGGATTTGCAGAAAATCTTGAGTAAAAAGCCTGATGATGTAGGTGCTTTAAATGCTTTGGGTTATACCTTGACCGATAGAACGCAGCGCTATGATGAGGCGCAAAAGTATCTGGAGCGAGCGCTGTCAATACAGCCAGACGAGGCTGTGGTGATCGATAGTTACGGATGGTTGCAGTTTAAGCAGGGTAAGCCGGAGCAGGCTTTGGGCTATTTGCGTAAGGCATACGAAAAGCAGCCTGAAAACGAGATTGCTGCGCATATTGCGGAAGTGTTGTGGTTTTTGGGTGAAAAAAAGGAAGCCAAAGAGATTTTCGATAGCGCTTATAAAAAGTCTCCGGATGACGAGTATCTGTTGGACTTTAAAAAGCGGTTTTTGCAATCAGGACAATAGTGGCTAATAGATTTGCAGTATTGATTTTAACGCTGTTGCTGAATGCGTGTGCGACAGTGTTGGACAAACCGGCTGATTTATATCAATTGGCCGGCATGCAGTCTTTGCAGCAGCAAAAGCAATGGTATTTCGAAGGACGCTTGGCCATGGCTGACGAGAAAGATTCTATTTCTGCGTCGATAAGCTGGCGGCACACTCTGGCGCGTGACGATATTGAGCTGACCGGGCCGTTGGCGCAAGGTCGTATGACTATTGCTGTCGTCGAGGATAGGGTGGTGGTCGATGATGGCGATAAGCGCCAAGAATTCAACGGGTCGGTCGATGAGGTCTTGGCCGAGCAATTGAGTGTGGATGTGCCGGTCAATGCCCTTAGATATTGGGTGTTGGGAGCGACACAGCCAGATAGCCAGTTTATTGAGCAGGGTGATGGTTTTTTGCAGTCTGGATGGCGAGTCTCGTATAAAGAAATGCAGCGGGTCAACGCTGTGTTGCTGCCAAGAAAAATTAATGCCGAAAAAGACAAAACAAAAATTAAATTAGTAGTTGATCAGTGGGATTTATCGTGACGAGTGTGCAAGAAATGGGGGCGGACTGGGCTAACAAATGGCCTGCACCGGCCAAGTTGAATTTGATGCTGAGGATCACTGGTCGTCGCCCGGATGGCTATCATTTACTCCAGACCGTATTTCAAATTATCGATTTGTGCGACTGGATAACATTTCATCGGGTAGATGATGGGCGGGTATTTTTGAAATGCCCAATCCCCGGTGTCCCTGAGCAGGACGATTTAACTGTTCGTGCTGCTAATTTGTTGAAACAGTACACCGGGTGCGCGTCCGGTGTGTGTATTGAAGTCGAAAAAAATCTGCCTATGGGGGGTGGTTTGGGCGGCGGTAGTTCAGATGCGGCAACCACTTTAGTGGTCTTAAATCACCTGTGGAATTTAGGGCTGTCGGTGGAAAAGCTGATGGAATTGGGCTTGCAGCTTGGTGCGGATGTGCCGATTTTTGTCTATGGCTACACGGCTTGGGGAGAGGGTGTTGGTGAAAATTTAGTGCCTATATCCATTCCAGAACAATGGGTTGTGGCCATAAAGCCAGATTGTCATGTAAACACCAAGCAGATTTTTTTAGCAGAAGAGTTGACAAGAGATAGTAAAGCCATCAAAATGCAGGACTTTATCGCAGGGGATCGGCGGAATGATTGTCTTCCGGTTGTCAGCAAGTTGTATAGTTCTATTGGGCTGGCAATGGATGCTTTGTCCAGATATGCAGAGGCAAGATTGACTGGAACGGGGGCGTGTGTGTTTGCGCAGTTCGATTCAGAGAAGTCTGCGCGAGAGGCTTATTTTGCATTAGAAAAAGATAAGTGGACGGTTTACTTAGCCAAAGGGTTAAGCAAATCACCTCTCTATGAGAAGTTAGAACAAGGATCGGTTTAATCTATTTAATGGGCTGTCGCCAAGCGGTAAGGCACGAGGTTTTGATCCTCGCATACCTAGGTTCGAATCCTAGCAGCCCAGCCATAATCTCCATACAATAATCCCTTGGGAGTCCTGGAATGCGTGAAGCCTCGGTAATGGTATTCTCGGGTAATGCCAATAAGGCTCTGTCTGAAGGTATTGTTAAGAAGCTCAACATGCGCCTGGGAATGGCTACAGTAGGTCGCTTCAGCGATGGCGAGATTTTTGTTGAGATAGAAGAGAATGTTAGAGGTAGGGATGTATTTGTAATACAGCCCACCTGTTCGCCAACCAACGAAAACCTGATGGAATTGTTGGTGATGATAGATGCGCTTAGGCGGGCGTCTGCCGCCAGAATTACTGCGGTAATGCCGTATTACGGTTATGCTCGCCAAGATAGGCGGTCCAGGTCGGCTAGGGTTCCTATTACTGCTCGATTGGTAGCGGATATGATAGGTAATGCCGGTGCAGACAGGGCGTTGACGGTTGATTTGCACGCTGATCAAATTATGGGTTTCTTCGGGATCCCTGTTGATAACGTATACGCGTCCCCGATTTTGTTGGGCGATATATGGCGGCAAGAATACGAAAATTTAATTGTGGTTTCGCCCGATGTAGGTGGCGTAGTCAGAGCTAGAGCAATTGCAAAACGCCTGGGCGATGCCGATCTCGCGATCATTGACAAGCGGAGACCCCGGCCAAACGTCTCTGAAATTATGCATATTATCGGCGACGTTGAAGGTCGCACCTGCGTAATGGTCGATGACTTGGTTGATACTGCTGGTACGCTTTGCCATGCTGCGGAAGCCTTGAAAAAGAACGGCGCCAAAAAAGTGGTGGCTTACTGTACTCATCCGGTTTTATCTGGCGGGGCAGCTGATAACGTACAGAATTCAGTGCTTGATGAATTAGTGGTCACTGACACGATACCGTTGACAGTAGAATTGTCGTCAATTGGTAAAATTAGGCAATTAAGTGTTGCGGAAATGCTGGCTGAAACCATACGCCGAATAGCTGTTGGCGAGTCTGTAAGCTCGCTATATGTTGATTGATTAGATTAAAGTAGTGCTTGTGTAACAAGCTTTTGGAGAAAAAGATGGCTAACGTGTTTGAATTTGTTGCAGAAGCTCGTGGTACCACTGGTAGCAGCGCTGCTAAGGTAGTTCGTCGCCTGGGTAAAGTACCTGCTGTTATTTATGGTGGAGACGGCGCTCCTGAGATGTTAACTTTAGATCACAACGAAGTGGTTAAGCATTTGGCGCATGAGGCGGTTTATTCGCACGTGCTGGATGTGAAAATCGACGGCAAAACCGAGAAAGCGGTTCTTAAGCATATACAGCGTCATCCTGCAAGACCGCAAATTTTGCATATGGATTTCATGCGAGTTGATGCCAGTCACAAGCTTAAAGTTCATGTGCCGTTGCATTTTATAAACGAAGCGACTTCTGTTGGTGTCAAGAAGGGCGGCGTTGTAAATCACACAATGGCTGATGTAGAAGTATTGTGCATGCCGTCTGCTTTGCCAGAATTTATTGAAGTAGATTTGGCTGCTGTTGATGTGGGTTGCACAATACATTTGTCAGATTTAGTGCTGCCTCAGGGCGTTGAGATTGCTGCTTTATTGCATGGCGCAGAGCACGATCATCCGGTTGCGCAAATCGTCAAATCAAAAGCGGCTGCAGAAGGCGCTGAATAAAATTCAAGCGGCTTAGGTTGAATGATTAAGTTGATTGCTGGGCTGGGGAATCCAGGCCAGCAATACGAAAAAACCCGGCATAACGCCGGGTTTTTGTTTGTAGATTATCTGGCTGATTTTGCTGGTGCTCGCTGGATGAGTGCCAACCAATTTCACGGTGAATTGGCAGAGTGCAATATTGCAGGGAATAGATTGATGTTGTTAAAGCCGATGACCTTCATGAATAAAAGTGGTGCGTCAGTGGGTGGCTTGCTGAGGTATTACAAATTAAATCCCGATGATTTGTTGGTGGCTCACGACGAATTGGAGCTAGCTGGCGGGATCGTAAAATTGAAGCGGGATGGCGGGCATGCCGGGCATAATGGTTTGCGGGACATCATTGCGAATATTGGATCGCGGGATTTTTATCGATTGCGAATTGGTATTGATCGGCCTACTACTGGTTCAAACATAGCTGATTATGTGTTGTCCAAAATGTCTTTAGATGAGCGCTCAGCGTTGGACAAGTTATTTGATGCGACGACAAGAAAGATCGACGCACTGCTTAATGGCGATTTAAATGCCATCAATAATTAATAAAGCGTTATTTTAGTAAAAAAAGCTTGACTGAAAGCGCGTATGCTAGGATAATTGACTGATTAAGTAACGGAGGGGTTCCCGAGCGGCCAAAGGGATCAGACTGTAAATCTGCCGGTTCTACCTTCGGAGGTTCGAATCCTCCCCCCTCCACCACCTAAATTTAATGGAATCTGCGGGTGTAGTTCAATGGTAGAACTCCAGCCTTCCAAGCT
>CAIOHN010000098.1 GCA_903858105.1 uncultured Pseudomonadota bacterium | reverse complement strand
GAAACTGGATGTGGATCAGGATAAAGCACGCGTATTAGGCGTCAGTTCCCAGGACATTTCCACGGTATTAAACACCATGTTGTCGGGTTTTGGCATCACTGATTACCGCGAACGCAATAAGCTGATCGAGGTTTTGGGGCGCGCCGAACCCATGGAACGTAATAATCCGGCTTTGATCGAGGAGATCAATGTTCATACGCATACCGGCAAAGCGGTCCCCTTAGGACAATTGGTGCGCAGCAATTTCAGTTTTGAGGAAGGGATCATCTGGCGCCGAAACCGATTTCCAACCTTTACAGTACGCAGCGACATCCGCGACGACACCCAGGCGCCGCAAGTGACCGCACAAATCGAACCCTTACTGGAACCTTTGCGCGCCAAGTTGCCGGACGGGTACCGCATCGAATTGGGAGGCGCGGTCGAGAGCAGCCAGAAAGCCGAGGCCTCGATCAACGCCGTGATGCCAGTGATGCTGCTCAGCTTGGTGACCCTGTTGATGATACAACTGCAAAGCGTCAAACGCACGGCGATGGTCTTACTCACCGCACCCCTGGGGATGATTGGCGTGACCCTGTTTTTATTGATTTTCCATGTCCCCTTCGGCTTCGTCGCCACATTGGGCGTGATCGCCTTGGCCGGTATGATCATGCGCAATTCGGTAATCCTGGTCGATCAAATAGAACAAGATATCGCCGCCGGGATCAGACCGTGGGATGCAGTCATCGAAGCCGCAGTTCGGCGCTTGCGGCCAATCCTGCTAACCGCCGCAGCCGCTATTTTAGCGATGATACCTTTGACCACTAGTGTGTTCTGGGGGCCGATGGCGATTGCTATCATGGGAGGACTTTTGGTAGCGACGGTATTGACCATGCTGTTCCTGCCCGCCTTGTACGCGACGTGGTTTGGAATCAAGGAGGAGTAGATGATTCAGTTATCCCATATCAAAGCCTTTTTAAGCACTTCAAACTTAATTTTGATAACAGCTTGCACGGTAGGTCCAGACTACGTTAAACCTGAACTGACTTTGCCGAAAAACTGGTCGGAAAGCAACGCTGTTTCAACCCACTCCGCCAAATTGACGCAATGGTGGCGAGGCTTTAACGACACTACCTTAAACCTGTTGATCGAACGGGCTCTCCAAGGCAATCTCGATCTCAAAGCTGCCGGTCAGCGCATCCAGGCGGCCAGAGCCCAGCGCGATGCGACCGACGCCGAGCGGTGGCCGAGCGTTAACGCTTCGAGCGCCTACCAACGTCAGCGCATTAGCCCCAATGCCTTGTTAGGCCTCATGGGCTCCTTGCAAAACGGCGCCGGACAGTCGACAGCCTTCGGCCCTATCGGTACACCGTTCAATTTATTTCAAACTGGTTTCGATAGCAGTTGGGAGCTAGATTTGTTCGGCGGTATCCGCCGAAAGCAGGAAGCAGCCGAGGCCAATGCCGAAGCCATCGCCGAAAGCGAACACGATATCAGAGTCAGCCTTAGCGCTGAAATCGCGCGGGCTTATCTGGAATTGAAAATGCTACAGTGCCGTCTGGAAATCGCCGAAGACAATCTTCACAACCAGCGCGAAATCCTGCGCTTGGCCGAAGCCAGCTATGAGGAAGGCTTAGCGACGGCTCTCGACGTTCAGCGGGCCAAAGCGGAATTGGCAACCATTGCCAGCGCCGTTGCACCTATTTCCGCGCAAATCAAAAACCATCGTCATGCCTTGGCGCTATTGTCAGGTTTACCACCAACGGGTTTAGACACCGAATTGACCAAACTGAGTGCATCCATTCCGCTACCGCCAACAATCGCCCCTGGCTTGCCGTCAGATATCCTGAGGCAGCGGCCCGATATTCGTCAAGCCGAACGGGTGGTTGCCGCGGCAAACGCATCAATTGGTGCAGCGGTAGCGGAGTTGTTCCCAAAATTGTCCCTGACCGGCTCCGCCGGATTCCAAAGCCAGGATCTTAGTAACTTCACTAATTTATCCAGCGGTTTCTACGGCTTCGGTCCACGTCTATCGCTGCCTATCTTCCAGGCCGGAAGGTTAATGGCTAACGTCGACGCACAGGAAGCTCGCCACCGAGAAGCCTTGGCAGCCTACGAAAAATCGGTACTAAACGCACTCAAAGAAGTCGAAGACAACTTAGCAACTTTGCAAGGCGAACATAATCGCCAGCAAAGCTTGGAAATAGCCGAACTCACGGCTCGTAAAGCCACCAACACCGCCGAGGTCTATTACACCGAAGGTGAAAGCGATCTGCAAAGCGTATTAGACAGCAAGAGGATCTGGCATCAGACTCGCGAACAACTGGTGCAAAGCCAGTTGAACTGGGCGGTTGGACATGTGGCGTTGTTCAAGGCTATTGGTGGGGACAATATTGCTCGCAACAACACAAAGTAACTCACAACCAAATTGGATAGCTTCAAATTTCGCAAATATAACACTATAATTTTTTTGAACTAATCGACAAAAAAAATACAATTGTG
>CAIOHN010000097.1 GCA_903858105.1 uncultured Pseudomonadota bacterium | reverse complement strand
TTACCGATCACGGACCCGGTATTCAGGAAGGCCAGGAGGAGCGTTTGTTTCAAAAGTTTTATCAGGCTCGTCATGAGGCGGCGCAAAGCGGTGTCGGTTTGGGCTTGGCGATTTGTCGGGCGATTATCGAAGTGCATGGTGGGCGGATTTTTGCCCGTAATAGCGCTGAAGGCGGTGCGGTGTTCAGCTTTATCCTGCCGCTAGACCAGTCGCCACCCAGCATAGCAACCGACGAATGATGTCTTTTCTAGCAAGCAAAACACATGGCCAAATTTGATCCGGTTATTGTCGTTATTGAAGATGATGCGTCGATTCGACGCTTTTTGCGCACCAGCCTGTGCTCACACGGCTTTGTGATACACGAAGCAGAGACGGCTAAACAAGGCATAGTCGAAGCAGGTGTGCGCAAACCTGATCTGGTCATTCTTGACCTGGGATTGCCGGACATGGACGGCGTAGAGGTAATCAAAGCTATCCGCAGTTGGTCTGCCTTGCCCATCATCATTCTGTCGGCGCGCAACGGCGAACAGCAAAAAATTGATGCACTGGATGCCGGAGCCGATGATTATTTAAGCAAGCCTTTTGGTTTTGGCGAATTGCTGGCGCGTATCCGGGTGGCATTACGGCATGGCAGTCGATCATCAGAGCAAGCCCAAAACGACATATTTCAAACCGCTAATCTAAAAATGGATTTGCTGAACCGGATTGTCAGCATCGATGACGCAGAGGTTCATCTCACCCCGATTCAATACCGTTTACTCAGCGTACTGGTTAAACATGCTGGCAAGGTTCTGACCCATCAACAAATCCTGAAAGAAGTTTGGGGGCCATCGTATAAAGAAAACGCCCATTACTTGCGGATTTACATGAGCCAGTTACGACAAAAACTGGAAGCGGATCCGACTCAGCCCAAGTTTTTACTGACCGAATCCGGCGTGGGTTATAGGCTGAAAATATAAGGACTATATGCTTTACCCTAACAGTCGTTCAAATCCCGGCAACCAATCAGCAAAATGCGCAGTATAGTTGTAGCCACAGACGGTGCGTAAGGTTTTGGCGCTAATAATGTCGTAAATCCGTCGCGCTTGCTGCTTGGTTTCTAAAGTGGGCCCATACGGATTGAAGCGCATACCTACTGGCGTTAAAAACACATAATCGCAGATAAACAACGTGTCCCGGTAAACGTAAAACGTAAACCCCGGCGTATGACCGCCGACGTGGTAAGCCTCTATGCCATTGTGGCTAAAATCTTCAGTAAAGCGCTGATCAATATCGAACAAGCTGACCAACCGGTGTTTTGCATCCTGCTCGTGCAGACTAACCTGGGCATTCCAAAGCTGGCGATATTGATTGGAGGCACCGAGAAAATGGTGATGGGTAAACAATATAGTTTGGACGGGGGCCAGTGTGCGATTAAAAGCCGATGGCGCATCGATCCACACCGCGCCGACTTGGGTTTCGATGCGATAGGCGGCATGTTCCAGCCCCAGTTTCGGCACCGACAACAACTGGCTAACGGCGCAGTTTACAACCCGAGTCGTGACCAGATAGGTCTTTTCGACCACATCCCAGGCCATAAATTGCTCATGCCCTGCCCCGCAAAACGGACAAACATCCGGCATTTCGCCGATCATGTTGTAACCGCATTGCAGGCAAACCGATTGCTGGAAATTGTTGGGGATGTCTTGCTTAGTCATCGCTCCGCCTCCTGTTTGCTTAAGGCTTATACCTTGCGCACATCTGCCGCGATCAAGTCCGCCAGGGGTGGGAAGGTAAATCAGACAAGCCGATGACATCGACACCTGCTTTAGCGACTTGATGATCATTTTCCACGGAACTGCCGCTGACACCCAGCGCACCGATCAACACACCGTCTTGATCGACGATAGGCACCCCGCCCGGAAAAGTGATTAAGCCTTGATTGGAATGTTCGATGCCGTATAAAGGCCCGCCGGGTTGCGACAATTGGCCTATTTGCCCGGTATTCATGCCAAAAAACACCGCTGTTTTGGCTTTTTTGATGGCGATGTCCACACTACCCACCCAGGCACCGTCCATCCGGTTAAAGGCTTTTAAGTCGGCGCCGGAATCGACCACGGCGATACACATTTGCGTACCCAGTTTTTTGGCTTCTACTATCGCGGCGGCGATGGCTTTTTCGGCTTGCTCTGAGCTGACGTGCATGGTGTTCTCCTGAATGGTGGTGAAAGCATATGTTCCGAGGATGGCACTGTCGGAATCTTAATTATTTTCTTTACGAGATTATTCAAGCTGATGCTTGAGTGGACATTGCTGTCAGCAAAAAGTTGCCGCTAGCGATCAATGTGCAGTTCAATTGATACAAACTGCTGCGCCAGATTTTATTTAATCACATACTGCTATTTGCTTTACTCTGCCTTGGATATACTGGCTTTATTAACTGACACCCAAAGCGCCATGCTAAATTTCAGTCTGCAAATAGTGCTTGCTTTACTCTATACAAATCTGGGCGAATGGCTGTTCCACAAATTGATTCTGCACGGACTTGGCAAAAATCCGGGCAGTATGTGGGCGTTTCATTTGCAGGAACACCATGCTGTTTGCAAGCAAAACGAGATGCTCGATCCAGGTTATCGTAGGCTCAAGCTTTCGGTCTGGAACCCCCAAACCAAAGAGTTGACGGTGTTTGCCGTCCTGTTTTTAGCGCATGCGCCTTTGTTGGGGTTTTACCCGGTTTTTTGCCTGGCAGTCTATGCCTCGCTGGCACTTTACTATTTCAAGCATCGCAAAGCGCATCTTGACCCCGCCTGGGCCAAGGCACATTTAAATTGGCATTACCAACATCACATGCGTCCAAATTCTGGAAACTGGTGTGTGACGTGGCCCTGGTTTGATATGTTACTGGGCACTCGGTCTAAGCCAAAATAATTGCCTTAATACCTGCTAACTGCATAAGTAAGTCAGCAATAGCCTGGCTAACAAGCCTGCTGAGCCGATTTGCACGATCTTTTTCCTGGGTTGCTGCCGTAGCATGCCCTGCGAATTGAAAAAGGCCCGTAGCAGAGGGCCTTTTATCACTACTTTTCTAAAAAAGTTTCGACTTTAAAACGGGATATCGTCATCGAAATCGTCATACGACGCCGGTGCAGACGATGGTGCGCTGGCAGGCGCGGACGGGCGATTGTCGTAACCACCACCGGATGGCTGGCTATTGTTGTCGGAATAGCTGGCAGTACCGCCGCTTTTGCTATCCAGCATATGCATATTATCAGCGACTATTTCGGTGGTATATCGCTCTTGTCCGTCTTGACCCTGCCATTTTTGGGTACGAATCCGGCCTTCGACATAAACCTGACTGCCTTTTTTCAGATATTCACCAGCAATTTTCGCCAAACCGCTAAAAAACACCACTCGGTGCCATTCAGTTTCTTCCTTACGCTCGTTAGTGTTTCTATCTTTCCAACGACGACTGGTGGCTAAACGAATATTAGCTATAGCATCACCGTTTGGCATGTAACGAACTTCCGGATCGGCACCCAGGCGGCCGATCAGCATAACTTTATTTAACATGCATATCTCCTTGTAAAAAATGCAATTATCAGCGGTCTACTGCCACTGCTTTAAAAAAATACCTAATTGGTTTTTGTCGAGTTGTTGGTTATCAACTTTTAAGTAAGCGGCGTTTTCTTCAAAATGCAGGCGTACTTCTTCAATACCGTTTATAGCCAGCAATTGCTTCGAGAATTCTGCGCCGCGCTCCGGTTTGACGGCTTGCAACGATAACAAAAGATTAGCCCAATAACGTGGCGGCGACATAAACAGCGCAATCAATATCCAGCTGGCGGCCACGCCTGCAGAAAACATAAACACCGCCGCAGCGCCATATTCGCCATACAACCAACCACCGGCGCCGCCACCTAAAAACGCACCCAGAAACTGGGCGCTGGAATAGATCCCCATAGCCGTGCCTTTTAAATCGCCGGGGGCGGTTTTGGAAATCAAAGACGGCAAAGTGGCTTCCAGCAGGTTAAAACCGCAGAAGAAAATCCACAAACAGACAATCAGACCGATCAACTCAGCGTGAAATAACGCAAAACCGATGTTGGCTAGTACCAAGGTGGTAATGGCGCCGATAAAGACTTTTTTCATTTGCCGCTTTTTCTCGGCAACGATCACGAACGGAATAATCATCGCCATCGAGGTCACCAACACCGGCAAATACACCATCCAGTGCTTACCGCCCTCCAAACCGGCATCGCGCATCAGCAATGGCACCACCACAAAGCTGGCCATCAAAATCAGATGCAGGGCAAAAATGCCGTAATTTAGCCGCAATAAATCCGGGTTTTGGATAACCGAGCCGAGTTCAGACGGGATGTACTCGGCATCGCGGTGGGTACTGATTTTTTCTGGATTGGGCACCACGAATAAAATAACCAAAATCGCCAAAGCAGCCAGCACCGCTATCATCCAGAAGATACCGGCAATGCCGAAATGATGCGCGATGATCGGCCCCATGGTAATCGCCACGCCAAACGACACACCGATGCTGGCACCGATAGTCGCCATCGCTTTGGTGCGATGCACTTCTTGAGTCAAATCAGCCAACAACGCCATCACCGCCGCGGAAATCGCGCCACAGCCTTGCAAGGCCCGGCCTATCAGTACGCCATAAATATCAGTCGCCAGCGCAGCCCAAACACTGCCAGCCACGAATAAAATCAAACCGATGACAATAATAGTCTTGCGGCTAAAACGATCGGACAACAAGCCAAACGGAATTTGCAAAATAGCCTGGGTCAGGCCGTAGATACCCATGGTCAATCCGACCAATTTGGGCGTAGAACCCGGCATTTGCTCGGTAAACAGCGACAACACCGGCAGCAGCATGAACAAACCCAACATTCTGAGCGCGTAGATACTGGCCAGCGATACGGTAGCCCGCTTCTCCATGGCCGTCATCGGACTGGTAATATCCTGAACCTGTGTCAAACCCAAACCCCTTTGCCTTGAATCGTTAAAGGTGGCTATAGTACCAGTTTATTGGGGTGGCGCTCTAGCGCATGAATGCCCAGCAAAAGATTAAGCGATTATCTGGACAGCCGCTCAGTGCAAGACATTGGAACAGATTTGTTGGCCGACGCGACGGCTTGCATTAGGGTAATACATCAAAACAATATGCCATTTGTTCAGGCCGATAAATCGATACCCATTAGAAGCGAATACACCACTGACCCTAACTGAATTACATCAGCTACCCGCCATAGAGAAACTTAAAATTATCGAAGCACTATGGGGCGATCTGGTTGATGAGGAGTCCAGCATTCCAGAATTCTCATGGCACGAATCAGAACTTAAAAAAACTCAGGAAAATTATCTTGCAGGCGAGATGGAAACGCTAGAATAGCAAAAAGCCAAGAAGCAATTGCGCTCGCAGTTTGAATGAAGGTCCAAGTTCTCCGCACGGCTATAGACGACCTCGCCGCTGCCAGGAAATTCTATGACCGCCAAAAGCCGGGATCGGGGATTATTTTTTTGACAGTGTATTTGCTGAAATCGACTCTCTGGCGCTATTCGCTGGCATTCATTCCTTACATTTTGGCTTTGATCGCCTGCTCGCCAAGCACTTTCCCTACGCAATTTATTCCAAAGTTATCGAAGATAACGCTATTGTTTACCGTGTGCTCGATTGTAGAAGCAACCCCAAAAAGCTTGGCAAGATTTTTGATACAACCGGGTAATCTCATAAATTCATATTTGAAATGCTTTGGTGCAATGAATTCATTGCTTGGATATTCTTTACCAGACGGTATTCCCTTTGCCCAACTCCCACCATTCCCCGTATAGTATTCAGCTGTTCTAATTCCAGGAATGATCAGCTTTGGACACCATCAGCATTCGCGGCGCCCGCACTCACAATCTAAAAAACATCGATCTGGACCTGCCGCGCGACAGGCTGATCGTCATCACCGGCTTGTCCGGTTCCGGCAAATCCTCGCTGGCTTTCGATACCATTTACGCCGAAGGTCAGCGCCGTTACGTCGAATCATTGTCGGCGTATGCCCGGCAGTTTTTATCGATGATGGAAAAACCGGATGTCGATCATATCGAAGGTTTATCGCCAGCGATTTCCATCGAACAAAAATCCACCTCGCATAATCCGCGTTCCACCGTCGGCACCATCACCGAGATTTACGATTATTAACGGCTGTTGTATGCCAGAGTCGGCATCCCGCGCTGCCCGGAACATGGCGTATCGCTGGAAGCGCAAACCGTCAGCCAGATGGTCGATCAAGTATTGGCGCAGCCGGAAGGCGAACGCTGGATGCTGTTGGCGCCTGTGATCAATGATCGCAAGGGCGAACACGTGCTGCTGCTGGAAGATTTGAAAGCTCAGGGCTTCTTGCGCGCCCGCATCGATGGCGAAGTCTACGAACTGGACGAACCCCCTGCCCTGGATTTAAAGAAAAAACACACCATCGAAGTAATAGTCGACCGCTTCAAGATTCGTGACGACATCGCCTTGCGACTGGCCGAATCCTTTGAAACCGCGCTGCGTCTATCGGAAGGGCTGGCGATTGCCGCCTCAATGGAAAGCGACCAGCAATTGCTGTTCTCGGAGCGCTACGCCTGCCCGCACTGCGGCTATAGCCTGAGCGAACTGGAACCGCGCATCTTTTCGTTTAACAACCCTAAAGGTGCCTGCCCAAGCTGCGACGGTTTGGGAGTGCGCCAGCATTTCGATCCGCAACTGGTGGTGCATAACCCGGACATTAGTTTGGCCGGCGGCGCGGTGCGTGGTTGGGACAGACGCAACGCCTATTATTACCAGATCATCTGCGCGTTAGCGGCGCATTACGACTTTGACCCGGAAGCGCCGTATGCCAGAATCCCCAAACAGGTGCAGGCGGCGATTCTGTATGGCAGTGGCGCAGAAAGCATCAGCTTTACCTTTCAGATGGGTAACGGCAAACCCAAAACCAGCCGACATCCGTTCGAGGGCATTATTCCGAATATGGAGCGGCGGTATCACGATAGCGACTCGCAAATGGTGCGCGACGAATTATCCAAATATTTAGCGCAGCAGACTTGCACCGCTTGCGATGGCGCACGTCTGAATCTGGGCGCGCGCAATGTCTTCGTCGCCGAACAACCGCTGCATCTCGTCACTCGGTTGCCGATCAAACAAACGCTGGGCTTTTTTCAGCAACTCACTATTCCCGGTCATCGCGGCGAAATCGCTGCCAAGATTAATAAGGAAATTCAGGAGCGCCTGGAGTTTTTGGTCAATGTCGGCCTGGATTATCTGACCCTGGATCGTAGCGCCGACACCCTGTCCGGCGGCGAAGCCCAACGTATTCGCCTGGCCAGCCAGATCGGTGCCGGCTTGGTGGGCGTGATGTATGTGCTGGACGAACCGTCGATAGGTTTGCATCAACGCGACAACGAGCGCTTGCTTAGTACCCTGTTCAGGCTGCGAGACCTGGGCAATACCGTGATCGTGGTCGAGCACGACGAAGACACGATGCGCTTGGCCGACGAGATCATCGAACTCGGGCCCGAGGCCGGCACCGAAGGCGGGCGTATCCTGTTTCAGGGGACGCCGGCGGAACTCATCGCCGCGCCCGCACGCCAGAC
>CAIOHN010000096.1 GCA_903858105.1 uncultured Pseudomonadota bacterium | reverse complement strand
TCTTCCCAGGATTGCATGCCGCCAGTCATGTTAAAGACTTGTTCAAACCCGCCTTTAGTCAGGGTTTTGCAGGCCGCAACCGAGCGAGATCCCGTTTGGCAGGTGACGATTATCGGGTGTTTTTTGTGTTTTTCCAGCGAGCTTAGTTGTTCTTCTACTTTGGTCAGCGGGATGTTGATCGCGTTTTCGATGTGGCTTTTGTTGAACTCTAACTGATCTCTTACGTCCACCACGACCACATTGTCGCCGTTCATTTTAGTCACAGCGATTAGCGCCGAAATGCTCTCGTATTTGTTGAATGAGTTAGCAAACAAGTCCTGAATTAACAGGAAGATAACGCATACCAGCGAAAAAGCGAGCAGGTAGTGGTTGGTGACAAATTCTATATATTGATCCATCTCTTAATTTTATTTTTAGTGGTGTTGGGGAGTTGTTTTATTTGCCGCAAAAAACGGTGCGCATCATCTGTATAAGATGTATTACGCGTTCGTCGTCTATGAAATAGTAAACGCGGTTGGCTTCTTTTTTATAGTCAAGAATGCCTTTGTCACGCAATATAGCCAAATGTTGCGAGATATTGCTTTGGCTAGTGCCGACTTTATCAACAATTTCTTGAACGCTGATAGAGTTGCTGCCCAGGACGCACAGGATTTTTAAGCGTAGCGGATGCGACATCGCTTTTAAGCAACGTGCGGCGCGACTGATATCCGTGTCGTCGTAAAGGATGTTATCGTCTTTATCTTCCATTTAACGAGATTCGTGACAGAGGTTAAGGGCTGTGTGCGGCCGGCCGCACTTTTCCAACTGTGACTGCTGGTCTGTGCTGGTATAATGCCGGTATGGCGTGAGCGGGTTTACTTGCCTACGCCGGCACAATAAAAGGTAAGCAAATCTAACAGAGTGGGCTTTATTGTTCAATACCCTACGCTGTAGCACGGAAAAATAGTCTCGTAGTTGATAGGCTGCGTCTTGATCTGCTTACGCTTTACCGATTAAATATCTGCAAAACTAATGTTCGGAGTTTATAACTAATGGCCAATCGACCTAAACCGTTGCTACTGCTGATTCTTGATGGCTTTGGCATCAGACAGGAAGCTGATAACAATGCTATTGCGCTGGCGGCGACGCCTTGCTGGGACAGTATGCAACAACGCTATCCTACCTCGGCTCTGAGTTGCTCCGGGGATGTTGTGGGATTGCCAGACGACCAAATGGGTAATTCGGAAGTGGGGCATTTGCATATTGGTAGCGGTCGTTTGTTGCGCCAGGAGTTGTCCAGAGTCAGCAAGGAAATCGAAGACGGCTCTTTCTTTAAAAACGAAGTGTTGTGTCGTGCGGTCGATGAAGCCCTGCAAAAAGGCAAAGCCTTGCACATTATGGGCTTGTTGTCGCCGGGCGGCGTGCATAGCCACGAAACCCAAATCATGGGCATGATCGAACTGGCGGCCAAACGCGGCTTGAAAAAAATCTATCTGCATGCGTTTCTGGATGGCCGTGATGTGCCGCCTAGAAGCGCCGATGCGTCTTTGGAATTGGTGGAGGCTAAACTGGCCGAACTTGGCGTGGGCCAAATTGTGTCGGTTAGCGGGCGTTTCTATGCGATGGACCGGGATAATCGTTGGGAGCGGGTACAAGTCGCCTACAACCTGATTGCCAAGGGTCAGGCACAATACAGCTATACATCGGCGCGTGATGCGCTGGCGGCTGCTTACCTGCGCGATGAAAGCGATGAATTTGTCTTGCCTAGTGCCATTGTCGATGCCAGCGGCCAACCAGTCGTGCTGGATATTGACGATTCGGTAGTATTCATGAATTTCCGTGCTGATCGCGCCCGCGAGATTTCGGTGGCTTTGACCAGCCCTGATTTTGACAAGTTCGAGCGCGGTTGCGAACCGCATCGCGGTTATTACGCCACATTGACTGAATACAATCAGGATTTTAACTATCCGATTGCTTACCCGTCGGTCGATGTTAAAAACGGGATCGGCGAGGTGCTGTCCAATCAAGGTCTGAAGCAATTGCGTCTGGCAGAAACCGAAAAATACGCGCATGTGACTTTTTTCTTAAGTGGCGGTCGTGACGAACCGTTTGCCGGTGAGGATAGAATTTTGGTGCCGTCGCCCAAAGTCAAAACCTACGACATGCAACCAGAAATGAGCGCGCCGGAAGTGACCGAGCATCTGGTTAAAGCCATTACGGGTGGCGAGTATGACGTCATCATTTGTAACTATGCCAACTGCGATATGGTCGGTCATACCGGCAACTTGAATGCTGCCATCAAAGCGGTAGAGACGATTGATGCGTCCCTGCAAAAAATCCTGGATGCCTTGCAGCAAGCGGGTGGCCAAATGCTGCTGACCGCAGATCACGGTAACATCGAGCAAATGAGCGATGAAGAAACCGGTCAGGCGCATACCGCTCACACCACCAATTTGGTGCCCTTGGTCTATGTGGGTGGCGATAAAAAGTTGGCTGACGGCGGCAATCTGTCTGATTTGGCCCCCACCATGCTGGATATTCTGGGTGTGCCGCAGCCAGTGGAAATGACAGGCCGGTCTTTGCTGATTGCCTAGTCGATGAAGCTTGGACCTTGCTTGTTGATAGCTTTTGCAAGTGTCGGCGCGGCCTTGCCGGTCGCCGCCGACCCTTCTAATGCTCGGGCTTTGGCCGATGTTCAGTCTAAAATTCAGCAAGTCGGCGGTGACGTTAAAAGCTTGGCTGCGGAAAAGGTCAGACTGCTCGAGCAGTTGCAAAAACTGGAGCGGCAGTATGGCGAGCTAGCCAACAATTTGCGGGCGATAAAAACCGAGATCAAACAGCAAGAACAAGTCTTGCAGGACGTGCGGAGCAAAGCTGCGGCCACGCAAAAAGATATACATAGCCAGGAAAAAGAGCTGGGCGGCTTGATAAAGTCGTTTCATGCCATGGGTGGCGGCGATCAGGATGGCTTGAAAGTCATTCTGAATCAAAAGGATCCGGCATTGTCCAGTCGTATGGCCGTTTATTACGATTACTTCAGCAAAGCTAGGCTGCAAAAATTGCAGATTATGGCCGAAGACTTCAAGGTGTTGCGGCAGTTAGAAGCGCAAAAGGATACCGAAACCCAGTTACTGCAAGTCTCGTTAGATAAAAAGCAGCAGGAGACCTATGCAATGCAGGCGCTGAAAAATCAGCGCGAGACACTGCTGGCAAGTATCGAGCGCGACTATTCTTCAAAAAGCGAACAACTGGAGAGGTTAGTCAGCGATGAGAAAAAATTACAGGTCTTGGTAGCATCATTGCAGAAAACTGATGATAATGCAGAGCAAGAGACTGTGGTTGAGCCGGTTAAAGAGCCTGAAAAGCCGGAGACTAAGCCGGTGCGGATAGAACCATCCCAAAAAACCGAAGTCAATACGGTTCGCGAGCCTGCGGGCCTTTCTTTCGCCGAGCTGCAGGGACAGCTGCCTTGGCCGGTGCAGGGTGCCGTTACCGAACGATTTGGTAGCCGCCGTTACGAGACGACCTGGGATGGTGTGGTTATAAATGCTCGTGAAGGTGCCGATATTCATGCAGTAACGTCCGGCAAAGTGGTTTATGCCGATTGGCTACGCGGCTATGGCCTGATGATTATTGTCGATCACGGTAAAGGCTATATGAGTTTGTATGCATTCAATCAAAGCTTGCATAAAGGTGTGGGAGATCATGTGAAGGCTGGCGACAGTCTGGCTTCAGTGGGGCGCAGCGGTGGTCGAGCCAATGCTGCGCTGTATTTTGGTATCAGGAAAAAAGGTCGGCCCGTTGATCCCGAGCAATGGTGTCGCAAACCGGCTAAGGGTTAATCATTTACAGGAACAGGTTGTTGGAGCTTTAAAACACATGCTAAAAAACAGAAATGTAGTAATTTTATTGGTCGGTTTTATTTTGGGTGCAACGCTGAGTTTATGCAGCAGCGTCCTGGCCGAAAAAGAAGTGCCTGCATCGACGAAAGTTGATGAGTTACAGGCTCTGCCCTTTGATGAACTGAGGACGTTTACCGAGATATTCGGGCGCATCAAACAGGATTATGTCGAGCCTGTCTCCGACAAAAAACTGTTGGAAGATGCGATTCGCGGCATGTTGGCAGGCCTGGATCCGCATTCTGCTTATCTGGCCAGCGAAGAGTACAAGGAATTGCAGGAAGGCACCACTGGCCAATTTGGCGGCTTGGGTATAGAAGTTGGCATGGAAAACGGTTTTGTTAAGGTGGTGTCGCCAATCGACGATACCCCGGCACAACGCGCAGGTGTCAAAGCGGGCGATTTGATCGTGCGTCTGGATGACAAGCCGGTAAAAGGCATGACACTGGCGGATGCGGTAAAAATCATGCGCGGCGAGCCGGGCAGCGAGATTGTGCTGACCATTATCCGAGAAGGTGAAGAAGCGCCGCTGAAGTTTGCTTTAACCCGCGACATCATTAAAGTGAAGAGCGTTAAAAACAAACTGCTAGAAAAAAATTACGG
>CAIOHN010000095.1 GCA_903858105.1 uncultured Pseudomonadota bacterium | reverse complement strand
TGGCGTAACCGGCAACAAAGAAAAAGATAAAATGTACTACCGCCACACTGGCTTCGTAGGTAACATGAAATCTACTTCCTTGGGCAAGTTAAGACAAACTTTCCCGGATAGAATCATTACCACTGCCGTACAAGGCATGCTGCCCAAAAATTCTTTGGGTCGCGCAATGTTCAAGAAATTGAAAGTTTACGCAGGTTCTGAGCATAATCATCAGTCTCAGCAACCTAAAGTTCTAGATCTTTAAGCAGGTAGATAGTTTATGGCAGCTCAATACTACGGAACAGGTCGTCGCAAAAGCGCAATTGCTCGCGTCTACGCTACAATCGGTTCAGGCAAATTCACTATCAACAAACAACCTGTTGAACAATATTTCGGTCGTAAAACCGACGAGATGATCGCCAGACAACCTCTGGAATTGCTGGGTAAAACTGGCGACTTCGACATCAATATCGTTGTTACTGGCGGCGGCCCTTCAGGCCAAGCTGGCGCGATCCGTCACGGTTTGACTCGTGCGCTGATGGTATTCGACGAAACTTTGAGACCTGAATTGAGAAAAGCGGGCTACGTTACTCGTGACGCTCGTGAAGTTGAACGTAAAAAAGTCGGCTTGCACAAAGCCAGAAAACGTCCTCAATACTCGAAACGTTAATCGTTTCCTGCACTGGGAACCAAAAAAGCCGCTACCAAGCGGCTTTTTTGCGCCCGCAGGCTTTGCAAAATCGGAAAATCCAACCTGGCTTGGCTCCAATCAGAGTAACTAGCGATTAGCTACGCTACTATCGCTTCAGACTATAGAGCAATATCCCCTCAATAACCGCCGCTATTTTTCCAGCTAAATCATCGATACTAAGCAAGCTGACTTTTGGCAAATTAGCTTTTTGTCCTACGCGATATTCGCCTTCAGGATTATCACGCCTATCCAGCACAACCACAATTACGAAAGCAAAAAACCGGTTTTGCTATGCTGATTAGTAATAATCCAGTCCGCGCCTTGCTGTTTAAACCATTGCGTAGCCAGATCATGGAATCGAAACAAACACTGTTAGCAGGCAACTCAGGACAGTTGAATTAGTCGTGAGCGATGAACAATAGGGAATTTCTAAAAACTTACCCCACCTCAGGGAGAATGCTAGAGTAATGGGATGTAAATAATTGCTGTAACCCCCAATCCCGGCCTTCTCCCAGCCAGATTAGGCGGCTTTTTAATTTTTAGAGGCTTCCGATTCCACCCAGCCTTGGCGACTATCCGCCGGGCGCGGCAGGATCAAATCGAGGTAATGCACATGATTCCCATAGAATCAAAATATCAAAACCAAATAGAAGTGGAACGCTTGTGGATGACGACGATCAACGTGGGCATAGGAATGTTTGTGATGCTGCCCATTTCCTTTCTGATCGTGATTGGTTTATGGCATAGCGCACCTCATGGGCAATTGTTGGCCTGGTTTGGGTTTTCCACCTGCACGCATGTGTTTCGCTGGTCTATCCTGTTGTACTACCGGCAGCGCAAGCATCGACTGGCCGCCAATCTCAAAAGATTCAAGATGCTGGCGCTGCTGGCCGGCACCATCACCAGTTTGGGCTGGGTATCGGCAGAGATTTTATTTCTGGACGTCGATGATTCCGCCAACGTGCTGTTTATTTGCCTACCGCCCATCCTCCAGTCCGTGGGCGCGATGTTAACCTGGTTTGCCTACTTTCCGGCAGTGTTGGCGCTATCGATGCCAAGCGCGCTGGTGATTGGATTTTTGCTGCTGCACAATGGCGGCATGCCATTTTGGGCGTCGGCCATCACCTTTTTTATCATGCCCATATTGAGTTACAGCTACTCACAGAATATCTCCAACATGCTCAATCGTGCGCTGGAGCTCAATTTCGAGAATGCTGCGCTGCGCCAGGAGTCGGAAGAAAAATCCACTCAACTGGAAACTGCGCTGGAAAACATGGGTCAAGGGATTGTAATGTCCGACAAGCACGATGGCCTGCGAATGTGGAACAAACATTTCAGCCAACTGCTGGCTAGCGTTGACAGTCCAATACACGCCAATGCCCAGTTGGCGCAGTTGCTGTGCGCCACAACGCCGCCAGTATCGGTCAACGACCAGGGCACCACCCAGTTTCGATTGGCGAATGGTCGGGTGTATGAAATCCGGCAAGTGCCGCTGGCGCAAGGTGGTAGAGTAATTACCTTCACCGACATCAGCGATTTGATCAAGCGTGAAATCGCCCTGGAAAACGCCCGTAAGGAAGCTGAGCGGGCCAATGCCGCCAAAACCCGCTTTTTGGCTTCCGCCAGCCATGATTTACGCCAACCGACCCATGCTTTGGGCTTATTTTTTGGTGAATTGTCGGATCGGGTGCGGGATGCCGATACCGCACTACTGATAGATCAGATCGACGATTCGATAGCCGCCATCAATTCGATGCTGAACGCGCTGCTGGACGTATCAAAGCTGGATGCCGGCGTGGTAAAACCGGAGCGGCAGGCATGTGCGCTGGCCGACATCTTCGCCCGGATTAATGCGGAATTCCAGCCGCTAGCGCTGGAAAACCACAATACCATCCGCGTTAGACCTTGCCGCTATTGGGTACAAACCGATCCGGCCATGTTGGAACGTATGTTGCGCAACCTGATCGGCAATGCCTTGCGCTACACCGAAAACGGCCGGGTGCTGGTCGGTACGCGCTTGCGTGGTGCTCATGTAGACATTCAGGTGATCGATACCGGCAGCGGCATTCCGCCAGACCAACTCAACGAAGTCTTCGTAGAGTTTCATCAGTTGCACAACCCTGGCCGGAACCGCCAGCAGGGCTTGGGCTGGCAATCGTCAAACGTCTGGGACATTTATTGCATCATCGGATTACGGTACAGTCCAGTCTGGGCAAGGGCTCCTGTTTTTCGATAAACCTTCCGCTGACGCGCAAGCATAGCCATGTCGGCATCACCGACGAGAGCAGGCCCGCGCTGCCTACCGGGGGTTTGAAGGGCAAACGAATTTTGCTGCTGGATGACGACGATAGCGTACTGGCCAGCATGAGCGGCCTGTTGGCGCGCTGGGGGTGTGAAGTCATCGCCGCCCGCTCTGACGAGCAAGTGATGCAGCGCCTGGCTGACTGCAACCAGAATCTTGATTTATTGATTAGCGATTATCGTCTGGCTGACGGCGTTTCCGACATCAATGTAGCGCGCAACATGCTTCATCGCCTTGACTACCGATTGGGCGTATTGGTCATTACCGGCGATACCGACCCCGAACGCCTGCGCGAAGCGGAAGAGAGCGGTTTTCCGCTATTGCACAAACCCGTTCATCCCGCCAAATTGCGCGCCACATTGCAATATCTGCTGGGCAAGAATGTTGACTGAGGTTTTTTTGTCCAAGTTGTCACCCGATCAGAAAAGATTTCCAAACCGACTGTAGGTGCGAATTCATGCGCACTGTGCGTCTTCAATAAGGCCAGTGGTCGAATAAATTCGACCCTACCCCTTATTTCTTGTGACCGGCTCAATGACTGCTGGAAGCGCTAGCAACCCGGCCCATCCAAAAAACAGATAAACGCCAACTTGCCGCCCTTACCCTCCCGCGGTAGGGCGAAACAAAACCCACAAATCCTTAAGCTTGCCGACACGGAATCGCAGACAAAGCCACCTCGATTTCGCAACCTTCTTAATCTCAGGCTTGTAGGAGAATCGCGATGAAAAACTTTAACCCCCTGGTCAGTGCCGCCGCACTGGCTTTAATCTCGTTGCCCAGCCAGGCCGAATTGATCAGCCGCCAGGGCGGCAAAATGCTGTACGACCCATTTACCAATATCACCTGGCTGGCAGATGCCAACTCGTTTCGCAGCCAATTTTTGCAAGACCCCAATTTGGTCCGCAAGATTACCGCTGCCGTGCCAACCGTGACAGCTTATCAAGGTACCTTTAATGTCGGCTACGAAGATTTTGCCAACCCTTACGCCCCAGACCTGATTGGTTTGATGACCTGGGTTGGCGCTAAAGCCTGGGTAGATTATCTGAATATCGGCGGCCGCGAGGATTGGCGTTTGCCAGAAGTCCATAGGCCGTGCGACGGGATTTATTGCGCGCTCGACAACGAGTATCCCTGGCTGATGTCCTTCGAGTTGGGTGGGCAGCCCAATCAACCCATCACCGAAATGCACGACGCGGACTACAACAAATTCCAAAACATCCAATCCGCCTGGTATTGGGCTGGCACCGAAAACCCTTTGCCTGGTGGTGGCTACAGCGCCTGGGGTTACAACACACAATTCAACAGCCAGACAACCTCGCCGCTTTATTACGAACCGAACTACGGCCCTAACCGTTGGTATTACGGCTACGCGATGGCTGTTGTCGAACGTGATATTGGCGAACTACCCGCCGTGCCGTTGCCCGGTGCAGCTTGGCTGTTTTTGGGTGGATTGATGAGTTTACTGGGCTATTGTCGAGGCTGCAGCGGCTTGCATCAAAGCGCTGAGATAGCAGGCCGACTTTAGCCGTCAAACCAAGGTATCAGGGACGATACCAATATCCAGAGTAATCGCTGAGCAAATCAACGGCTCAACCATTCCTGTTGCGCGATCTGCCGAGTCATCGGCTATCCAATTCAGCGCTTCCCTAACTGGCCAGTGCCAATAACTTGGGCAACAACTCATCCCGCTGGCCAATATCCAGTTTGGTATAAATCTTGCCGACATGATCCTTGACCGTTGTAGGTTTGATATTCAAGCGTTTACCGATACTGTCGAATGTCAGACCCAGGGCCACGAACTGTGCCACCTCTTGCTGCATGGGGGATAAGGGCAAATTTTTCATGGCGCG
Source organism: uncultured Pseudomonadota bacterium (assembly GCA_903858105.1). Taxonomy (GTDB): domain Bacteria; phylum Pseudomonadota; class Gammaproteobacteria; order Methylococcales; family Methylomonadaceae; genus Methylomonas. The sequence goes on along the minus strand of CAIOHN010000095.1, from coordinate 9,788 downwards.
TAAAACCTTCAGTGTCATGGGTTCCCTATGCTCTATGGTCAGTCCCAGCAAATGTTGCGGGCTATCGTCCTTATCGTTCAGCCGATAAGCGCGAAACAGGAACTGACCGTAAGCATTGGTATGGCAATAACTAGGCGGCGCCGCCGGTTCGCCGCGATACACAGCAGCCAGGTTGCTGCACAGTTGCAGCAGTTTTGCCTGTAAGCGGTCTTCGCTGCGCTTGTCAATTTGCAGTCTGGGGTGGCGTACCATATTTAACAATTGCTCGGCTTCCCGGCTTTGACAAAGTATCTCGCCGCCCGTACTCATGATCATCATGCCGGAGCGGTCAGCCACGGCGTATTCGTTATCCTGGCAAGCCTCTACGTCCAACGCATGCGAGACATACTGGAGCAATTGCCCCAGCAGCACGTGCTCCCTGCTGCCAAACGGCTTCTGATGTTTGGGTCGATACAAACCCAGCATCCCAACGGGCCTACCGCAATTGGACACCGGCATCCACAACACATGATGCATGTCAAAAGGCTTGTATACCTGATGGTACAACTCGCTTTGAAAGAAGTCTGGATCGATGATCCGGGCATCGGTAATGGCCGACTGATGCTTGAACCAGTTCAGGGCGCGTTGCTGTTTGGCAGGCGTATGACTTGAGGCCACTATTGCGGGTATGCTCTCCTGCATAGCGCCAATCTCAAAGCCAGCGATGTGATATTTGGGATAAAGCCGACTATCCGTGCCAGAAAATGTATTGTTGCAGGATGCGATCAATGTAGGCACGGCACGCAGGAATTCGGCAATGACGATTTCCTTGCTAAAGCCTGAGCAACATAACCGGCGCAAATACGCTACGGCATTACTTTGTTTAATGGACTTCACCCTATGTTGTGTTGTTGGCAGACGGCGCAAACTAATGAGCCCGCGGCAAGGTCTAGTTGATACAATCCTGCGCCATATTCAGCTGCGCTGCTTTTTCCTTCCTGTGCTGAAAGTATGCTGTGTCAGGCGTGGTTTTAAAATATGGCATAGCGCCTATGCCTTAAGACATAAGGCGTAAGCGATTGCATTGCAGAAAAGCCCGTCTAAGAGCCAAAACAGAGCTAACGACATAGACACAGAGGCTTTTCCGTGTGACGCCACCGCTGAATTTGCAGTTGGCCGCTTACTTATTGCGTTAGCAATAGACCTTTTTACAGATTGCCTAAGGGCCACATAAAACATATGCTTCTCACCAGACTTAGCGCCTCTCAAGCCCAATCCAGGCTTATCTATTCGCTTGCATCAGGATAACCATGAAAACCACAGCGCAAAAACTCAACGACGAAATCGAAGTGGAACGCCTATGGGTGACTACCCGGCAAGGCCGTTATGTGTTCTTGGTGATGTTGCCTTTTACCGTTCTGATTGTGGCGGGCCTATGGCAAACCGCCTCGCACAGCTTGTTGCTGAGTTGGGCAGTCATCCTCACCGCAATCAATGCCTTTCGCTGGATCGTGCTGAGCCATTATCACGTTCACAAGCAAGCATTGATCGATAACGTGCGTAAATTCAAGCAACTGATGTTGTTTGCCGCAGCATTGAACGGGTTTTGGTGGGTGATGTGTCAGGTATTGTTTCTGGACACCAATGATCCCGCCAATGTGCTGATCATCGCCGTACCGACCATCACCCAAGTCGTCGGCGTCATGCTGACCTGGTTTACTTATTTTCCCGCGGTGCTGGTAGTCAACATTCCGGCCACCGTCGCCATTGACTATTTTTTGCTAAGCAATGGCGATGATCGTTACATCGTACCGGCCATCATTTTTTTGATGTTGCCCATCATCAGCATTCCTAGCTCACTGCGTCTGGCAGGGATGCTGAACCACGCTTTACGCCTAAATTTTGAAAATGCGGCCCTGCGGCGAGAGTCAGAGGAAAAATCGATACTGCTGGAAACCGTGCTGGAGAATATGGCTCAGGGCATCAGCATGTCGGATAAAGAGGATCGACTACACATGTGGAATCAGCAGTTTGTCAAAATGCTGGGGGATGCGGGGCCACTGGTCTCAGACAATGCTGACTTAACAGCGCTGTTAGCTGCCGCCGATTCCTCCGCCCCCATGCGCTCAACAGTTGACACATCCTCGCGACCCCTGGGCTCAAAAACATGGAAAACCTATCAATTAAAAAACGGCAAAAGTTACGAAATTCGCCAATCGGAATTGAACCAGGGCGGAAGAGTATTGACTTATACGGACATTACCGAACAGGTTAAACGCGAAAAAGCCCTGGAAAACGCCCGCAAGGAGGCCGAACAAGCCAACGCCGCCAAAACACGCTTTTTGGCGGCGGCCAGCCATGATTTACGCCAGCCTATTCACGCCCTGGGCCTGTTTTTTGCAGAATTGTCGGATCGGGTTCATAGCCCGCAACACGCGGCGCTGATTGCACAGGTCGAGGATTCCATTGCGGCCATCAATTCCATGCTGAACGCCTTACTGGACGTTTCCAAACTGGATGCGGGCGTGGTTACGCCAAGCGTTGAACCCTTTGCGCTGGCGGCACTATTTGAACGCTTGCAAGCAGAGTTTCAGCCGATTGCACTGGAAAGCCATAATGAACTGCGTATTCGCCCAACAGACGCCATCGTCAGCACCGACCCTGCCATGCTGGAACGCATGCTGCGCAACCTGATCAGCAACGCCTTACGCTATACCCGAAATGGCAGAGTGTTGGTCGCGGCCCGACCGCAGGCACAAAGCCTGGTATGCCAGGTTTGGGACAACGGTTCCGGCATCCCCAAGGATCAGCTCGAGGATATTTTTATCGAATTTCATCAATTGCAGAATCCTGCACGTGACCGTCGCCGCGGGCTGGGTTTGGGACTGGCCATTGTCAAACGTCTGGCCAGACTATTAGGGCATGAGATCAAGGTGGTTTCGCAGTTTGGGCGGGGTTCTTGTTTTTCGATTGTGCTGCCCTTGCTGGCCAAAGGCGCGGCGCGACAAACACTCCAGTTGCCTGATAAAGTGGCTATACCGCACAATGCCTTAAGTGGTCGAGCTATCTTGATCCTGGACGACGATATTTCTGTATTGGAAGGCATGCAGGGTTTGTTGAATCACTGGGGCTGTCTAGTCACCGCAGCCAGTTCGCCAGCCGAAGCGGTTGATAAATTGGCGACCAACAAGCTAAAACCGGAATTACTGATTATCGACTATCGCTTGACCGACAATGTCTCTGGTATCGATGTTGCCAGAAGCTTACAAAAACGTCTGGGTTATGCCGTCTGCGTATTGATCGTTACCGGCGATACCGGGCCGGAGCGCTTGCAAGAAGCCGAAGCCAGCGGCTTTCCGTTATTGCACAAACCGGTACAACCCGCCAAATTGCGCAGCACTTTGCAGTATCTGCTGAATAAACCCGCCAGCCAAAGTCCGTAAAACTTAGGGATTTGAGCCGCCGGTCGGCGATACCAGTCCCAACCTGACGGCTTCGGTAACAGCCTGCGTCCGGTTACCCACCGCCAAAGCGCGCAGGATGGCGGCCACATGCAGTTTCACCGTGCCTTCCGCCAGATTCAAGGTTTTGGCAATGGATTTGTTGGGCAGCCCCTTACTCATCAATTCCATCACTTCAATTTGCCGGGCTGTCAAGACACTATGCGGAATGGCGGTCTGGTTAGCTTGCCTATCCATTGCGGCCACGCTATCCAGTTTCCCCATTAATCTGACTGGCAGATAAATATCACCTTGCAGCACAATCTGTAATGCCGTCAACATTTCATGGCCGCTACAAGATTTTGGAATATAACCAACCGCCCCTTTTTCCAGCGCGGACTGTATGTGCTGAGTATCTTCCGAGCCCGACAAAAGCACGATAGGAATCGTCGGCGCCAACTCTCTAAGCGCCGGCAATGCGGTCAGTCCATCCATGCCAGGCAAATCGATGTCCAGCAGCACCAAGTCCAGGTTACGAGCATGCGTCAGCAACTGCGCCGCCTCCGCGACATTGGCCGCCTCATGCACCAATACATTGTTATCCAGTTGTTTGAGCACATGTAGCAGTGCTTCTCTAAACAGGGTGTGGTCGTCAACCAGCAGGATATGCATAACAACTAAGCTCCGGATCGATTCGCCTCAGCGCTTATCGATAGTCTGTTCAAAACATTAAAGGGTAAAGGCTAGCAGCCCATGCAGCATAGTTTAATTGTTAACCATTCAGGCCTTGCAAGGCAAGATAGGATGCACCGATTAGTAAGGGATGAAGCATCGCATGTCGATTTGCTTCTAGTCGCCAGCTTTCTTAAAGGCCATTAATAGTTCCTATTAGCTGCGCAATTCTGTATCGCGCCAATGGCAGGTGTGCGGTGTCACATCGAAGTGTCGCGCCTTTTTTGGCTGGAGATTAGCACCTATAAGCGCTTTAAAAAACCAAGGTGAGCCTAAAAAATCCCATCATCCTCACCGGGAGGCGTGTAAAAGCCCCCTCTCCTTGCGGGAGAGGGTTGGGGTGAGGGGGTGAAAATCACTAAACTATTGTTTTATATACCCTCATCCTAACCTTCTCCCGGAGGAGGATGGCATTTGTTAATCGCTTGAGCGACGCCAAGGTGATTTGCTTCACGTCATGCAGCTTAACCTAGCGCACCAAATCATTATCAATAGCCGCTGCTATTTTTTTTGCCAAATTAGCGATGCTGCGCGCGCTGACTTTTGGCGAGTTACCCTTTAACTCCACGTCATAACGGGCAATCGCCTTTTGGGTTTTCACGTCGATCAAATACACCCACAAATACGAAAACAAAAAACTGGGCTTGCTATGCTGACTAACAATTATCCAGTCCGCACCTTGCTGTTTACCCAACTGCGCCGCCAGATCGTGGAAACGAAATAAATAGCCAAAACTGCTGTTGGCAGCTTTCTGAGTCTCTGTTGCGATAGCTACCGCTTGGTAATCGCCCAACCGACCCAACGCGTTGACCAATAGCGGGGCCATCTCGCCGGTACGCTGCTTTTCGGCTGGGGTATTGGGTAATGAGGTGATGTCGTTTAACTCAAAATCCAGCACCGCTATCCGCGCCGAGCCACTAGCAAAGCCACTCAGCATTAAGCCGACGGCAACCCCCAAGCATTTTGTCAATTTGATCATTGTCACGACAATTCCTGCCCAACACACTCAGTCGAGGTCAGCAACTCGCGCGCCAATCCGGCCACACCGTCCGTCAATGCCTGCCGTAAAAAACCCAGTAATTCGCCGCGCTGATCTTTGTGCACGTCGATTTCAACCATCCAACAAATCTCGCTACCCTCTGGCGCTACTTTAACCGCTACTGTGCCCAGATAATGACTCACCGGAAATGGCAACACCGTGCGCAGGTATTGCAACCGTCTGTGCTGATGATCGATTAGCTGGATAATATCTATCATTTCCCCGCCACCCGTTAGCGTCAGAATGCGCTTGGCACCAACACCACTACCGACGACGTTACAACTAGCGATAACCGGAAACCAACGCTCCAGACCATCGATGTTTGCAATCGCCGACCATAGCCGCTCTGCGGGTACTGTTATGGTTTTATTAACCTTCACTGTTTCGATCATGAGCAATCTCCTGCTTAAAAAAATTGAAAGGCTTTAATCCCCTTCTCCCTGAGGAAATGAGAGCTTTTAAAGACTCCGTTTAGGGTAGGCATTTAGACCTTGGTCGTCAGCCGATATTCGCCCGCCAAACACGGGCAAATTGCCCGCCTTAAGCTTGCAAGCTATGCAGCCGATGGCCGACTCCTTACAATGCCAGCTACATCAATCTTTTAGCGCTCACGCTGGCTGAACATGAATCTAAAACTGCACTTGCTGTCTCGTATTGTGGCGGTGGCGCTGATCTGTTTAGGCGTCATGGTGGCGTATGTGCTGCATTTCAGCCGCCAGCAATCGGTCACGCAAGTGCAAAGCGCCGCCGAGTCACTGGCTAAACATCTGGAATTTCAACTACTCATAATTAGCGCTGGTGACAGACCTGCCAGCCCATTCCCGGATTTTGATTTATGGAAGCAAAACAGCATCCTGCCGGGGATTTGCATTGTTTATCAATCCGCTGACAACGCTGTATCCCGCAGTTTATGCAAAGGTGTGGATTTATCGCTGCAACGCTGGCCGAGCGCTTTTGAAAACCTGTATCAGCGTTTTTTCAACCCAAACCTGGAATGGCAGCGCCCGATTTATTTAAACAATCTGCTTTACGGCACTCTCAGGGTGTCGTCCGGCAGGGAAATGGTATTAGCCCAAGCCTGGGAAAACGTCCGGCATTTATTCGGCTTATCAGCCATCACCGTGATAGCGGTTTGCCTTTTGGTCTACCTGTCCGTCAGTCGCGCCCTGCGTCCGGCGCAAACCATCGTCGCTGGCTTGGACCACTTAAGCAGCGGCGACTTAGGCTACCGCCTGCCGGATTTTGAATTGATAGAATGGCGACAAACTGCGACTGCAATCAATCAACTCGCCGTAAACCAGCAGCAACTATTAAACGAACGGCAAAAACTGGCCTTAAAGCTGATGAACTTGCAAGAAGAAGACCGCCGCTATCTGAGCCGCGAGCTCCACGATGAACTCGGTCAATGTCTGACCGGCATCCAGGCAGTGTCGGCGGGTATGGCGCAAATTGCGGAGCAGCAATGCCCGGCACTTGTTCAAGACGCCGAGCAAATTAGTCGCTTTGTGCAACTAAGCCAGCTCAGTTTACGAGATTTACTGACCCGTCTGCGACCAGCAGAACTGGATGAACTGGGCCTGGACGCCAGTTTGCGCAGCCTGATAACCCGCTGGAATAAGCTGGATCAAGGCAAAACACACTATCACTTCAGCCTAAGCGGCGACTGCAAGCTATTACCGGAAGCGATCAACATCGGTGTGTTCCGCATCGTTCAAGAAGCTATCAGTAATATCACTAAGCATGCCGCGGCTACGCTGGCCGATATTTCGTTAGTTATCGATAACAAGCAGATTCTGCTGTGCATAAAAGATGACGGCAAGGCTGACAGTCTGCCCTTCCCTACCGACGCCGGCATCGGATTACTCGGCATGCGCGAACGCGTGATGGGTTTAAACGGTCAATTTGCGCTAAGCATTGCCGCGCCGCATGGTTTGCTAATCCGTGTGCAGTTACCGCTAGATCCAGTCCATGCCCGTTAACAGCCCAATCACAATTCTACTGGCCGACGATCACGCTATTGTCAGAGAAGGCTATCGCTCGCTACTTAGCAAACAGCCAGACACGCAAGTGATAGCCGAGGCCAGCGATGGTGCCGACGCCTATCGGCTGTACAAAGAGTTTGCCCCTGACGTGGTTATCACCGATTTAAGCATGCCCGGTTTAAGTGGCCTGGAATTGATAGCGCGCATCAAACAGCGTAATGACAAAGCTAAAATACTAGTGTTCAGCATGCATCAAAATCCCAGCTTTGCCAGACAGGCCTGCCGGGCCGGCGCCTTGGGCTATGTCAGCAAAAGCAGCCCGCCAGCCGTTTTGTTAAACGCCATCCGCGAAGTTTACGCCGGGCGACATAGCCTGAGCACCGACATTGCCCAAGCCCTGGCGCTTGAAAAACTTGGCAGCGACGCTAGCGCCCTGAACAACCTGACTGGGCGAGAATTTGAAATTTTACGGCTATTAGTGACAGGCGCAACGCCGGAGGATATTGCCCGCACACTTAGCATCAGCCGTAAAACGGTCAGCAACTGTCATTACCTAATCAAGAGCAAATTAGGCGTTGCAAGTGATATTGAACTGACTCGACTGGCAATCAAATTAAACGTGATTAGTCTATTGGATCTGGCTGGCGTATCTCAGTCAGGATAGCGGGCTACTCACTGAGAAACCAGCAACCATTGTTGAAATAACGGATTTAGCCGTTTCGGTGATTTGTCCTTTATCCAAGCTTTGTACAATATCAGACCAAGTTTTCGCAACAGGTTCGAGCTGATCTAGCCAGTATAAGCCGTGAGTAGTTTCGGTCTTAGAAAAGTTGTATGCATCGTCAAGTTGTTTATTGGCATCCACAAAAACAACTTGTCTGGTCTTAGTTATAGAAGCAGAACCGCATCGTTCGTGTTTCGCGATTGATGCGGTTCACTTTGTTCACCGCATCCTACGGGCTGGTTTTTGGCATCCTTGACGGTGAGTGGCAGACCGTTGTTGCTGTAGGTGTAGGTCGCATAGTTCTGTGCGATACCGGTGCCCACGGCTTTTTTGACAATCTGTACACTATCGTCGCTGTTGTAGACAGTCTGGGTGACGCGGTTGCCGCCGTCGGCTGAAATTTGCCAACTTGTTTAGGCGAGAAATAAGCGTATTATTTACATATAAATAACGCCTTTTTTGCGTTATAGGAGAACTGTATGGCAAACGATAAAGAAACAATTCGTCTAAGCTTGAGCGTATCACCTGAACTAAACGAACGACTGGAACAACTGGCTTCTTCTGGACACACCACCAAAACCGAGATTCTCCGTAAAGCCATTGCCTTGTATGACGTGGTCGCCGAAGCTAAAACGGAGAAAAAAAGATTGGGTATCCTTGATCAAAACAAACAGTTATTGACCGAGATCGTAGGTATCTAGTGGACGAACAGAACGATGAAAAACGCGGCGACCGTCAGATCAACCTAGGACAAATCGTCGGTAAGGATCATAAGTACGAGTTGTCAGTCAGCAACGAAACACCGGAGGATGCTACCGCAAGACGCGCAAGAGAAATGGCGGAGGCTGAGCTGAAACGAAAGATGACCTATTCGCTATTTTGCTTCGCGCTTTTAGTAGTGGGTGTCGTTTTTGGCGGCTGTGTTTACGTCTTCGTTGTGGGAACGGTGGACGACAAAAAATGGGCCGCAGGCATTATCAGTGCAATTGCATCTGGTCTAATCGGCTTTTTGGTGGGACAAGGGAAAAAATAATCGCGTTTACGAGGCGTACTGATCGCGAACGATGCGCCTTCTTGCGTCGGCAGCATCCTATCAGCCATCCGATTTAGCGCATCGTATCGCGGTGACGGTGCCGTTCTCCGGCAAGACCGTAAGGCGCAATAATTAACCAAAGGCCGTAATTCGCAATCGGTAGGGCGACAATAGGCGTAGCCGTATTGCGCCGCACGGAAACGGCGCAATGCCCGTTGGTTATTGCACCCTACGGCCCTGCTTTATCCCAAAAAAGCGGAACGTCTAAGTAGACTGGCGCAGGAATGGAAACTGTGGCATCTAAGGTTGCTTGTTTGTTACCCGGTTGACGCTAAGTCAGTAAGGCTTACTCGGTAGCGACAACAGGCAACGCCGCATTGCACCGCATGTAATCCGAGATTATTGCGGTACGAGCCTCGAACGATGCACATCGTATCGGGGTGGCGACGGATAGTCATACCCTATTATTCTCTCAAATTCAGGCACCTCAGGCCCCACCGAGCCATTGCCTTTCGCACCAAATAAGTGCCCGCGCGCACCAACATGAGGACATGAAGCGGTTCTGCGCCTGTATAGCGCCTCATTCTTCAGCATTCCGAGGCTGTATTTGGCCGCGGAATTATGATCTTTAGACGCTAAATACCCACGGGCTATGCTTGGATTAATTTAAGGCACAAGAAGTGCATGACTATTCGCTGTCTCTTTTAGGTAGGTAACTCATGTCAGGCAATCAGGAACGGATCTCCACAGCAAGTGTGCCGGAACTCTGCCCCAACCTGAATCGCCTGTTACTGGATAGAGAACGTATGCTCAGCACCTTGATGAGCAACCTGCAAGGCATGGTCTACTGCTGCTTGCT
>CAIOHN010000094.1 GCA_903858105.1 uncultured Pseudomonadota bacterium | reverse complement strand
TGTGCTTCACCCAAAAAAGCGGTTTCAGCGTTTTCCTGAGATTGCATATTGGCAGTGTTAGGGCCGCGGTAGCTGCGCATATCCAGTACAAATACATCCAGCAATTTGCCGTAAGAAATTTTGCGATAAATCCGCTCGGATTCCGCAGCATCGTGCGGACGCAGCGGCGCATATTCCTGGAAGGCTTTGGTGGCACGCGCAATCAACAGTGGCACGTCTTTAACGGTGTAACGCGCGTCGGCGCTCAAATCTTTGGAATCTGACCAGTTGTTGACCACTTCATGGTCATCCCATTGCCAGATTTGCGGTACTTCGGCGTTAAAGCGCCGCACGTTTTCGTCTAACAGATTATATTTGTAGCGGCCACGGAATTCGTTCAACGTTTCTGCGACTTTGCTAACTTCAGGGGTCACCAGATTAGTCCAGACTTGACCATTCTCGGCAATCACGCTGGGTTTGATCGGGCCGTCTGAATAGACGTTATCGCCGCTTTGAATAAAAAATAAGGGTTGCACCTGGCGCATGGCTTCGTAGATTTTCATGCCGCCAAAGCTTTCGTTAATCCCCCAGCCTTGGCCGGCAGTATCGCCACCCCAGACAAAGCGGATGTCGTCGCGTTTGCCGATGGTGTGAAAATGGCCGTTGACCGGCTCGCTTTTGCCGCGAGCATTGGTCAAATCTTCAAACCAGACTTTAACGTAAATGTCTTTACCTTCCGGCAGACCGGTCAAATCTTGACGGGCGGTAAAGTCGCTTTCTGCCAAGGCATACGGCCCACGAATGCTGACAGCATCGGTAAATTGCGGGTTATAGGCATATTCCAGCATCATGCGTGCTGGGCGGTCGGCACGGCTCCAAACGATAGCGCGTCCTGGCGCCAAATCGCCAATCTGGATGCCTTGTTCCATTTGCGGCACGTCGTTGGCTTCTGCCGCGCTGACTAACAGTGGCATTGCCGCGATGACTACTTTAAGGGCTGCGTTATATCGGGTACAGCGTGGTTTTTTGCTGAGCATATCGATAATCCTGGGCTATGTTGATGAGCCCAAGATTATAGGTAGCGACAAATGACAGGATGATTAAGGTCGCAAAGAGCGCGTGTGCGCAATGGTGGCTAAGCGAGCTAAGCGCTTGTCATTACTTAGTCAATGCACAGGGGTTTATGCTGATTGAATTTACTGCGACTTTCGCAAGGAATGGTTTTGTTGCCTGGTTCTCGAATGCAATCATACGTTCGGTAGCGGTAGCATATCGCGCAGCGATTCAAGCGACGCTGGTAGCGGCAATGGGCGCCCAAGATTAGGCGTTTTAGTCTATCGGCGTTTTCGCTGCCAGACAGCGCTTGCAGGGTGTGCAAAGCGGCGTAGAGTCGCCGCGCTTGATTGATTAAAATGTCGTTGTCCATAAATAGGCCGCCTCGTGCTTGGAGGTTTAACATCGCTGCCTATTAAAACCCGATAATTAATTGTTGGCTTTGATCTCCATCAAACCGACCAGTATTCCGCGCGCTGAGTCAGTGACTACAACTATTCGACAACAGCGCCTGGCTAGCTATCTGCCCAATTTGGACGGCAGCGTTGGTATCATGCTGTTTTTAAAATAACCGTAACAATTGCTTGTTAAAATTTTGAGTTGCATAAAACTCAACATCCTTATATCCGGAGACATTAGCATGACCAGCGAAACCCCAGCAGTGCCCACCCTGACAATCGGCGATAAATCGCACCCAATCGACAGCCTTAGCGACATCGCCAAAGCGCAACTCGCCAACTTGCAAATCGTGGATGCCGAAATCCAGCGTTTGCAGAATCAAATGGGTATTGCGCAAGTGGCCAGGGAAAGCTTTTTGGCTACCTTACAAGCTGAGTTTGCCAAATTGGGTTAGAGGCCAAGTATGCAGAGGTAAGCACAATAGCTGCGGCTGCTAGCTCGCCAAGCAACCGGGTAAGCAGCATGCAAACCAGGTTATGGATGCCCATACGCTTACGCCGGAGTTGAATGGCGGCTTTTGGACGAGTGGAATTGTTGCAATCGACCCTAAGCAGAAATCGGCAAATACTTTCAAAGCGTCAAAGAATGGAAAATAACCAGACAGTCACCGTCACATGATTACCCTTTTTGAGCAATTCCAATCCGTTTATCATGCCGGTAAGCCATACAGATTTAGAAAATCTGGTGTTAACTCTTGTTCTTTTGCCT
>CAIOHN010000093.1 GCA_903858105.1 uncultured Pseudomonadota bacterium | reverse complement strand
TTTTTATTAAAAACATAAAATGAAATTATTAAATTTAACACTTAAAACCTAATTGAAAATACATGTGAAAAATAAAATTATGCATGTTAATGAGACCCTGATTAATACGATTTTTCAAGAAAAAATCGATGCGCAATCCATTGATTAAATTGGCGCTGAAATTCGAGATAACGAATTAATCAGAGATACCTTAGGAAATACAGCCTAATAAGTAAAGATGTTTGATATTTAACATCTTTAAATTGTTGCTACTCATGGACGCATGCAAAATGCCACCGATTAGAATCAACGATTATTGCGATTTATTTTCCCGGTGGTTTTTAGTTATGCAGTGTCTTTTTGACTATATTTTTTACGTATCCCAATTACTGCGTTGACCAATATAATCGCTGCGACTCCTCCCAGTAAATCAGCTAATAGATCTATTCCGCTACCACTCCGACCGGGCACACTGATTTGATAACCTTCTTCCATCAGTCCTAATAGGGCAATACCCAATAGAGGCAATGAGAAAAATGATATTTTTGACTTTCGTCTTACGCTTAACGACACCAGACACAAAAGCACCGACAACACGCCAAACGCCACAAAATGTGCGACTTTATCCAGCCCGTATACCTCGCCCATAATTTTAGCTGGTGGCTGTGACGACTCGGTGAACAAAATACCGACCCAAACGATGCTTAGCAAAATAAACAATAGTGCCAGTTTGCGATTACCTTTAACTTGGGTCATGAGTTGGCGCATGCGGGATAAAAGTCAATTTTGGCTGTATATTGATCCAACAGAGCCTCTAAAAAGCGCAACTCCTTTATTCCCTGTGGGTGCACTGGGTAAGGATTTGGATAGGCTAGGTAAACAAGCAATGGTTTTAATCCCCTCATCCCAACCTTTTCCCAAAGAGAGAAGGCTTTTTTTTAATTTTTGTAGTGACCCCTAAGTCTAAACATAAGTTGCCGGTATTATGATTGGCGTCAAACGGGTACAAATTCGCTTGCCGTGTTGTATTTCTTATCACGATCCATGCCTTTTCGCTGCCTATTTTTTGCTGCATATGCGTTTGTCCATTTATTTTCAGCATCCTGTTGCTTGTCTTTCCTGACGTTTTTCTAAGTTTTCGGCTGTCGTAAAAAGCACCCTCTCCTTGCGGGAGAGGGTTGGGGTGAGGGCACTGGTTGACTTTTAAGTCGGCAACCCACCAGTTCTCAATAAGCCTGTTGCCCAACAAACCCCTTAAAAATAGTCATTATCACGATCTTAATATCTAACGCTAGCGACCATTGTCTGATGTATTCCAGATCGTGATGTATGCGTCGTTCCATCTTGTCGATAGTCTCGGTTTCGCCGCGACAACCGCTGATTTGGGCTAAGCCGGTTATACCGGGCTTCATTTTATGCCGTAGCATGTAGCCTTGGATATGCTTGCGGTAGTATTCGTTATGGGCTACTGCGTGTGGTCTTGGGCCCACAACCGACATGGTACCGCTAAGCACATTTAAAAACTGCGGTAATTCGTCTAAGGAGGTTCGGCGTAAGAATCCACCCAGCGGGGTTACTCGCATGTCGTTGGCGGTAGCTTGTTTTATCTCAGCGCCGTTATCGCATACCGACATCGAGCGAAACTTCCATACTTCGATTGGTTCGCCTTTAACACCGTAGCGCAGCTGCTTAAAAATCGCTGGCCCTGGCGAAGTAAGCTTGACGGCGGTGCCGATGATCAACATGGGGATAGCAATTATTGGCAGAATAATTGCGCACAGCAATAAGTCCTCTAAGCGCTTGGTGGCGCCATCCAGCGATGAGTTTAGCGGCGTATCAAAAACACTGACCACCGGAATGCCTTTAACGCTGCTTAGCTTGGATTGCATCAGATTAAAGGTAAAAAAATCGGGCACGATGTTGACTGATACGGTGCTATCTGCCAATTCGCGGATTAGTTGGTTGATGCGTGTTTCTGCACGTAACGGCAACGTTATGTAGATATGATCGATTTCCCCTAAACGCGCTTTGTTAAGCAAGGCTTTGAAATCGCCTTCGATAGTCTCAACCATTTCGCCATCTTGGCGGCGTTGGGTATTATCGATGCGGTCGTCATAAAATCCGACAAAGCTGTAGCCCAGCCAGGGCATTTCGGTTAATGCCGTGTTTAAACGCTTGCCCAGCGCGTTGCCGCCCAAGATGGCGTAAGAACGGGTATTAAGGCCATTCATCCGCAAGTACGATAGTGACGAACGGCGCAGTGAATGTATCGTGATTATGCTGAGCGGCGCCAAGGGTAGCCATAGCTCCAGGACTTCCCTGGAATATTCAAAGCCAAAATCAAACATAAAAAAGCTGCTGGCAATTAACGCAAAGGCAATCACCCAAGACAGCAATATCCGCACGGCATCGTCAAACAAAGGATCGCCGCGCCAGCCGTGATAAATTTCCTGGTGTTCGGCAAAAATACCAAACAATACGGTACAGAAGATAAACAGGCTGAGGTACTCGCGGCCGAAGTCCTCACCATATACGTGCAGCGACACGTACAAAGTGATAAAGATCAACGCAGTATCCATAGCACGTTTAATGCTCTGCAACTCGGGCTGTAATGGCCTAATAAATCCTTTTGGGCGGAACTGATTCATATCAAATATACTGGTTAGCGCAATGAGAACATCAATTGCCTGCCTAATTGTAGAACTTTAAGCTAGCTTTGTTTCGGTTTAATGAAAGCTTAATGAAGACCAAGACTAAAGCGGCAAACGTACTTTTCAGTTGATTCCGCGGCGAACTGGTTAGTATCACTGCGGTAGGATTAATTCCGACTATGTTAGTAAAGAATACCTTGTCATACGCTGGATTGCCAGTCCAGATGCTGCGCTTTATGGAGCAAACATTGCTGAACTAAGGCTGTAGCAGTTGTCAACACTCTAACAGGTACTGCTATGCCGACAATCAAAATTACCATCCAGAACCAAACAAATCCATTATTTTAATCTCTATTATGACAACTCCATTCATCTCAAATAAAGACATTCCTGTCCGCGAACGCCTGATCATGGCCCTGGACGTTTCCAGCATCAGCGAAGCTCAAGCCTTGGTCGAAGAACTGGGGGATGCGGTGATTTTTTATAAGGTGGGCATGGAGATATTCATGTCCGGCGATTATTTTGGCTTTATCGAATGGCTTAAAGCCCGCGACAAAAAGGTGTTTGTCGATCTTAAGTTTTTCGACATTCCTGCCACTGTGGGTCGCGCGATTAAAGCCTTAAGCAGCAAGGGTGTTGATTTGGCCACCATTCACGGCAACGATTCCATTATGGAAGCAGCAGCCGCTGCCAAAGGCGATTTAAAAGTTCTGGCGGTTACGGCTTTAACCAGCCTGGATCGCGGCGACCTGGACGATTTGGGCTTTAAATGTGACGTGCGCGAACTGGTGCTGTCACGCGCCAAACGCGCTTTGCAGATTGGTTGCGACGGCATTGTCTCGTCAGGTTTGGAAGTGGCGATGATCAGAGAGCAACTCGGCGATAAATTGCTGGTCATTACGCCCGGTATTCGCCCGGTGGATAATCGCGAGGACGACGATCAAAAACGCGCAGTCAGTGTGGAGCAAGCGATTCAAAATGGCGCGGATTATATTGTGGTGGGCCGCCCCATCCGCGATGCCGCTGATCGTAAAGCGATGGCAGAGAAAATCCAGGGGCAGATTGCGGCGCAGTTTGTTTGATAAGTGGTTGTTGATTTGATTCCCTCACCCCAACCCTCTCCCTGAGGGGAGGGGGGGCATATCGCTAAAAGTTTAGCCATCTTTCTGGGGCAATGCCGTCGAACTAAGCTCCCTCTCCCCCCGGGAGAGGGTTGGGGTGAGGGGATTTAAACCAGACCTTTTACAATGAAATCACTCGCCAGATCACTACGCAGGAATCAAACCGATGCTGAACGCGTCATTTGGCAGCGACTTAGAAATCGGCAATTATTGGATTGTAAGTTTTGCAGACAACAGATTATCGGCCCTTATATAGCTGACTTTGCTTGCCTAAGCCCTAAGCTGATCATTGAGCTTGACGGTGGCCAGCATGCTGATCAGTTGGAATACGATCACATTAGGAGCCAATACTTGCAACAACTGGGTTATCGAGTATTGCGTTTCTGGAATAATGATGTACTGCAAAATACTGCAGGGGTCATGGAAACGATTCGATCAGTTATAGTCAGTTTAACCCCCTCACCCCAACCCTCTCCCTGAGGGAGAGGGAGCTTAGTTCAACGGTGTTTTCTGAGAAAGAAGACTAAACTTTCAGCAATATGTATCACCCCTGGGGCAATACAACACCACTTGCGTCATGGACACGATTCGATACTTGGAGCAAGAGATGAACGACTAAACCTAGTCGATTTACCCCCTCTCCCCCCGGGAGAGGGTTGGGGTGAGGGGATTTAACCAAGGCTTTTCATAAATGCATAAAGCAACGACACCACATCATAAAATTTCACTTGCCAGCAAAAGTGGGCATAATGCTTGCGTTTTTTAATGTGCAAAAATAGCCAATGCTATGAAACCTGCGGCAAATATTTACTTGATCGGTCTGATGGGCGTGGGTAAGACCACCATAGGCAAACAGCTTGCCAAAGCCTTGCAATGGCCTTTTTACGACAGTGATAAAGTAATTGAGGAATGTACCGGCGTGGATATTCCGACTATCTTTTCCTACGAAGGAGAAGAAGGCTTCAGGATGCGCGAACAAACCGTGATTCATCACTTAACAGGTTTAAAAGGTATAGTGATGGCCACCGGCGGCGGTGCCATTTTAAGACCGGAAAATCGGCAAGCGCTGATACAAAACGGCTTTGTGGTGTATCTGCACTGTTCTATCGACAAGATTCTGCATCGCACCAAACACGATACCCAGCGTCCGCTATTACGCACCGACAACCCCAGGCAGCGCCTGCAAGCCCTGCTGGCCCAACGCGATCCACTGTACACAGAATGCGCCGATTTCAAGATCGATTCCGGCGTATTACCCGGCAAAACGGTGGTAAAAACCATTTTGCAGCAATATCAAGCCGCTTTAGAGACTAATGAAAGAATTGCAAGTTGAGTTAGACAACAATAGAAGTTACCCGATTTACATAGGCTCAGGCCTGCTGACTCAGCCGGACTTGTTAAGCAAACACATTCGCTCCAAACAGGTGTTGATCGTTACCAACGACACCATTGCCCCGCTGTATCTAGCCAAATTGCAAGCCACACTTACCCAATATCAACTGGAATCGGTGATTTTGCCTGACGGCGAGCAATACAAAACCTTGCAGTATCTGGAAAAGGTGTTTGATCAGTTACTCGCTAAAAAATTTAGCCGCAACGCCACCTTAATCGCATTAGGTGGCGGCGTGATTGGTGATATGGGCGGCTTTGCCGCAGCCTGTTACCAGCGCGGCATCGCCTTTATTCAAATCCCCACCACCTTGTTAGCGCAGGTCGATTCGTCGGTGGGCGGCAAAACCGGCGTGAATCATCCGCTGGGTAAAAATATGATCGGCGCATTTTATCAACCGCAATGCGTGATTGCCGATGCTGATGTGCTGGACACCCTGGACGACCGACAACTGTCAGCCGGTTTGGCGGAAGTCATCAAATACGGTTTGATTCGCGACGCCGAGTTTTTGCTGTGGCTGGAAGCCAATATGAGCAAATTGTTGGCACGTGACAAAGCCGCTTTGGCTTATGCCATCGAACGCTCTTGCATCAATAAAGCCGAAGTGGTGGGCGAGGATGAATTTGAGTCCGGTGTGCGCGCCACCTTAAACCTGGGCCATACCTTCGGTCACGCCATCGAAACCGGCAGCGGCTACGGCCATTATCTGCACGGCGAAGCAGTAGCGATCGGCACCTGTTTTGCCGCTGACTTATCGCGCCGCCTGGGCTGGTTAAATGACGCCGACGTAGCGCGTATTATCGGTATTTTCCGTGCCGCCAATTTGCCGGTAACCCCGCCAGCAGAACTCAGTACCGAGCAGTATGTGGATTTAATGGCAGTGGACAAGAAAAACGTCGACGGCAAAATCCGGGTGATTTTACTGGAAGCTATCGGCAAAGCCTCGTTGCCAGTCAATGTCGATTTATCTGCGTTACAAGCCACCTTGAATAGTTATGTCGGATAACGACGATCTGACCTACAGTTACCAAAAAAGGGCGGTAGCGAGCAGCGCCGAGCGTTCCTTGATTAGCTTGGAGCGTTCGCAAAAGCTGGATTTATTGCTGCATTTATTAGCCAATCTGCAGCAGTCTTTGATTGTCTGCGGGCCGGAAGGCATAGGCAAAACCACCTTATTGGCTGCAGTTCAACAAAGCCGCAAAGATTTGTGGGAAGTCGTGTTGCTGACTGGGTCTGCTAATTCCAGCTTTGAAAGTATCGTCGCGGATGTATTGCGCCATCTCAACATCGCCAGAGCCACTGATTTTGACATCAGCGCCCTGCGCGCCGCCTGCGCCAGACAAAAAGTGGTGTTATTGATCGACGACGCCGGCAACTTGGTACCCGGCCTGATGACCATGCTGATGGAACTTGCCTATTCGCTGCCGGGACTGCGAATAGCGTTTGCGCTGAACCACGACCAATACCACATCAAAAGCGGCACCGACAAATTGGTGGAAGAGTGTCATTTCATCGAACTGCCACCCCTGACTAAAAAGCAATGCGGCGATTTTTTGCAAAACTTGTCGGCCCAGCCTGGCGCGGTGGTGTCTTACAATGCCATCACCGATAGCCTGATCGAAGACTTGTACCGCGACACCCACGGCATCCCCGGCAAAATTTTGGCTGAATTGCCTAAACTGGCCCATTACCAAACTCGCAAAGCTAGCCGCATCGGCTTATGGCTGGCTATTGCGGCGGTGTTGGCCGCCAGCGGCTATGCCGTGACGTTTTTATTGCCGCCAGAAATTACCAGTGTTGCTGATGCGGTGATTGCGCCGGTAAGCAGTATCAACACCGTTAAAACCGACATTGAGATACCGGCAACACCGGCTCCCGTTCAGCAAGTTCCAGATGCACCAACAGCCGTAGTCGTAAAGGAGCCTGACTCTGCGCCAACGCCTGCTACATCGCCGGTCGTAGCTTCTGCAGCCGTTACACCGGAGATTAAACCAGACCCTAAACCGGCTGTTGCTTTGGTGCCGCCAAAGCCTGAACCTGCGCCAGAACCAGCAATTACTCCGACAGTTGCGACAACGTCTGCGCCACAGCCCACGCTGAAGCCCGTCCCGCCGCCAGTCGTCGCTTCTTCACCAAACGCAGCTGAAATTAAACCAGAACCTCAACCGGCCCCGCTGCCGACTGTTACTCCGGTGCAGCCAAAGCCTGAACCCACGCCGCAACCTGCAATCACGACTAGTGTTGCGACAACTCCTGCGCCAATCGAAGCCGTTACTCAGTCCAAGCCGGAAACGACTCCGCCAGAACCACCGCTAACCGCCACACCCGCTGCCGAAGTATCTGCCACAGCGGCTGAATCAAGCAGCGCTAAACCGCCCGAACGCAAACCGGCCAAACCTGCTGATCAAGGTAGTGATCAGGACTGGATCATGGCGCAGCCGCCTGGCAACTACACCCTGCAAGTGATGGTACTTTCCAACAAACTTGCAGCGTTACGCTTTCAAAAAAAATACGCCGATTACCGCGACGGCCTGAAGTTTTACGCCATCAATAAGGGCGAACAGGAAAAATACGTGGTAATTTACGGTTCTTTTCAAACTGCAGCGCAAGCAATGCAGCTTAAAGCCGCGTTGCCCGGTGAGTTTAAACAGGCGCTGGAAAAGCGCTTTAAAGCCGTACAAAACGAAAGCCGCCGCTGATTATCCACCCAACTATCGAATGACCAACTTACAAAACGACTTATTTCTAAGAGCCTTACTCAGACAACCCGTCGAACGCACTCCGGTGTGGATGATGCGTCAAGCTGGACGTTATCTGCCAGAATACCGCGAAGTGCGCGCCAAAGCCGGCAGCTTTATGCAACTCTGCACCAATCCTGAATTGGCTTGCGAAGTGACCTTGCAACCGCTGGAACGCTTTAAGTTCGATGCGGCAATATTGTTTTCCGACATTCTCACCATTCCCGATGCCATGGGCTTGGGTTTGTCGTTTACCGAAGGCGAGGGCCCGCAATTTGCGCATCCGGTCAGAACCGCCGCCGACATTGCCAAACTGCCGATTCCCGACCCAGACGCCGAGTTGCGTTATGTCATCGATGCCGTACGCCTGATTAAAACCAATCTGCATGGCCGGGTGCCGCTGATCGGCTTTTCCGGCAGCCCCTGGACGCTGGCGACGTATATGGTCGAAGGCAAAAGCAGCAAGAGCTTTCAGAAAGTCAAAAGCCTGATGTTTGAGCAACCGCAGCTTATGCACCAAATGCTGGATAAGCTGGCTCAATCGGTGGCTGTGTATCTTAACGCCCAAATCGCCGCTGGCGCCGATGCAGTAATGGTGTTTGACACTTGGGGCGGCATGCTGAGTCATGATGATTACCTGGAGTTTTCGCTGCGCTACGCGCGGCAGGTCAGAGATTTGTTAAACACCCGTCCTGATGGCCGACAAATACCTACCATTTTGTTCTCCAAAGGCGGCGGTCTGTGGCTGGAAGCCATGGCCGATGCCGGTTACGATGCACTAGGCCTGGATTGGCAAACCGATATAGGTCAAGCCCGCGCCCGCGTTGGCGACCGGGTTGCATTGCAAGGCAATATGGACCCAATCACTCTGTACGCGCAACCTGAAGTCATTCGGCAAAAGGTCGGCAAAGTGCTGCAAGGTTTTGGCAACGGCTCAGGCCATGTGTTTAATCTGGGGCACGGCATTTTGCCGGACATTAACCCGGAGCATGTCAAAGCCATGGTTGATGCGGTACACGAGTTAAGCCCGCACTATCATCAGTAAAGCTATGTGGTTGCAACGGCGCATTCAACTGGCCGCCAAGCCGCGCGGTTTTCATTTGATAACTCGAGAGATTGTCGGTCAGTTACCGGAGCTGGACAAATTGGACATTGGTTTGGCCCAGGTATTTCTGCAACACACCTCGGCAGCGCTGGCGATTAACGAAAATGCCGATGCCGACGTACGCCGGGATTTGGAAAGCTATTTCTCCCGTTCGGTTGCGGAAAATGAACCATACTATCGGCATACCATCGAAGGCCCTGACGATATGCCGGCGCACATTAAATCCGTTATATTGGGCAGTTCCTTGACCATTCCCATCAGCGACGGCCAACTGGCCTTGGGGATTTGGCAAGGCATTTATTTATGCGAACATCGCAATCATGCGAGCAGTCGCACTATCATCGTTACGCTACACGGCGAATAAAGAGGTGTTTATGCATGCTTTGAAATTTATGGTTTTATTACTGGCGGCTTTCAGTCAAAACCTGTCTGCCGAAGAGCAGGAAATGACAGTTTATCGCAGCCCTACCTGCGGCTGCTGCGGCAAATGGATAGATCACGCCAAAGAAAACGGCTTTAAAATCAATGACGTGATCAGCAGCGACATGGACGCCAATAAAACCCGCTTTGGCGTTCCTGAAAAACTGGCCTCCTGCCATACCGCCGTCATCAACGGCTATGTCGTCGAAGGCCACGTCCCGGCTGGCGACATCCAAAAAATGTTACAAACCAAACCTAAAATCGTTGGCGTTGCAGCGCCAGGTATGCCGATGGGTAGCCCAGGCATGGAAATGGGCGGCCAAAAAGATACCTATAATGTGGTTTCTTTTGATAAAGACGCTAAGGTTGAGGTGTTTGCCAACCACGCTGGCAATTAGATCGGGCCAAAAAAATCCCCTCTCCCTCAGGGAGAGGGTCAATGCCGTTAGGTTACGGAGTTTGTTGGGGTAGGGTCGAATTTATTCGACCTGAAAACACCCATCGTGCGACTAAATTCGCATCTACAGTTCTTAACTTAACGGCATTGGGGAGAGGTTAGGGGGAAAAGCAATAATCCCTTGTTTTATATACCCTCATCCTAACCTTCTCCCGGAGGGAGAAGGGACTATTCGGCTTTTGCAACAGCCTCCTCTAAATAAAACGGAGTTTTTTAGCCGTTTAGTGGCCGACCTGGACATGCGGCAATCTAAACCAAAAAATCCTCACTAGCCTCTTAACCAAAACAGCGTCTGCCAATAGCATCATGTTAGCACCCAGAACCCAAGCTCTCGTCACCGGCGGCAGCGGCTTTATCGGCCAGGCACTTTGCCTTGCCTTGCGAAGCAAAGGCTGCACGGTAAAAACCATCAGTCGTTCCAACGCAGACCCAGACGGCATAGCCTTGGATTTAACCGCGTTAGATAGCTATCCTGCAGAATTATTTAAGAGCATAGATACTATCTTTCATCTGGCTGGCAAAGCGCATGCTCTGGCAGAAAATCGGCAAGACGAATTGGAATACCGGCAAATCAATACCGACGCCACCCGCAAATTGCTGGAAGCGGCGCAGTTGGCCGGGGTCAAACGCTTTATATTTTTCAGCAGTGTCAAAGCCGTGGGCGACACGACTATCCAACCTATGGACGAATCGGTCACCGCGCCTGCCGATACGCCTTACGGTTTATCCAAATACGCTGCCGAGCAATTGGTGCTGCGCGGTGATTACGTTCCGCATCCGGTCGTCATAAGGCCCAGCATGGTGTACGGCAATAGCGAAAAAGGTAATCTGCCAAGGATGATCCAGGCAGTCCGTCGTGGCTTGTTTCCGCCTTTAGCAGAATCTGGCAACCGTCGTTCAATGGTGCATGTACAGGACTTGGTGGATGCAGCGCTGCTGGCAGCCGAAAACCCAGTAGCCGCTGGACAAATTTATATCGTCACCGACCAGCAAGACTACTCCACCCGGCAGATTTACGACGCGATCAGGGCCGCACTGGGTAAACAGCCTATCAATTGGTCGATACCGTTGGCCTTGCTAACTACTTTGGCAAAATTTGGCGATGGCTTTGGCCAACTGGCAAACCGGCGATTTCCGATTGATAGCGACAGCCTGCAGAAATTAACCGGTTCGGCTTGGTATTCGTCTGATAAAATCGTTAGTCAATTGGGTTTCCACCCCAGACATACCCTTCAGGAAGCCCTGCCGGACATTATTCGACATTTAAGTTAATTTAGCGTGCTACTGCTTTTTACTGTTACTTTGCTGCTTGCCGTCATTTTGACTGGCCTGATTCGCCGCTATGCCTTAACTCACAAGGTGTTGGACATCCCCAACCAGCGCAGCTCACACAGTGTACCAACGCCGCGCGGTGGCGGTCTGGCTATCGTGCTGGCGTTTTCGGTCGCCGTGATTTGGCTGTTTTTTGCACACAAAATAGAAAGTACGACGCTAGCCGCGCTTGGTTCAACACTGTTGGTAGCGGCGATTGGTTTTTGCGATGATCACGGCGAAGTCGCCGCGCGTTGGCGCTTTTTAACCCATCTTCTCGCTGCAATCATCGCATTGGAAGTTTTAAACGGTATGCCGGCATTACTGCTACCCGCACCTTTCGATAGCCTGTTCGGTCGCCTGACCTTGAATCCAGGCTGGTTGGGCTACCCGGTAGGCGCGCTGTTTTTGGTGTGGAGCTTGAACCTGTTCAATTTTATGGACGGCACCGACGGGATTGCCGCTTCGGAAGCGCTGTTTGTGTCTTTAGCTTTAGCGGGCTATGTGTTTTATATCGATCAAAGCTTGTGCGCCATTAACCTGAGCCTGGCAGCGGCTTGCGGCGGGTTTTTGATCTGGAACTGGCCCAAAGCCAAAATCTTTATGGGCGATGTCGGTAGCGGGTTTATCGGCTTGTTGCTGGGCATCTTGATTTTGCTGGCCGCCCAACAGGCTGCGGTGTTGCTGTATTGCGGTCTGATTTTATTTGGGGTGTTTATCGTCGACGCCAGTTACACGCTAAGTTACCGCCTGTTCAGCGGCCAAAAATGGTACGCCGCGCATTGCTCGCATACCTATCAACACGCCGCCAAGCGCTACGGCCATTTGCCGGTGCTACTGGCAACCTGGGCGATTAACCTATTGTGGCTATTACCCATATCGCTGTGGGTTTTTGCGCACCCCAGTCACGCGCTGGCGGGCATGGCTGTCGCTTATTTGCCATTAATCAGCTTGGCCTACCGCTTCAAGGCCGGCCATTTTGAGATTGTCGCTTCGTGAATCCAAAATTCCGCTCCCGCACCACCATTTTTCTGCACGATCTGTGCATGATTCCGCTGGCCTGGTTTGGTGCGTATTGGCTGCGTTTTAATCTGCAAACCATCCCTGACGAGTTTTTTTATTCGGCATTATTATTCCTACCCTGGGTCATAGCGGTTCAGGTTAGTTTGTTCTGGATTTTTGGTTTATATCGCGGCGTTTGGCGTTTTTCCTCGCTGCCAGATTTGATTCGTATTGGCAAAGCGGTATTGAGCGGCGTCTTTATTATTGCCGCCAGCCTGTTTTTATACGACCGGCTGCAGGGGGTTCCACGCTCCGTACTGCCGCTGTATGTACTCATCCTGTTTTCCTTACTCAGCATTCCACGCCTGATTTACCGCTTCTGGAAAGAACAAACCTTTGCTGATCGGGTTGGTCGCCGGGCTTTAATCGTCGGCGCCGGCTTAGCCGGGGATATGTTGGTCAGGGATTTATTGGCGAATGTCGATAGCGACTATACGCCCATCATTTTTGTAGACGATGACCACGGCAAATTTAAACGCGAAATTCGCGGTATTCGCGTCGCTGGCGCTGTGGAGCAAATACCCGTTTTAGTCAAACAATGGAACATCGAAACCGTATTGATCGCCGTGCCATCCGCCAGCGACCAGCAAATGCGTCGTATTGTGGAAATCTGCGAAACCAGCAAGGTAGACTTTCAAACCCTGCCCTCAGTTAAAGAATTACTCAGCGGCGCTGTCACCAAAGCCAATCTCAGAAGCGTCTCCATCGAAGACATTCTGGGCCGGGCGCCAGTCAAATTGGACTGGCCCAGCATCAAAAGTCATCTGCATGCTAAAACCATCTTAGTCACGGGCGGCGGCGGTTCCATAGGCTCCGAGCTTTGCAAACAATTGGCCAGAGCCCAACCGCGCAAGCTGATTGTATTCGACCAATGCGAATTTAATTTGTACAAAATCGACGCGGATTTAAACCGCCTGTACCCTGAGTTACGGCATCAGGCGGTGCTGGGCGATGTTGCCGACCCCGTGGTCGTGCAACACTTGATTAACAAAGAACAACCGGAAATCATCTTTCACGCCGCGGCCTATAAACATGTGCCTTTGCTGGAAAATCAGATTCGCGAAGCGGTGCATAACAATCTGATCGGCACCAAAATTCTGGCTGAGGCGGCCATGACAGCTGGCGTTGGCCGCTTTGTGTTAATTTCTACCGACAAAGCCGTCAACCCAACCAATGTTATGGGCGCGACCAAACGTGCTGCAGAAATTCTCTGCCAAAACCTGAATCAATCCGGCAACACCCGCTTTACCACCGTACGCTTTGGCAACGTCCTGGATTCGGCAGGCAGCGTCGTGCCCTTGTTCAGGGAGCAAATCAAAGCGGGCGGCCCGGTCACTGTCACGCATCCCGACATTACCCGCTACTTCATGACCATCCCGGAAGCCTGCCAACTGATCATGCAAGCTGAAACCATAGGCCAGGGCGGTGAGGTATTTGTATTGGATATGGGCGAACCGGTGAAGATTACTTACCTAGCCGAGCAAATGATCCGCCTCAGCGGCAAACTACCGTATCAGGACATCGAGATAAGTTTTGTGGGTTTACGACCGGGCGAAAAACTGTACGAAGAGTTGTTTCACGATCAGGAACAATTACTGCCGACCAGTCACGAGAAATTGCGACTGGCCAAAGCCCGTTTATATGATTCGGCGGCTTGGGCCAAGCAAATTGAAAGCCTGCAGAGCGTTTGCTGCGAACATGATAGCCAACGCTTGTTAGCCATGTTAAAACAGTTAGTGCCAGAATTTACTAACGATCATTCTTGATGCGGTAGCAATACAGCCGGGTTTTACGCCGATCAGCTAATACCATTACCGACTCTGGCCTGGCTTCTGGAATCGGAAATGACGAGGACACAAACAAACTGCCTGGTCGCATCTGCGCTTTGATTTTTTCGCCAACTCTTGCCATGACCAAGGGCGACAAAAAGGCGAATACCACGTCAAAATCACCCAAATCGCAATCCCAGAAACTGTTTCGACTAATCCTGACGTTCGCTAGCTTGCGGCAGCGCCATTTGGCGATTAGCCAAGGGATAGGCGCTCGTTCCAACCCTACTACGCGCAGATCCGTTCGATTTGCAGCGATGGGCTGCACGACCGTCGCCAGGCCCGCGCCTATGTCCACAAACGAGCTGGCCGCCTCGGTTTTAATCAGTTGAATCAAGGCATCGCTGACGGCGGTAGAGGATAAAAACAGCGGCACGTCGCCTTTGACAGTACCCCAAAACACCAATCCTGAGAGCAATAAGGCCAGCAGATAAAGCCATGATGGCAATTGCCAGCTCAAGCCCAGAAATACTGTCGGCATGAATAGTAAATGGATGATGCGCCACCACTTCGGTTGCCGCAGCATCTGCGAACCCAAGACCGCCAACAATGCTTGCACCACAATAGCCTGCCAGATGGCTACAGGTATTGGCGCCCAAGCGGCCAAACACCAAACTGCCCCAGTCGCTAAAAACTGGCACAGCAAAGCTTTAATTAGCTGCATCGTCGAGTCGCTTGATCGAATCGCAAAGACGGCGTCGGCTTAGTGCGCTTCCGGTGCTCCGGTAATTTTGATATTTTGTTGGATGGTCGGCGACATTGTCGGCAAACCTGGCACCGCGGTATCATCACTGGCGGGCTTGCCGTCTGCACCGTCGTGTAATACCTGATTTTCGGTTTTTTTATTCATCACCACAATGGAAATTCGCCGATTCATCGGGTCATTGGGCGCCTCACCCTTATAAGGGATACTGGACGCCAAACCGACAACCCTCAAGACTTTTTCCTCCCCAAGCCCACCTTGCAGCAGTTCGCGACGCGCCACATTTGCCCGGTCACTGGATAGTTCCCAATTGGAGTAGCCTGTGCGGTTGCTGGGAAATGGCAGTGCGTCGGTGTGCCCGTTGATGGTAACTTTATTCGGCAGCTCATTGATAACCGGAGCCAACTCGCGCATGATGGCCTGCGCATAGGTTTCTATGCCGGAACTGGCCAGTTTGAACATAGGCCGGTTTTGCGCGTCGACGATCTGAATTTTCAAGCCTTCGGGAGTGGCTTCCAGTTTGATCTGATCTTTGTATTCGGCCAATTTTTCGTTGGCTTCCAGCATCTCTTCGATTTTTTCCTGCAGTTTGTCCAGCTTTTGTTTTTCCTGTTCCTCGGCCAGTTTTTCAATATCCTCAGGCGTGGGTTCAGTCGGCGTGTTTTCGCCCTGATGCACCTGACCTTCGTCTTGGGACTTCAGATCCTGCCCGCCCGCCTGAATGATGCTGACCCTGTCGCCAGTACCCTCGCCGTTGGAGTTGGTAATCGCAACACCAAACGGATTTTGAAAGTATTCCGAAATACCTTTTTTGGTTTTTTCATCGGTTGAACCCAGCAACCACATTAACAAAAAAAACGCCATCATCGCCGTCACGAAGTCGGCATAGGCGATTTTCCAGGCACCGCCATGATGACCGCCGTGACCGGCCTTTTTTATCTTTTTGATGATTATGGGTTGTTCGGCCATTGCTGCTTACCCTTTGCCAGCTTTTAGTTGTTCTTCCAGCTCGGTAAAGCCTGGTCTGACATGATGTGGAATGGCGGTACGCATAAACTCCACGGTCATGGCCGGCGAAGTACCTTTGGCACAATTCAGCAGGCCTTTTTGCGTACATTTATAAGCATTGCCTTCCTCTTCCAAGCGCGCTTCCATCACCGACGCCACCGGGCCGATAAAGCCATAAGACACCAAAATACCCAGAAAAGTACCCACCAGCGCTGCGGCAATCAATTTACCCAGTTCCGCCGGCGGAATCCCTACCGATTCCATGGTATGCACCACACCCATTACCGCCGCCACGATACCGAAGGCCGGCATACCGTCGCCGACCCGCTGTACGGCCTTGATGGGCTCGTTGCCTTCGGCATGGTGAATCTCGATTTCGGCGTCCATAATGTCTTCAAGCTGATTGACATCGACACCGGTCAGGATCAATCTGAGCTTGTCGCAGATAAATTCCATCAGATGATGGTCATGCACGATTTTTTCGCCGAAAATCGAGCTGCCTTCTGGGTCGTCCACCACTTTTTCCAGCGACAGCAGGCCCTCCTTTCTGGCCTTTTGACTCAAAGCATTAAAACTCATCAGCAGCTCCATATAATAATCCTTGGTATATGTTGCGCCTTTCAAGGTGCCAGTACCGCCCGCCATCGCCGCTTTGCTGGTCGCCAGGGAGTTACTGGCGAGGAAGGAGCCAAAGGCCGCACCGACGATGATCAGCACCTCCACTGGCTGCCAGAGCACCCCTAAGTGGCCGCCGGCCATCATGAAGCCGCCCAATACGCAGCCCAAAATGATCACATAACCAATGATTACAAACATGGTTGCCCCAATTGTGAAAAATGAATAATAGAAATTCTATAGCAGCGCAAATTGTCGCGATTTATCGCTAGCCTATCAAGCCGCCGCTATAGTCTAGTCAAAGGCGGCGAAATCTCAGGCAATATGTTCGGTTTTTTTCAAAACCAGCTTACTAATCGCCGGCAACACCACAAAAGTACAGGTCATAATCCAGAAAATGCCGATGGTAATCACCAAACCCATACTGGATATACCCTGGTGCGGCGAAAACGCCAGACCGACAAAGCTGGATATAGTGGTCAAAGCGCCGTAAAACATGCCGCGCGCGGTGCTGGATTGATAAATATTCTGCTCTTCCGATAAGGAATGATGCAGTTTTTCGACCATATGAATACCGTTATCGACACCCAGGCCCATTAACAAAGGCAGGGCAATGATATTGGCAAAATTGATCGGTGTACCGGTAAATACTGTCGTCGCCATGGTAAACAACCCCGCCAATACCAAAGGCGTCATCACCAGCAAGGTATCGATGATGCTGCGACGGATCACCATCAATAACACAGCAATCGCCACCAGCGCGATGATAATCGCTTCCTGGAAGGCGCCGATCACGGCTTTCATCGACTCCCAATACATCACCGGCAAATCGGTAGCATCCGGCGCTATGGCTTGCACATCGGTAATGAAAGTTTGCAAATTGGTAAGGTCGTTCAAATCCTGTTTGGGAAAAATCTGAATCCGATACAAGCCATCCTTGCTCAACCAACGCTCTTTAATATCGGCGGGAATACTGGCCGGAACAATTTCCTCGGCATGAAAACCCGTCAGTAATTGATTCATCACAGTCGGCAAGGTGCCTAGCAAGGAGGTCTGAATTTTCTCGATAAATACGCCGCGATCTGGTTGCAGGCGGGCTTCCAGTTCGATCATCACATCCTGCAATTCCTGTTTAAAGGTCAGCAGCGATTTGATCTCGGCCGGATTGGTTTTTTTCGGTAGATTATTGTCAATCGCCGCAATCATGCGTTTAATCGCCGGTAGCGGATCGGTGCCGGTTTTTAGTTGCGGAAAGAACTGACTTTGCGGGCCTAAGGTCAGCACCATGTCGTCGATAATTGCCAGTTTGCTTTCCTGATCGTCTGGCACGAAATCAAACAAACTGACGGTTTTGTCGACGGTTTTTAGGGTCAGCAGTTTTTTCTGCATGGCGCGTGCTTCTGTCTCGTTTTTAGCCAGCACCGTCAAGGTCATCGGCGAGGTATCGCGCTCCTTCATCAAATCCTTGAAGGCAATCACTGATTCGGTATTGGGGTCGCGCAAATTCAGCGGGTTAAAGTCGGTTTGCACCTGAAACACAAAATACACCGCCGCCAAAGCACCTAAAAACGTGACCAATGAAATCGGCTTGGCATAATGCAGGGTAAAGTGCGCCAGCAACATTGAGAATTTAGAGGCACCGGGTTGTGCGCCGTGCAAGTTGTGAACAGGCGGATTGGGCAGCACTTTTAGCAGCACAGGCAATACGGTCAATGTGATAAACAAGCATATGAACAAACTGGTTCCGGCCAGTAATCCCAGCTCGGAAATACCCTGGTAATCGGTCGGGATAAACGCATACAAACCAATGGAGGTAGTGCCAGCGCATAAAATCAACGATGGGCTGGTCGCCAAAAGTGCCGAGCGAATCGCCTTGCCTTTGTCGCTGCCGTACAAATCCAGATTGTCGCGATAGCGCAGACAAAAGTGGATGGCATATTCAACGCCCAAACCAATGTTGGACACCGCAAACGCCACGGAAATCAGATTGAGCTGTTTAACCGCCACCGAAGCGAACAAGCCGCAAAACACCATGCCCAAGCCCAGCGTTATCAAGGTAGCGAACATTAACAGCCAGGAACGGTAAGCGATCAGCAAAATACCGCAGACCAAAACGATAGAAAAAATACTGGCGGTAAAAGTGCCCTCGCTCATGCCGGCCATTTCGTCATGTTCCAGGCCGACTTCGCCGGTTACCCAAACTTTGACGGTGGGTAGATTAGGATCCTGGATTTTATTGGCTGCCTGCCGAATCACCTTAATCGCCGGCTCTACCGGTAAAATCTGGCTGTAGTCGAACTTGGGCGCCACAAAAATAAAGGCTTTGTCGGACTGTTCTTCGCTGATCTTGTTCTCGGCGATCAGTTTTTGCCAGGACAACAGATCGGTTTCGCCATTCAGGGTTTTATGCAGGGAATTGCTGACTTTATCGATCAAGGACATTAAATCGATGGGTACTTCTTCGGTTTTGGTTTCGGCATTCAAAGCGTCTTCAAAAATCGAGAAAAAACCGTTAACGCTGGGGTCCTGCGAAATCCGCCCAATAAACGGCTGCGCCTGCGCCAGGGTTACCGAAAAATCCTGGAGTTTATCGGAATCCAGATACAGCAAGCCGTTGCGCTGAAAAAAAACGTTTTCGTCGGGTCGATAGACTTTGGTGAAATGTTCGGTGTCGGCTCTTAGCTCGCGGCTCAAGCGTTGCGCGGCGGCTTTGGTCAATTCCGGGCTGGAGGATTCGATCACCAGCAGCAAGGTGTGCAGTTCTTGGCCAAATTGCTGCTCAAACTTGCGCCGATTTTGCTGAAACGGCGCATCTGGGGCGATCAGTTCGGCGGTATCGGTGTTCACGGTGAGATGATTGCCTGTGTATTGAACGGCTAGATATGCCAACAAAACTGAGGCCAGTAAAACCAGCGTCGGCGAATACAACAACCAGTTGCCCCAACGATAGGCAAGGTTGCCCAAACGACTTTCCAAAGACATGCTCAAGCACTCACTACGGTGTTAATCAAATACAGGGTATAGCTGGCGTACACCGCTACCAAAATGCCGCCTTCAACTCGGTTGATGCGGCCTTGCTCATCTTTTCTAGGACGACCAAAAACAAATAATGAAAAGGTCAATAGCGTCATTAACGGCCAATCGCGATTGACAATTTCCAGCGGAATCGACATGGGGTGAATCACACCCGCCAAGCCCACGACTGCCAAGGTGTTAAATAAGTTGGAGCCGATGATGTTGCCTAAAGCCAGATCGTGCTCGCCTTTGCGGGCAGCAGCAATTGATGAAGCCAACTCCGGCAGCGAGGTGCCGATGGCGACAATGGTTAAGCCGATTACCAAATCGCTGACGCCCAAATCTTGCGCAATGGTTACCGCCCCCCACACCAGCAAGCGCGAACTCAGCATCAACAATAACAAACCGCCAACCAGCCAAATGGTAGCCTGCGCAAAGGACACGGCATGCTCATCCATCTCATCAGCCACTTCTTTGCCAAATACATCGGTATTCTCGGCCTTTTGGTTGAGGCCCTGCCGGATCATCCAGGTCATCACGCCGACAAACACCGCCAGTTCCAGCACCGCGTCCATCCGCGACAATTCACCATCGTAAAGCTGACCCAATGAAAACAAGGTCACCGCAAACAAAACCGGCAATTCTTTTCTAACGATTTGCGAGTGCATAACAATCGGGCTAATCAGAGCCACCGAGCCTAAAATCAAGGCGATATTGGTGATATTGGAGCCGTAAGCATTACCCAAGGCTATACCCGGATTACCCTGCCAGGCCGACAAGGCCGATACCGTCAACTCCGGCGCAGAGGTACCGAAACCGATTACCACCATGCCGATCAACAAGGTGGACATACCCAGAAAACGCGCTATCGCTGCCGCTCCTTCGACAAAAATATCGGCACTCCAAACCAGCACAATCAGACCGATGACTATCATCAATAATGGCAAAGCCATAACCTACCCTTACATTTTAAAGATCAAAAAACCAAAATTCACGCCGGATGCTAATCAACGGTCCATTGCACCAAGCCGCTATAGGCGCTGGCAATGACCACTACCCCAAATACGATGCGGTACCAGGCAAAAATAATAAAATTGTGATGGCTGATGTAACGCAGCAAGCCTTTAACCGCCAACAGCGCGCTAATAAATGCCGCAATCAAGCCCACCGCAAAAGACAAGGCGTCGTTTTCGACATGCAGCAAATCCCGGTGTTTATATAAATCATAAGCGCTGGCAACCACCAAGGTTGGAATGGCCAGGAAAAATGAAAACTCGGTGGAGGCCTTACGCGACAAGCCAAACAGCAAACCACCGATGATGGTGGCACCGGAGCGTGAAGTACCGGGAATCAGGGCAAACGCTTGCGCCACGCCTAATTTCAAGGCATCCAATGGGCTTAAATCATCTACGCTATCCACGCGAATTTTATGCTCACGCTTTTCCGCCCAGATAATCACAAAAGCACCGATTATAAAAGCTAAGGCCACCGGCATCGGTTTGAACAACGCCGCCTTGATATGCTTGCCAAACAACAATCCCAGCGTCGCCAAGGGCATAAACGCTATTACCAAATTAAGCACAAATTTTTGCGCCTGCCTGTCACTGGTCAAACCTGCCAGCACCGAACCAATCTTGGCCCGGTATTCCCAACAAATCGCCAAAATGGCCCCGACCTGAATTACGATGGTAAATAACTTGGCTTTGTCGTCGTTAAAATTAAGTAAATCACCAGCCAGAATCAAATGCCCGGTACTGGAGATAGGTAGAAATTCCGTTAAGCCTTCGACGACGCCGAGAATCAGCGATTTTATAAGCAGGGTAATGTCCATTTTTTTAACAGGCTCCGTGCCGTTCGGGTATCAGGGTCGAAATCAGCATGTTGATGAGGTGGATGTAAACGAATTTAAATTGTCAGGCCGATTAAAAGCCATGCAAGCGGGGCGGGATTATAGTCGAAATCTCAATAATTACGTAACTTTACGCTGTAAGCTACCGCTAATCCTAGCTTTTATTAGTCACGCCAACAACGGTAATTTTGCACAGTGCCGGGCAATCTGCCAGAATCGACCAACGCCCATATCGGCTTAAAAACCCAGCAGATCATGTCAAACGCTTACCCGCCACTGATCAACGCACTGTGCGATCCACGCTGTTATCCTCACCCTGTTAAACGGGTAACGGTATTAGAAACGCATATTTCCTGGGTACTGCTGGCTGGTCGCTATGCTTATAAAATCAAAAAACCGGTCAATTTGGGGTTTCTGGATTTTAGCCAACTCGAACAAAGACGCTTTTATTGCCAGGAAGAAATCCGCCTTAATCGACGACTGGCACCACAAATTTATCTGGCGGCAATAGCTATTGGCGGCAGCCCGCCACAGCCACGATTAAATGCACAACCGGCGATTGAATACGCGGTAAAAATGCGCCGCTTCGCCGCCGGTAAACTGCTTGGCGACTTGCTGGCTCAGCGGCAAATTACCCCGCAGCAAATCGATGCTCTGGCCGATACCATCGCCGACTTTCATAGCAAACTCCCCCCAGCCAGTTCTGACTCAGCCTATGGTAAGCCATCGGCCGTTTACGCGCCGGTTCAGCAAAATTTTCGGCAATTATTTGAACTGCTGGCGCTAGCCGACCGAGTATCGCTGACCACATTGCAAGCCGACTGTGAACGCGCATATCAGACGTGTGAGACTTTATTGACGCAGCGCCAACAAGCTGGCTTTATCCGCGAATGTCACGGCGACTTGCATCTGGGCAATACCGTATTACTAAAAAATAAGCCGGTAGCTTTTGACGGCATCGAGTTTTCGCCAGAACTGCGCTGGATAGACACCATCAGCGACGTGGCTTTTTTGTCAATGGATTTACAGCATAAAGGCCGTGCGGATCTGGCTTACCGATTTTTGAACCGCTATTTGGAAAATTGCGGCGACTACGCGGGTTTGGGTGTGTTGCGGTTTTATCTAAGTTACCGGGCTGCGGTACGCGCCAAGATCAGCGCAATTCGTCTGGCGCAATCTGGCGAGGTATTGGCGCGGGACGATTGTCGCCGCTATTTAAGTCTAGCCGGTGCTTGTTTGCAGCAACGTCAGCCGACCTTGATTATCACCCACGGCTTGCCGGGCTGCGGTAAAAGCGCGGTTTCGCAACTTTTGCTGGAAAAACATCAACTGATAAGGTTGCGCTCTGATGTTGAGCGCAAGCGGCTGTTTGGTTTGCAAGCAGGACAAAATAGCGGATCAGCCATTGCCGCTG
>CAIOHN010000092.1 GCA_903858105.1 uncultured Pseudomonadota bacterium | reverse complement strand
CCGTAAAACACTCAAGCAGGCCAGTTTTACCAGCACCAACGATCTCAAAAACGCCATTGAGGCCTTTATCAGTCGCCATAATCAACAGGCTCAACCCTTCAAATGGCGACGAAGAGAAGTTAAGGGTGCTCAGATTAAAAATACTATAGGTAATTTACGAAATTAAACACTAGCCTGCTTGATCAAAGAACGGGGCACCAAGGAGCTATTGACAAAAGGCGGAACTCCTGACTAAGAGGATGGGTAGAATATTGATGCTTCCTCACAAAGCCAGGTAGGTCAGGTTGCGATGCAATCGTTACCTGACGTTTATTGCTTTCAAATTGTCATGTAACCACTGTCGCGGCAACATGAACTACTTTGCTGTTGGGCGACCGCGTCTGGCTGGCGCGCTTGCAAGGTCAACCGGTGCCATACCAACGCTTGGATTTGGAGCTTTACGCCGATTTCGGCGAATTGCGGGCGGCGCAAACCGATTGCGACCAGGCTTTGCTGGATTGGATTCAAGGTTTGCAAACCGACGATTTACAACGGCGTATCGCCTTCCGCAGCTTGTCCACCGGGTAAGACAAAGTATTGGCCGTGGCCACCATGCTGACCACTTTACTGATCCACAAAACCCACCATCGCGGCCAAATCACCGCGTTGCTGAGCCAATGCGGTTGCGACTACGGTGCCATCGATTTTATCTGCGCGCCGTTTGTCGGTTAATCTGGCATTTTTTAACCCTTAGGATAATTACCAATGACTGAATCCGCTTTCCCAATTGCCGTCGTAGCGGATCAAGTGCTGCCCCGAGCCAGAAAATCCTTGTATCCTCAAGCCATTTTGGACGTGCATGGCGCCCGGCTGCAAGGCCGGGAAAAGCGGGCGTTAGGCGAATTGTTTGGCCTGCAAAATTTCGGCGCCAATCTGACGCGGTTGGCGCCGGGGGCGATATCGGCTTTGCGTCATGCGCATAGCCAGCAGGACGAATTTATCTACATCTTGCAAGGTTGCCCAACCCTTTACACCGATGCAGGCCCCACGCCGTTGTCGCCCGGCATGTGCGCCGGATTTAAAGCCGGCAGCGGCGATGCCCACCGGCTGATCAACGAATCGGAGAGTGACGTCGTCTATCTGGAAATCGGCGACCGTAGCGAGGGAGATCAAGTCGTATACCCGGACGACGACTTGCAGGCGGCGTTTGTCGATAATAGCTTCTGCTTCTCCCACAAGGACGGTACTCCGTATTGATCGCGTTGAAATTTTCGCCGCCAAATCGGGCGATTTCTGATCTGCGGGAGAATATCGTTGCCAGTGACGCTAGACAGGCGGAGGAATGGTTGCGTAGGGCCGCCGAACAAGGGGAAGCGCAAACCAGCCTCCGCTCTATACAGAGGCAAGAAGATAAATTTGGACAGTGAACAGATTCTGGAATACGTTCCTGGGTTTCGAGTTCCGTTGGCTACCAAACAGACGATAGGATGATGAATAAAATGATGAAGAAATGGACAAAGCTAAGTGTTTTTTGGCTGGCAATCGGCATCGCGCAAGCCGGGGATCAAGATGATTTAATTGCCGCGACGGCCGCCTATGAGGCTGGAAAATTTGCCGAAGCCGAACCGGGACTGCGCAAGGCG
The DNA here is from genome assembly GCA_903858105.1 of uncultured Pseudomonadota bacterium. Lineage (GTDB taxonomy): Bacteria > Pseudomonadota > Gammaproteobacteria > Methylococcales > Methylomonadaceae > Methylomonas. Next base: position 2,762 of record CAIOHN010000092.1, on the reverse strand, counting down.
GCGGAACTCGGCAATCCCGACGCGCAGCAAAAGTTAGCTTCAATGTTCGCTCATGGCAAGGGAGTGGCTCAGGATGATCAACAGGCGCTGGTATGGATTCAAAAATCGGCCGACCAAAAATATGCCAAGGCCCAATATAGTCTGGGCATCATGTATTTGTTGGGAACCGCTGTGAGTCGGGATGATAAGCAAGCCGCCGATTGGTTTCGCAAGGCAGCGGAACAAGGCTATGCGGATGCGCAATCCAAACTTGCTTATCTGTATTTGAACGGCAAAGGCGTTGCGCAAGACGACAAACTGGCTGTGGCCTGGTTTCGCAAAGCGGCGGATCAGGGTTTGTCGGAAGCGCAAAATTATCTTGGCTACATGTATGACAAAGGCAAGGGTGTTAGCCAGGACGATAAGTTGGCTGTCGAGTGGTGCCGGAAGGCCGCTCAGCAAGGGAATGCCGACGCGCAGAACGGTCTTTGCTTTATGTATGAAAAAGGCAAAGGCGTCGCCCAAGATGATAGTCAGGCTGCGGAGTGGTATCGGAAATCAGCGGAACAAGGATACTGGGGCGGGCAGAGAGGCCTTGCTTTCATGTTTTATTACGGCAAGGGTGTCGTTCAGGACTATAAACAAGCATTTGCCTGGTATCGCAAAGCGGCCGAACAAGGCGATGCTGCGTCACAATATGCGATTGCGACGATGTATGTCGATGCGTTTGGCGTCGACAGGGACGACAAACAAGCAGCAGACTGGTATCGCAAAGCCGCTGAACAAGGACATGCGCCGGCGCAAAGAAATCTTGGCGTAATGTATTGGCAAGGAAAGGGGGTGGAACGGGATGATAAACAGGCTGCGGTATGGTATAGAAAGGCGGCCGAGCAAGGGGATCCAATAGCTCAGAACAATCTTGGCTTGTTGTATTCGGAAGGTAAAGGTATGGAACAGGACAATAAGGATTCCGTCAAAAATAACTTCCCGAAATCACCTGCTTTGAGGTAGAGCCCGGTAATTCCAGCGGGGTAGAAAAGCATCGAACACAATCCGCATGTTTTCGATGAAATCGGCGGCACATTTCTTCCCGGTTTCGTAGATGCCGGTCAAAATGTCGACAGTGACTTTTAATCCGGTAGTGGTCTTCGCCTTTTCCATAAATTGCTTGGCAATCTCGACAGAATGAAACACGACGCCTTGGCAGGCGCGGGTGATGTGCGGAAACAATCGATGCTCAATCGGATTGTGTTTGGAACAATACGGCGGATAATGCGCGATGCGGATTTCCAAGCCCAAACAGTCTGCCAAAGCCTGCAGGGCTTCTTTGAAAACATGACGATTGGCGGCATTGCTGCCACCACCGTCACACAGGATTAATAACCGTAACGTCTTGGGGTAATGGTGACGGCCATGCCGTTGCCACCATCGTGCGATGCTATCGCAACATAATTCGCTCGTGTCATGGCTGGTATTGAGATGGATAGTGCCTTCATTCCGCGCCACATCATAGATACCATGCGGAATCAGCTTACCTTGGCCTGCACTCGGAAAGTCATGATCCAAGGTTTCGACGGCGACTTGTGTATGAGTATGACCTTCGCGAGCGAAGTCACCGATCAATTCTTTCTTTTTGGTGTCCATGCTGATCACAGGATCACCGGCGGCCATAAAATCCGCTTTGAGGCGAGCAATGTTTTCAAACTGGGCATTGCGGTCGGGATGTGTGCCCATGGACTTTTTCTTGCGCGTCTTGCGTTGACCTAATCCGTGTTTTCGCAACAGCTTGCGAACCGTATGCCGGCTGGCCGGCGTTCCCATTTCCCGTAAGCGGCGACTGATCTCGCAACGCGATAAATTAGTCCATAGCACACCCTCTCGCATCGGATCGCCTGCTGTGAATTCGGCCAGAATCGCCAGAAAGTTATCCAATAACTGAGGCTGCTGTTCAACTGCCTTTTTCCGGCCCCCGCCTTTTTTTTCGGACCCGGACCAAGGGTAGGTCATCGGCCAAGTCTAATTCCTGTAATCCACGTCGGATGGTTTTGGGATCGATCTCAAATAGCTTCGAAATATAGTCGATACCACCATGGCCTAGTTTCGTCGCTTCTATGCCCGCATAACGCCGCTTATCCTTTTCCGATAACGTGCTAAACAATCGTTGCATCTTGATTTCAATGGTTTGGTCGTATCCGATCACTTGCTTTCAATCTTTAATGGGTTAAAACCGCCAATTATCCTAAAAAAATCAGTTGGACGTGAAGAAACCCGTTCGTGCTGAGCCCAGTCGAAGCATGAGCGGGTTTATTCGCACTCACCTGTTGGGTGAACCACATAAATCCCGTTCAACCCTTCGACAGGCTCAGGGCGAACGGGATTTATGTGGTTCAACTGCGGTTTTTAGGATTATCGTCGATTCGCACTTAGCTATTCAGGGAAGTTATTTTTGACGGAATCCTAAGTTGGCTATGGAGTGGTTTCGTAAGGCTGCCGAACAAGGATATGTTTTAGCGCAGAAAAACCTTGGGACTGCTTACGAACATGGCGTGGCAGGTATCAAGGATGAAAAGCAGGCGGCGGACTGGTACCGTAAAGCAGCGGAGCAAGGCGACAAAGAGTCACAGTTTCAACTCGGTTATTTTTATACGATTGGAAGGGGTGTTAGCCAAGACGACGCACTGGCTGTAGAGTGGATCCGCAAATCGGCCGAACAAGGATTATCGCAAGCGCAATCCAAACTCGGATATCTTTATCTGAAGGGCAAAGGTGTTTCCCAAAACGAT
>CAIOHN010000091.1 GCA_903858105.1 uncultured Pseudomonadota bacterium | reverse complement strand
GGAGCGGTAGTTCAGTTGGTTAGAATACCGGCCTGTCACGCCGGGGGTCGCGGGTTCGAGCCCCGTCCGCTCCGCCAAAACAGAAACCTCGGGCCGAATAGGTCCGAGGTTTTTTTTTGCCTGTTAATTTTAATGCCTGAATCGATCGGGTTTAATTCTGTTTAAGGACAGCGTTTATGCTTTTAGAGATTAGAGAAAAGGTGCAGGGCGTTTTTGCATCGATCATATTGATATTAATTTGCGTACTTTTCGGTTTATGGGGTATCCAAAACTATCTTGGCGGCGGCACAGAAACGCCGATAGTATCGGTTGGAGATAAAGACTTTCTGCAACGTGACGTCAACCAGGCCTATCAGCAGTATGCACAGAATTTGGCGGGGATGAAGTTCGACGAAGAAACCGTTAAAAAACAGGCTTTAGAAAAGTTGGTACGTGACGAAGTATTGTTGCAGTATGTCCAAGACCAAAACCTGCTGGTTAGCGATGATACCGCCAGAGAGTTTATTCAAACCCTGGAATACTTTCAAAAAGACGGTAAGTTCGACAAAACTCAATATCAGACTTTGCTAGGTTCTCAAGGCATGTCGTCAGCCGAATTTGTAAACCGGATCAAAAAAGCTTTGGTCATGGAGCAGTTTCAGCGGGCGGTAGTCGATAGCAGCTTTGTTACCCCGGTCGAAATCAATAATTTCTTCAAAATTCAAAATCAAACACGTGATGTTGAATATTTGACTGTGCCCTTAACGCCAGTGACTCAACAACCTGGCGAAGACGACATTACTGTCTATTACCAGCAGCATCAGGATGCTTATCAATCGGATGAGCAAGTGGCTATTGAATACGTAGAACTGTCTCTAAATCAGCTTGCCGCCGAAGTAAAAGCGACCGATGAGCAACTGAAAGCTTTTTACGAAGAGCAAAAAGCTCAGTTCACCACCAAAGAGCGCCGAAAAATCAGTCATATTTTATTTGCGTTCAGCAAAGATAAAGCGGCTGACGATCAAGCCTTGCAAAAAGCTTTGCAGGCTAAAAAAGCCTTACAAAATAAAGATTTTGCGGCGTTGGCTGCGGAAGTATCCGACGATAAATTGACTGCTAAAAACGGCGGCGACTTGGGTTTATTCAATGTTGGCGTCATGGAAAAAGCCTTTGAGGATGCTGCCGGCAAATTGGGCTTGGGCGAAGTTTCCGAACCGGTTAAGTCGGCATTTGGTTACCATTTGATCAAAGTTACCGAATTGATGCCCGGCGACGTCAAGTCGTTTGAATCAGTAAAAACCGAAGTGACCAAGGCTTATCAAAAAGCCCAGGCAGAGACTAAATTCAATGCCTTGGCAGAGAAAGTCGCTGAAGTTGGCTACGAAAATCCAGATAACCTGACTGCTGTTGCCGGATTGTTGGGGGTTGCGGTTAATAAAACGGACGCGTTTACCCGCGCTGCAGGGCAGGGTATTGCCGCTGATGAAAAAATTCGGGCTACCGCGTTTTCCGAAGAAGTATTAAAAGGCAGTAACAGTGAGCCGCTGGAAATAAACAACGAAAAACTGGTCGTGCTGCGCATGTTGTCGCATCAACCTGCGGCGAGCAAGGATTTGAAAGAGGTTAAAGGCCAAGTGATAGCCGCTATCCAGCGCGATAAAGCCAAACAGCAAGCCATAGCTGCTGCCGATCAAATCAAGCAAGATTTGGCTGGCGGTAAAACACTGGCGCAGGCTGCAGAAGCCTTGCATCTGACGGTGAAAAAAATCAACGGCTTGACACGTACAGCTACTGATTTGCCTGCCGCAGTAGTGCAGGAGATTTTCAGAGCTGCCAAACCCAAAGCCGGTCAGTCTAGTGTGACGGTGATAGATGATGTCAGCGGCGGCAAACTGGTTGCCAGCATCAATAAAGTCAACGAAGGCGTAATGTCTGAAAGCGATAAGGGCAAACAGGCTTTGATCGCCAAAAACATTTCCGCAGCTTTTGGTAAGGCGCAAATGGAAGCAGTTTTGAATGCGCTGCAAACCAAAGCGGATATTGTTATTCATCCGACCAAGCAATAAATCTATATTGCGAAGTAAAAAAGGGAGCTGAAAGGCTCCCTTTTTTATTGGCTGGAGATCAGTCCACTATTTTTACAACAGCATCAGCCGCCGACCAAAAATGGGCGTCACACGACAGACGTTGGCTTTCAGGCTGGCTTTTATTACCATTAGCGTTTGCTCGCCAATGGGTTTAGATTTTTTGGTGGCAGGGAATCGAGATTATTTTCCTGTTCAAGCAAGTCATGGGATAAACTTCAAAAATTACAACAAAAAATGGTTGCCAACGTAGCCACCTCATATTTTTTAATAGCTTGATTTAAGGATCAACATGATTATCAAACCTCGCGTACGCGGCTTTATGTGCGTCACCACTCACCCGGTCGGCTGCGAAGCCAATGTCAAACAGCAGATTGAATATGTAAAAGGTTTTGGCGCTATCGCCAATGGCCCCAAAAACGTCCTGATTTTGGGTGCTTCGACAGGCTACGGTCTGGCGTCGCGCATTGTGTCGGCGTTTGGCGCGAGTGCGAAAACCCTGGGTGTTTTCTTTGAGCGCGAAGGCTCAGCCGATAAAGCTGGCACCCCAGGTTGGTACAATTCTGCCGCTTTTCATAAATTTGCCGAAGCGGAAGGTCTGTACGCAAAAAGCATTAATGGTGACGCTTTTTCTGACGAGATCAAACAAAAAACCATCGCCGCCATTAAGCAAGATTTTGGCAAAATCGATTTGGTGATATACAGCTTGGCATCGCCGCGTCGCACCCATCCCAAAACCGGTGTTACCTATAACTCGACCCTGAAACCGATCGGTAAAGATCTGGTGCAAAACGGCATTGACACGGATAAAGAAGTCATCAAATCGTTTACCCTGCCGGCGGCTACGCAAGAAGAAATCGACAACACCGTCGCAGTCATGGGCGGCGAAGACTGGCAGATGTGGATCGATGCTCTGGCCGAAGCCGATGTATTGGAAGAGGGTGCTAAAACCACTGCCTTTACCTATTTGGGCGAAAAAATCACCTGGGACATTTATTGGGATGGCACCATAGGCGCGGCGAAAAAAGATCTGGATAAACGCGTTATCGATATTCGCAGCAAATTGGCGGCATTGGGTGGCGATGCGCGGGTGTCGGTATTAAAAGCCGTTGTGACTCAAGCCAGCGCAGCGATTCCGGTAATGCCTTTGTATTTGGCCTTATTATTCAAAACCATGAAGGAACAAGGCAGCCACGAAGGTTGTATCGAACAAGTCAACGGCTTGTTCCGCGACAGCCTGTACGGCGCAAACCCCTTCCTGGACGAAACAGGCCGCCTGCGCGCTGATCTAAAAGAATTGGAACCGCAAGTGCAAGACAAAGTCAGTGTGTTGTGGCAACAAATCAACAACGACAACATCAATGAACTGAGCGATTTCGTTGGATACAAACACGAATTCCTCAAGTTGTTCGGCTTTGAAATCGACGGCGTTGATTACGAGGCCGACGTTAATCCAGAAGTACCTATCAACAATCTGGCTTAAGGCCGGGCATTGGGCGGGGTGTGCTGAACAATGTTTGGCACACCTGCGTAGCCCGGATGCAGCAAAGCGGAATCCGGGGATGTGCGGCATTTTTCTCCGTATTACGCGTTGCTGCATACGGGGTACGGGCAAGGCCTTGAAACACTTGGACAAGCTTAAACATGCAAAATCAATCGAACACCCGAGACTGGATTCTCTATTCGCTGCTTAGTTTGACTATCACCCTGATAGTATTGGCTATGTACCAGATCGACCGGCAATGGCTCAAACTCAGCGACATGCAAACCGCACTATCAGAGCAAGCCAAGGATATGCGCGAATTGCGCGGCGCGATTGCTAGCGGTGCGATTGCCGTTAATTCGTCGGCTAGTGCTGCCACAAATGGTGATATTGCCCCAGCTTTCCAGCGCGCCCATGCGGCCACTCGTTTGCCGAATTATGCGCAAGGCGACTGGAGCGTGGAAGCTTTTGGTACCAATCTTAAAACCATCACCCCGCTGATTTCCGCAGACGCTTATGCCGCTAATGTGCAAAGTTATGTTCTGGAAAGCCTGATTACCCGTAACCCTGACACCTTGGAATGGGAAGGACTGGTCGCCAAAAACTGGACGATTAGCGAAGATGGTTTGGTGATAAGCTTTCAGATGCGCGACGATGTCAGCTTCTCGGACGGCCAAGCGCTCACCGCTGACGATGTGGTGTTCAGTTTTGATTTTATTATGACCGACGCCATCCAGGCACCGCGCGAACGCGCTTACCTGGAAAAAGTCAAAAGCGTCAAAGCCAACGGTAAATACCAAGTGGTGTTTACCTTTAAAGAGCCTTACTTTGAAGCGCTGTCTTTAGCTGGTGGCATAGGTATCTTGCCCAAGCATTTTTACGAAGCTTATTTAAAAGAGCCGCAAAAATTCAACGAATCCAAAGGTCTATTACTCGGTAGCGGCCCGTATCGTCTCAGCGACCCTAAAAACTGGACGCCGGATAAGGGCAATGTGGAGTTGGTGCGCAACGAACGTTATTGGGGCGATGTGCAGCCTACCTATCAACGTATTTTGTGGAAGATCATCCAGAACGATAGCGCGCGCTTGACGACTTTTCGCAATGGCGATATCGATTCCTATTCGGCGCGACCGGTTGAATATCAAGAACTAAAAAAAGACCCGCAAATCCAGGCCAAAAGCCATAATTTTGAATACATGCCG
>CAIOHN010000090.1 GCA_903858105.1 uncultured Pseudomonadota bacterium | reverse complement strand
GTGACGGTGGTTTTCAGTTTTTTCTGGAACGCCACCTTGCCGCAATTTGAAGCGGCGACCTTATTCCATTTACAAGCCGAACCGCATCGCTACAGCCGAATCAGGTTGTGGGGTTCGATAGGTTTCATCGCGGCGGTGTTGGGTATAGGCCGCTTCCTGGATGATTTTAGTATCGACTATCTGCCGCTGATTATCGGCAGTTTAATGCTGTTGAACTGGCTGATGGCGCTGATTACCCCGGAAGCCAAACTGCGTGGCGCTCACGCCGATGCCGAGGTTGGCATCTGGCAGGTGTTGCGTAAGCCTGAGTTGCTGGCTTTTTTAGTAGTTTATATGCTGCTGCAGGTCGCGCATGGCCCGTACTATGTGTTTTATTCGGTGTACTTAAAGCAGCACGGCTACACGGCCACCGAAACCGGTTTGTTGTGGGCGACCGGTGTCGCGGCGGAGGTGCTGTTATTCATCATCATGCGCCAGTTGTTGCAGCATTTTAAACCGCGGGTGTTATTGCTGTGGGCGATAGTGCTCAGCGTGTTGCGCTGGATGCTGATCGCCGATGCGGTGGAATCGCTGGCCCTAACCATCATTGCGCAAGTGTTGCATGCGGCCACTTTTGGCGTTGCGCATGTGGTGGCGATGCAGTTGTTGTATCAGTATTTTGGTGAGCGGCATCAAAGCAAGGGCCAGGCCATATACAGCAGCATGAGTTTTGGCTTGGGTGGCATGATAGGCAGTTTGTACAGCGGTTATTTCTGGGATTTGTTGGGCGGCGGCCCGGTGTATGTGATTGCCGCCATGGTGTGTTGCGTGGCCTTGTTGATTGCTTATCTCGGTGTGCCCCGCGAATCTCCAGCCAGATTGGGTTAAAATCGGCAGGTTTAATCAAAGAGGGATTGAAAAAGTGTTTGAGGTAATTAAAAACGGCGGCTGGATGATGGCGCCTATCATCTTGTGTTCTATCGTAGCCATGGCGATCATCGGCGAACGCTTCTGGTCTTTGCAGCGTAAACGCATTCTTCCAGTCGATTTAGTGCCTTATATTTGGCAACTACATCGTGAAGGCAAACTCGACGAAGCCACTATTCGCCGTATCAAAATGAGTTCGCCTTTGGGGCGGATTTTAGGTGCCGGTTTGCTGAATCGCAAACATGGCCGGGAAATCATGAAATCCAGCATCGAAGAAGTCGGTCGCCAGGTAACTCACGAACTGGAACGCTATTTAAATGCTTTGGGCAGCATCGCCTCCATCACGCCTTTACTGGGCTTACTCGGCACCGTAGACGGGATTATCCGGGTGTTTTCCGACATCGCGGTGGGCGGCATGGGCGATCCGGCAGTGTTAAGCGGCGGTATCTCTGAAGCCTTGATTTGCACCGCTTCCGGCTTGGTGGTGGCTATCCCCAGCCTGTTTTTTCATCGCTATTTCGAGCGAGTGGTTGACGATCATGTCGTGCGCATGGAAGAAGAGTCGCTGCGCCTGATCGACATCATGCAAGGCACCCGCGAGGACGTTTGATGCAATTTCGTCGCAGACGCCGCACCCAGGTAGACATCGGCTTGATTCCGATGATAGATGTGTTATTGGTGCTGCTGTTTTTCTTTATGGTCGCTACCACCTTTAGGCATCATTCCGAACTCAAAATCAACCTGCCAGAAGCGCAAGGCAGCGATGCTAGCGAGCAGGGTAAAACCATTAATTTGTATGTCGATACCAAAGGCACGTATGCCCTGGCCGGTGACGATAATCAGTTTCACGAACTGGTTAATCAAAACCTGGATGGCTTGAAAGCCGCGTTGGCACAAACCGCTGGCGAATCCAGACAACTGCCATTCATCATCAGCGCCGATGGCAAAGCGCCGCATCAAGCCGTGGTTAGCGCGCTGGATGTGGCGAATCAACTGGGTTTCCATCACATCACTTTTGCGATTAACAAGCCGGAAAAACCATGAACAAAAAACTCGTAAAATGGTTTGAGGACGCCTGGTACAAAGAGATGTATGTCTCGGCCTGGTTTATGCCGTTGTCGATGCTGTATGTGGATGCCATTCGCTTGCGGCGCTTTTTGTATCGCATCGGCGTGTTAAAAAAAACCAAGTTGCCGGTGCCGGTGATTATCGTCGGCAACATTACCGTGGGCGGCACTGGCAAGACCCCGCTGGTGATCTGGATGGTCGAGTTTTTAAAACAACATGGCTATAAGCCCGGCGTTATCAGTCGCGGTTATGCCGGAACGGCCAGCGCCAATCCGCTAGCCGTGACAGCCGACAGTGATCCAGCCCAGGTGGGCGACGAAGCCGTGTTACTGTCCAAGCGTTGCGCTTGCCCCGTAGTGGTGGGTGCAGATCGGGTCGCAGCCGGGCGGCAATTGTTGTCGATGAACGCCTGCGATGTGCTGATTTCCGATGATGGCTTGCAGCATTACGCCTTACAGCGCGACATAGAAATTATAGTGATCGACGGCCAACGCCGTTTCGGTAATGGTTACTGCTTGCCCTGTGGCCCATTGCGCGAGCCGCCGGAGCGGGTCAAGCAGGTTGATTTGGTCGTCCTCAACGGCGGCGATGAATTGCTGGAAGGCGAGTTACCCATGCAGTGCAAAGGCCAGCATTTAGTCAATTTAAAAACCGGCGAACGCAAAGCCTTAAGCGATTTTAACGGTATAGCCTGCCAAGCCGTTGCCGCCATCGGCAACCCATCCCGATTTTTTGCCCAGTTGGCTAAAGCCGGTCTTGATTGCCAACCCCATGCCTTTCCCGATCACCACCCGTTTATCGCCGCTGACTTGCAATTTAAAGAGCAGCGCCCGGTCATCATGACCGAAAAAGACGCGGTTAAGTGCGCGCGTTTTGCCAGCGACCAATACTGGTATTTACCTATCGATGCCGAATTGCCCGAGGCATTTGCCCAACAACTTTTAACATTACTTAAAAATAAAGCTCATGGATAAAAAACTACTCGATATTTTGGCTTGC
>CAIOHN010000089.1 GCA_903858105.1 uncultured Pseudomonadota bacterium | reverse complement strand
GTATACTGTGGCCAAGTCATCTCCTGATCGGCTTTAACACCGCTACGACGATAAATTTGCTTTTCCACGTCGGCAAACCAGCCAGCCAGCGCTGTCGATTCGTCTTGGTAAACGCGCGCCATATAGGCACCCAGGGGTAGAGCCAGCACCAGCAAACTAATAAGATATAGTGAAATTTGAAATACGGCCTGTTCGTTCATTAGAATCTCTCCGGATAAAACAAAGCGACAAGCAGATAAATAAACACGGCAACTGCCAGTAAGCCGCTTAATAAATATAGCCAGTTCATATTGGTCTCCCGGTGGTGCCTGACAAACCTGTTACGGAAAATTGCTTGATTAAATTCATCACACACCTCGCATCTAAAACGGCCTGGGAGCAATGTATCGAAAGCCAGATAAAAATATCGTAAAAATTCCCGGCTTATGGATGTCGCGCTTGGTCAAGCTCATCAGCAAAGCAGAGTTGTTGATTCCATCGTACAATCAGTCCAAAGGGTAGGCTTTGGCTGACACAAGTTTTTGAAATGGTGATTTACATGGATTGGATGGCGAGTAATTGGCTTGGCAATAAAAACGGTATGAATCGCAGCCGCATATTTGCTTTAATGGACTAAATACTTTGTTGAATACGAACAACCCAAGCATGCAATCTTGTGAAATAAGCAGTAAGCGCCAACAGCAGGTGCTGGACATTGCATTTAGCGGCGATTGGGTGATGGATGCTCAATTACCGCCGCTGGACGCCCTGTTGACGCAACTTGAAACCGATAAGACTTTGCAAACCGTCAGGTTTTCCATCCAGGCTGTGGGTCGCTGGGACAGCATGCTGGTTACCGAATTGATCAAACTTATCGACTGCGCCTCCGGCAACGGCTTACAAGTAGACAAAACTACGCTGCCAACCGCAATTCAAGGCTTGCTGACCTTGGTTTATGCGGTGCCGGAGCGCACCGATGCGCATCGCAATCAACAACACAATTCCTGGTCGCAGGCGCTGTTTGTTGCCAGCGGCAAAGCCATTGCGCATGGCAAAGAAATGCTGATTTTTGTCGGCGAAATGGCCGTCAGTACCGTGGCAACACTACGCGGTCAAGCGCACTTTCGGCGACAGGATTTGTGGTTGTATATTCAAGAGTGCGGCCCGTCGGCGCTGCCTATCGTCACCTTGATCAGCCTGCTGGTGGGATTGATTTTAGCGTTTGTCGGCGCCGTGCAGTTATCGCTGTTTGGTGCGCAAATCTACATCGCCAATCTGGTTAGTTTGGGCATGACGCGGGAAATGGGCGGCCTGATGACGGCTATCATCATGTCCGGTCGCACCGGCGCGGCCTACGCTGCGCAAATCGGCACCATGCATGTCAATAGCGAAATCGATGCGCTAAAAACCATGAATCTCGACCCGATGGCTTTTCTGGTACTGCCGCGCATGCTGGCGTTGATTATCATCATGCCGCTGCTGTGTCTGTATGCCGATTTGATGGGCATCATCGGTGGCGGTTTTGTGACGGTTAATTTTTTTGATGTGTCGCTGACCGAATATCTGGATCGCACCGCCAGCGCGGTGAAAATGAAAGATTTCACCATCGGCTTTGTCAAATGTTCGGTATTTGGCATTTTGATCGCACTATCTGGATGCATGCGCGGCATGCAATGCGGTCGCAGTGCTTCGGCGGTGGGTGACGCCGGCACCTCGGCAGTGGTGACAGCCATTGTATTTATCGTGGTGGCCGACTCGGTGATGACCATCATCTGCAATCGGCTGGGGATTTGATGATGGCAGAGGCTTGCATCACCGTAAAAGATCTGACCATGACCTACGGCGATTTCGTGATTCAGCGCAATCTCAATTTTACGATCAATCGCGGCGACGTGTTTATCATCATGGGTGGCAATGGCTGCGGCAAAACTACGCTATTGCGGCACATGATAGGTCTTAAAGCACCCGCGCAAGGCGATGTCTGCTACGGCGATCAAGGCTTGTGGCAAGCCGATCCCAAAACCCGGCAAAGTATGTTGGCGCGCACCGGCGTGTTGTTTCAAAGCGGCGCATTGCTTAGCTCCATGACCCTGGCCGAAAACGTCGCTTTACCGATTACCGAAGCCACTCATCTGTCGGCAAAAAAAGTCAGGGAGATTGTGTCCTATAAGCTGGCGTTGGTTGGTTTGGCCGGTTTTGAAGATTATTACCCGTCAGAGTTGAGCGGCGGTATGCAAAAACGCGCAGGCCTGGCGCGGGCGATGGCGCTGGACCCGGAAATTTTATTTTTCGACGAACCGTCCGCTGGCCTGGATCCGATCACCGCCAAATTATTGGATGATTTGATTTTAAGTTTGAGTAGTAGCTTATCGGCCACCATCGTCGTGGTCACCCATGATTTGGATAGCATATTCGCCATCGGCAACAATGCGGTATTTCTGGACGCCGAAACCCGCACCAATATCGACTGGGGATCGCCGCAGAAACTCTTGAACGAATCAACACATGCTAATGTGATTCGCTTTCTGACCCGAGGCGATCAAGCCGGACGCAATAGCAATAATCGACAAGCAAGGAGTGAGGCGTGAGTAAACAGGCCAATCCATTCGCCATCGGCGCTTTTCTGGTCGGCGCACTGATTTTACTGACGCTGGGTGTGATGATTTTTGGCGGCAGCGATTTTTTTAAGGATAAAAAACGCTTCGTGATTTTTTTCGACTCCGCATTGAATGGTTTGAATGTTGGCGCGCCGGTTAAATTGCAAGGCGTACAAATCGGCAACGTCAAGGAAATTTCTTTGATGATGGACGCTACAACCGGGCGGATTTTTAAACCCGTGGTGATAGAAATCGATCCGGCTTTGTTACGCGACCTATCAGGTGTGCAATCGCATCGCCATTCCGAAAAAGAACGCCGTAAAGATGCCCAGCGACTTATCGATGCCGGTTTAAAAGGCCGTTTGGAAACCCAGAGTTTGCTGACCGGACTGCTCTATGTCGATCTTAATTTTTACAGCGATAAGCCGGTGAATCTGGTCAAGCTGGATTATAAAAGTTTGCCGGAATTACCTAGCGTACCCACCACGGTCGATGAAATCAGAAACACTGCTGATGAAATCCTGAACCGGGCGCGGCAGTTGCCGGTTGAAGAACTGATGAAAAACCTGAACGATACTTTGGGTGAACTGCGCGGGATGTTGCAGTCCGATAATACCAAGCAATCTTTGGCAGGACTGGCTAAATCCCTGCAAGAAACCCAGCGCTTAATGGCGACCTTAAACGATCACGTCGGGCCTTTAATTACCAATGCCAACGGCGCATTAGCCGATACACGCACCACCTTGCAAGATTTTAATAAGGAATTACTGCCGGTCTTGAAAGCCGCCGAACAAAGTCTGGCGGCAGCTACCCGGGTGATGGAGGGCTCGCAACATACCTTAGATGCCGTGGAAATCATGGCTGCGCCGGATTCGCAATTAGGACAGGCCTTGGTGGAAATGCGCAACGCTTCCCGATCCTTGAAAGATTTGACCGAATCGCTGGAACGGCGGCCAGAGTCGTTGATATATGGTAAATAGTTCGGAAAGAGCCTTTATAAAAATGGCTATGTTAGCGTTAGCAGTTGATGTAGAACAGCAAAGCCGCGCAGCGGAAAAATGCCGAAGGCAGGGGTGCAAATCCCTTACATACCGCCCGATCATCGCAGCTTTTGTCGAGATACGCCCGCTAGGGGAGCGGCAAGGATGCCGCTCGTTTTCGGAGGGCCAGGGACGGCCCTTCCGAAAACCCTCGACAAAAGCGACAAATTTGCCTGGAGCAAATTTGAACAGCCGATAGGCTGGCCCGCAGGGCGAAAACCAGGGATGGTTTTCGTAAAGCGCAGGATTACAGCGGTATGTTGGGTGTCTTTTCTTTTGGAAACTTTTCTTTCG
>CAIOHN010000088.1 GCA_903858105.1 uncultured Pseudomonadota bacterium | reverse complement strand
TTCTCGGTCGTGTATGTGGCTAATCATTCGAACAGCCATTTACCGATGCAATACAAAATCAGTGCGGTTTGGGGCGGTCATGAAGGCTCGTTGCTACTATGGGCTTTTATCCTGGGCTGTTGGACTCTGGCGGTCAGCTTGTTTAGTCGCGCCCTACCCTTACATATGCTGGCGCGGGTCCTGGCCGTAATGGGCATGATTGCCTTTGGCTTTTGCCTGTTTACGCTGATGACCTCAAGCCCGTTCGAACGCTATCTGCCGGAATTTCCAGCCGATGGCGCGGATTTGAATCCCTTATTACAAGATTTCGGTTTGATCGTGCATCCGCCGATTTTGTATATGGGCTATGTCGGCTTTTCGGTTGCCTTCGCATTCGCGATTGCCGCATTGCTATCCGGTCGACTTGATGCGGCGTGGGCGCGCTGGTCGCGACCCTGGACCAATATCGCCTGGGCTTTTTTAGGCACCGGCATTACCTTGGGCAGTTGGTGGGCTTATTACGAATTAGGCTGGGGCGGCTGGTGGTTTTGGGACCCGGTTGAAAACGCCTCGTTTATGCCCTGGTTGGTCGGTACTGCTTTAGTACATTCACTAGCCGTTACCGAAAAGCGCGGCGTATTTAAAAGCTGGACCGTGTTACTTGCCATTTTCGCGTTTTCGTTGAGTTTGCTCGGCACCTTCCTGGTCCGTTCAGGCGTGTTGACCTCGGTACATGCGTTCGCAAGCGACCCCAAACGCGGCTTTTTCGTCCTGATGCTGCTCGCGGTAACGATTGGCGGCTCCCTGACCTTATATGCGTTCAAAGCACCGAATGTGAAATCCGAGTCGAAATTCACGCTGATTTCACGGGAAAGCTTCTTACTGCTCAACAATATTATTCTGACCGTCGCAGCCATCACGGTATTACTTGGCACGCTCTATCCGCTACTGGTCGATGCGCTCGGCTCGGGTAAAATTTCGGTCGGCCCCCCTTATTTCAACGCGATCTTTGTGCCGTTAATGGCGCTGTTGGCGATGTTACTCGGTTGTTCAATTGCGTTGAAATGGCGTTCAACCAATCCGCAAAATCTGCTTAAATCCTTGTGGCTACCCGGCGCAATCAGCGTGGTATTCGGAATTGCTTGGCCGTTTATCTATCATGGCGAATTCAATTTAGCAGTTGCGCTCGGCATGGCGCTGAGTAGCTGGGTCATTCTGACCATGCTTAAAGATTACCGGGAGAAATTACTGAACCAAAGTTCGATCTGGCAACGCATGTGTCGGCTACCCTTAAGTTATTACGGTATGCAGGTTGCTCACATCGGTTTTGCGGTGGCGATCATCGGGGTCACCCTAGTGTCGATCTATACCGAAGAACGCGATATTCGCATGGCGCCGGGTGAAGTTCAGGAATTTGCAGGCTATCGCTTTGAATTTAAAGGTGCGCACAAAGTAGAAGGCCCAAACTATAACGCCGATCAAGGCGAAATCGTCATTACCCGCCAAGGACAACCAGTCGTGACCTTGCATCCGCAAAAACGACAGTACAAGGTTCAAGCCTCGATGATGACTGAAGCGGCAATCGATCCAAGCCTGACCCGCGACCTCTATGTCGCGATGGGCGAACCCTTAAGCCGGGGCGCGTGGGCCATTCGCTTACATTACAAGCCATTTATGCGTTGGTTGTGGTTGGGTGGACTATTAATGGCCTTCGGCGGAGTGTTGACCGTAGCCGATAAACGTTACCGCCGTTCCGGCGCCTCAGCTACCTTGGAGAACCGCCATGCCTAGAGCGTTGTTA
>CAIOHN010000087.1 GCA_903858105.1 uncultured Pseudomonadota bacterium | reverse complement strand
GCGGCCCTTGGCCGTGGCCGTGGCCCAGTGCCACCTGCAAAAGCGCTGCGGCTGCGGTTGCCCGGGGCGCGCCTGCCTCGGGCGCGACGTGGATCACCAACAATGGCCCTCAAGTCCTCCAAGGGGTCGTCAGAGTCGGCACCACTTGTTGAGAGCTGACTTGGATAGCGGTTTCCCCGCTTTGGTTATCGCGCGTCCTCGCCCCACCCAATAACAGGCTTTCGACATTTAAAGCACTTAAGTCATTGGCTAAAATTTCCAGCGTACCTTCTGTGGGCGTTTCGCTGAATTGATCGGACACCACAATCCGGTTGGCTGCGATATCCATTTTGGCGCCCTTGCCGTCACCAAGCGCGTCCATCATGAAATCGCCTTCCATGATTAACTTGGTTTGGGCGATCAAGGAAATCTGCCCGCCATCCATAGGCAATATCGGTACTGCCGTATCACGCTGTTTGGCTTGATTTTGGTAAAAATCATTGGCGTTCTGTACGTCATATTCCGAGCGCAAGCGCACGTCGGCACCGCTTTCAATCAAAAACCCGCTGCTACGCGCATCCCGGATTTTGCTGTCGGCCTGCATGAAATAACCGGAAATGATGGAGCGTCCATCCAGAGTTTTTTGCGTCACGCCAAGGTCTTGGGTATCCGCAACCGGCGTCACCAAATAGGCGCCTTTCAGCAAGGCGTAATGAGCGGGCAGAATGGAATATTCACCCGCAGGCAAACCTGCGACACCACTCAGGTACACACTGCTGCCAGGCTGGAAATCCCAGGATTGATTTTCAAAATGGTCGTAAGGCGCCAGTTTGCTGCCCAAGCTCGGCAGAATCGCAAAACCACCCTGATACGCAGGGCTGCCCGGTTGTAAATAATCGTAGGAACCGCCTGCACCGGGTTGGAATTCATAAGACAATAAATTGCCGCCACCGGATACATCCACCACACTACCTTTAGCCACATCGATTTCGGCAGCCGACAAAACCAGGCGTTTCTCCGGAGCGGCTTTGAAGACCAAATTGTTTAAAGTATCCAGCGGATAAAGCCAATCCAATCCGCCTTGAGTCACACCAAATGGTATTGAGGAGCCGGCGGCCGAAACGGAAGTCAGACTGCCTTCCGCCAACGTCAAACTATTAGCCGCTTTCAGGGTAATCGTGCCGAACGGCGCTTTCAAAACCCCTTGTTGAATGATCTGCGCAGCTTCAAAAGTTAATGAACCGGCTGCGGATAATGGCGATTTATCCGAGTTGCTGCCGCTAATCACTATCCGGCCTTCCGGATTGTTTTTGACCAAAAAGCTGAAATCGCTCAACGTGGTCGGATAAATCTGACTGGCATGCAGATAGAGATCAGCCGCCGTGACTAATGCACCCACATAGTCGCGCTGTTCATCTTCATTGCGCAAACCCAGGGTACGCAGATCATGCTCGCTGTTTAAACTCAGCTGACCAAATCCGTTCCATTGAGTAGCCCCCTGCAACTGTATCCAGTTGGCGTGTGCCGTGAATTTGGCGCCGCCAAGTTCGGCGGAATCGGCAATACTGCGATTAAACGATGAGCCGATTTGCAAAAATGCCGTCTCCAGTTCTATCGTGCCATCTTCGACGCCACGGATTACCGGCGCATCAATATTGATCCGCTCAGCTGCCGATAATTTCACATCGCCGACAAACACCACCTGATCTTTACTGGCCAAATCGAGGCGAGTAAAACCGCCTGCATCGACTTGATCCGC
>CAIOHN010000086.1 GCA_903858105.1 uncultured Pseudomonadota bacterium | reverse complement strand
CGGCGCATGGTCGAGCACAAGCACGACGTGGTTATTCTGTTAGACTCGATCACCCGTTTGGCCAGAGCGTACAATATGGTGGTGCCTTCTTCCGGCAAGCTGTTGTCGGGCGGTGTTGACGCCAATGCTTTAGAAAAACCCAAACGCTTTTTCGGTGCCGCCAGAAACATCGAGGAAGGCGGCAGTTTGACTATCATCGCTACCGCACTGGTCGAAACCGGCTCGCGGATGGACGAGGTTATCTTTGAAGAGTTTAAAGGCACCGGCAACATGGAGTTGCATTTGGAGCGGAAAATTGCCGAAAAACGCATATATCCGGCGATTAATATCAACCGTTCCGGTACTCGCCGCGAAGAATATCTGGTCGATCCTGACGAACTGCAAAAAACCTGGATTTTGCGCAAAATTTTGCAACCTATGGACGAATTGGCAGCATCCGAGTTCTTGCTGGGCAAGTTAAAAGATTTCAAAACCAACGCAGCATTTTTTGATTCCATGAAGCGTTAAACGCAATACTTTGCCGACGAGCGAAATTAAGCGTTCGTCGGCAAAATCCTATTTATCTGTCCTGTTTTTTCTGTATTACTGCCGTGTTTTTGTCATAAAGCACAAAATCTTAGCCTTATCTTGTTGCAGATTTCTCATCGACCACGACATTTCATGGTTATCGATGCGTTTAATTTTGATATATTGCCCCTCGAGCTTAAAAGAGGAGTATGGCCTTGCGCACAACCAGTAAATTTTTTATGCAGTTCGTTCGACTGGCGGGACCGTTTTGGTGTTCTGAAAACAAGACCACTATTCGCGGCTTAACGGCGGTTTTGGTCGCGTTGACTGTTGCGCAGATTGCTGTATCCGTTATTATCACCGAATGGAGCGCCGATTTATTCGACGCGCTGGAACAGCGGTCGATGACGCGCTTGTTCACGCAGGTCGGCTTGATCGTATTGATTTTTCTTGCCAATATGGCAATTACCGCGACTCATCTGGTTATTAAGCGCCGCCTGCAACTGGCTTGGCGCGGCTGGTTGACCGATAAATTGATCGGCCAATGGATGCATGATGGACGCCATTATTTGGTAACGCATATTCCAGGGAAACACGACAATCCTGATGGCAGAATTGCCGAGGACATTCGGATTTCCACCGAGTACGCTATCGATTTGCTGCATACTTTCTTTTATTGTCTGTTGCTGCTGACCAGCTTTACCGAGATATTGTGGACATTATCCGGCACTGTCACAGTGAGTTTGGGTTTGTTTGAAGTACCCATTCAGGGACATTTGGTTTGGCTGGCGCTGATTTACGCCGCTAGTGCCTCGACCCTGGGTTGGTGGATTGGCCGGCCTTTAACCATGGCTACCGACAATCGACAAACCGTAGAAGCCAATTTCCGCTTTGCCTTGGTCAAAGCACGCGAGAACGCGCAGGCGATTGCTTTGATCCACGGCGAACGCAACGAAACCCCACATTTTCAACGCTTGTTTGGCAATATCGTGCAGGCCTGGAATCAACAAACCCACGCCTGGCAACGGATTACCATGTTCAGTTCCGGTTATTCCATTTTGTCAATGGCGTTTCCCATTTTAGTATCGGCGCCGCGCTTTATTCTGGGTACGATCAGCCTGGGTGCATTAATGCAGTCCGCGCAAGCCTTCCAGCAAATGGTGGCCGCCTTGTCCTGGCCCGTGGACAATATGGGTAAGGTCGCTGAATGGCGCGCCTCGGTCGAGCGGGTGTTAGGACTTAGCAAAGCCCTGGATCAGTTGGAGCGCGAAATCGCCAAACCAGACCCACATCGGATTCGGTTAGAAAAAACAGATCGGGCGGTATTGGCATTTCACAATTTGTGCATCAGTCGCTTGGACAACATAATCTGCATATCTTCGCTTAACGAGGAGATCAAAGCGGGCGAACACGTATTGATTGCCGGTAACGCTTTTTCGGGCAACAAATTGTTTAAAGCCGTGGCCGGCCTGTGGCCCTGGGGTGAAGGATCTATCGAGTTGCCCGGTAACGAGGTGATGTTCTTCATGCCGCCCCGGCCGTATTTGCCCACCGGCACTTTGCGCGCAGCCATTTGCTATCCATCCGATAGTTCGGCGTTCGAGCAGGGAGTGCTGGAATATACCTTGGAAATGGTCGGTATTAAGGAACTGGTAGAGCAACTAGATCAAGTCGCAGATTGGGAAAAGAGCCTAGAACGCGAATATAAACAGCGTTTGGGTTTGGTCAGGCTTTTACTGCACAAACCCAAATGGATATTGATGCAAGAGGCCTTTGACTCGCTTGATCCGGAAGGCGAGGTAGCCATGATAAAGCTAATCCTTAAAAAGCTGCCTGATGCCGCCATGTTGACCATCACCAAGCAACCGGCAATACAAGAGTTGTTTAAGCGGCGGATTACTCTCGGCTAAGATTGCAAGTAAACCATGTCACTGGATTTCGCCCATAAGCCTGTTAAAAAATTGCGTGGCGTCAATCTGGGTGGCTGGCTTGTTTTAGAAAAATGGATGACGCCCAGCTTGTTTGTTGGCTTGCAAGCCAAAGACGAAACTAGCTGGTGTGTCGAGTTAGGTCGTCGTGCCGATGGCCTTCTCAGGCAACATTGGCACAATTTCATCAGCGCAGACGATTTTGCCTGGCTAGCCGAGCGCGGCATCAACGCGGTGCGCATTCCTGTGGGACACTGGTTGTTCGGCCCGGATTACCCTTATCACCCCAGCTATGGCGTAAGCCAGTTTCCGTTTATAGACGGCGGCGTAGAGGTACTTGATAACGCTTTCGCGTGGGCGGCGCAATTTGGTTTGCAAGTGGTTTTGGATTTACACGCCGCGCCCGGTTGTCAAAATGGTTTTGATAACGGCGGTATTCAGGATGTTTGCGAGTGGCATACTCGCCAGGAATATATCGATTATTCCCTGACGGTATTGGCGCGGCTGGCTGAGCGGTATGCCGGGCATCCTGCACTCCATGCTATCGAAGTGCTTAACGAGCCACGCTGGGATTTGGATACAGCGCTATTAAAAACTTACACCAGTGCCGCATATCAGCGCATACGCCAACATTGTGTGGCGGAACAGGTAGCGGTGGTATTTCACGACGGTTTTCGCTCGTTTCGCGATTACGCCAACTTCTTGCGGCCGCCAGCGCACAGCAATGTGATTTTTGATATTCATCGCTATCAGTGTTTTGTCGCCGATGACATCAATATGGATATTTATCGGCACCTGCAAAAAGCAGCTATCGATTGGCAACTCGAAGCCGACGAGATTATTCGCGAATCAGGTTTGCCGACCTATGTGGGTGAATGGAGTTTAGGGCTTGATCCAAAGATGGCTGAACTTTGGGCTGACGAGGCTTACGATTACCCTCAGCCAGTTATGGACGAGTTCCAAATGGACATAGCCTATCGCGGCTACGCAGCTGCACAATTGCTGAGTTTTGAAAAATATCGGGGTTGGTTTTTCTGGAGTTATAAAACCGAAACCACGCCGCTATGGTGCTTTCGCGAGTGCGTTGAACGCGGCTGGTTACCCAGCAAATTTTACTAAGGATTTTGCCGGGCTAAATTTTTTCGTTTTTTTGTAGGGAAATTTGTTTTTGAAACGTCTTATAGATAGGCGCAGCACTTAATCGTGAAATCGGCATGATGTAAATTATGAGAACTAGACGATCCAATAGCAAACCCGAGCAGGCAAAACCGGAAACAGCAGAATCTGCTTTTCCTTCTGCGCGCTATTTTCAAGTGCATTTTGAATTTCTGCACGAATCCATCAACGATTTGAAGCAGCAGCTGAATAAAGCCAATCAACAAATTGCCGACTTGCAGCACAAGCTAGAAGCCGATCCACTGCGCGACCTTAAACTGCGGGGCGGCTATAACACCGATTCCGCAGCAGGCAACAATCGGCATCAGTCGTAAGCAAACCGCTAAAAAATTAAAATTCCCTTACCCCAACCCGTTCCCGCAAGGACAGGGGCTGTTACGACGACCTCCTGAGGGTGAGGGGCTTTTTAGAGCTTGCGTTAATGCTTTCAAGATGTCTGTTTATAACCGTCGCTATTTTTTTCGACCCAGCGACTGGTGCCGGAGCCCAGCGTTTCCCGCTTCCAAAACGGTGCCTGGCTTTTTAGATTTTCCATAATAAAACGGCTGGCATCGAAGGCATCGCCACGATGCTCTGACCAGACTGCCACCAGCACCAGCGTATCGTTCGGCAATACCTCACCAATACGATGCAATACCAGTGTGTCCAGCAACTGCCAGCGGCTTTCGGCTTGTTCGACGATGTGTTGCAATTGTTTTTCCGTCATGCCCGGATAATGCTCCAGATACATGCTGCAGACATCATCGCCCTGATTAAAGTCGCGCATGCTGCCGACAAATACCCCAGTGGCACCGTATTTGCCGACCAGATGCTGTGTCTGAGCTTGATAGGCAGCAAGTTGTTGCCAGGGGTCGAAAACGTCGCTATGCAGTCTGACAGTCATGTTAGCCTCCGGTAACAGGCGGGAAAAACGCCAGCTCATCGCCGTCTTTAACCTCAGCATCCAGATCGACATATTCCATATTTATCGAAGCCAGCATAGAGCTGGGCGTGGGCAGCTCGGGGTTGGCTTGTTGCCATACCTGTAACACCGTCAGCGGTGTTGAAATCTGCAATTCGTCGCAACTGCGACCGACGCTATCTTTTAGACTTGCAAAGTAAAGCACTTTAATCGACATCTTTATTCACCCGGTAATACAATGCGTGGCTATTTTACTTGCCCAGTATGCCATGTCCGACTCATCGCTCACTCATTTTAACGCCGCTGGTGAAGCGCATATGGTGGATGTTGGCGATAAGCCCTCCACGCAGCGACTTGCGGTTTGCGAAGGTTATATCGAAATGCAGCCGCAAACCTTGGCTTTAATCATGGCCGGCACTCATAAAAAAGGTGATGTGCTGGGTATTGCCCGCATTGCTGGCATCATGGCCAGCAAAAAAACTGCCGAGCTGATTCCCCTATGCCATCCATTACCGATCAGTCACGTCGAGATTAATCTGCAACCGCAAACTGAATTCAATCGGGTGTATTGCCAAACCACTGTTAAAACTACTGGCCAAACCGGGGTGGAAATGGAGGCGTTGACGGCCACTCAAATTGCCTTATTAACCATTTACGATATGTGCAAGGCGGTTGATCGCGGCATGGTCATCAATGGTGTCAGACTATTGGAAAAAAGTGGTGGGAAGTCAGGAGAATGGCGGGTTACAGACCATCCTTCTGGGTAAATTTTCACCGGATTTTTACCAAAAAAGTTTCATAAAAATTGCCTGAAAATGGGTTTTGTCCAAAAATTCATGAATACAATTTTAATGCTGACTTTTTAATACTAAGTTCTTATTGTGTATAAAATCAGGCAATGTGAAACTAAGAAAATTTAATTTTTTTTGCATTACGATTGAACCTTTAAACGCTGTACCGAATAAACTTGTGGGGCGTTAATTTATAACGACCTGACAAGTGCTAGATAAATGACTAATAACTAATAACAAT
>CAIOHN010000085.1 GCA_903858105.1 uncultured Pseudomonadota bacterium | reverse complement strand
GGGCGCAAAAATCACCGGCGTCGGCACTGACGTTCTGACCGTCGAAGGTGTGGAAAAGCTCGGCGTGCCCGACTTACACTACGACATTCTGCCCGACCGTATCGAAACCGGCACTTACCTGGTAGCCGGCGCTATCAGCCGTGGTCGTGTCAGGTTGAAAAACACCGATCCATCGACCTTGGACGCGGTATTAGTCAAACTGAAGGAAGCCGGTGCCGAGATTACCTGTGGCGAAAACTGGATCGAGTTGGACATGCACGGCAAGCAACCCAAAGCCGTTAGTGTCCGCACCGCGCCGTATCCAGCCTTCCCTACCGATATGCAGGCGCAGTTTACCGCGCTGAATTCAGTCGCCGAGGGCGTAGGCTTGATCACTGAAACCGTATTTGAAAACCGCTTCATGCACGTGCAGGAATTGCAACGGATGGGCGCCCAAATCAAACTGGAATCCAACACTGCGATATGTTCCGGCATCAACCGCCTGAAAGCCGCGCCGGTGATGGCAACCGACTTACGGGCCTCTGCCAGCCTGGTATTGGCCGCTTTGGTCGCCGACGGTGAAACCCTGGTGGATCGGATTTATCATATCGATCGGGGTTATGATCACATCGAAGAAAAGCTGTCGCAATTGGGCGCTACCATTCGCCGCGTCCCCAATTAAAGGTATTGTAGAACCATGCTAACCATCGCCGTATCCAAAGGCCGCATTTACGAAGAAGCCTTACCGTTCCTGGAACAAGCCGGTATTCGCCCCATCGACGACCCGGACAAAAGCCGTAAATTGATTCTGCGAACCACCCGTGACGACGTGCAACTGGTGATTATCCGCGCCACCGACGTACCAACTTTCGTCGAATACGGCGCTGCTGACTTGGGCATTGCCGGCAAAGACGTGCTGCTGGAGCACGGCGCAGAAAGCCTTTACGAACCGCTGGACTTAGGCATCGCTGGCTGCCGCCTGATGACGGCTGGCCCGGTCAACGCGCCGGAAGTTAAAGGTCGCTTGCGAGTCGCGACAAAATACGTCAAAACCGCGCAGCGCTATTACGCAGACCTGGGCATCCAGGCTGAAATCATCAAGCTGTATGGCTCGATGGAATTGGCACCCTTAGTGGGTCTGGCCGATTGCATCGTTGATTTAGTCGACACCGGCAACACCTTAAAAGCTAATGGTCTGGAACCGCGAGAACTGATCGCCAACATCACCTCGCGCCTGGTGGTAAATAAAGCCGCCATGAAAATGAAACACCAAGCCATTCAAGCTCTCATCGATCAGTTTGAAACCACCTTGGCCCAAAGATAAACCATGACTGCGATCAACATACTCAAACTCGACAGCGCCGCACCTGACTTTCAGAAACAACTGCAAGCCCGTTTGGCTTGGGATGCCAGCGACGACTTGGAGATACATAAACGGGTGTTGGAGATCATCGCTGACGTCAGACAGCGCGGCGACAGTGCGTTGCTGGACTATACCAACCGTTTTGATCGCACCGCGTTTAAAACTGCCGCAGAACTGGAACTGGATGCTGCCGCACTGAAACAGGCTTGGGATACCTTGCCCAGCACCCAGGCTATTGCGCTGCAAACGGCCGCCGATCGGGTGCGCGCTTACGCTGAACACCAAAAATTGCAATCCTGGCAATACACAGAGTTGGATGGCACCGTGCTGGGGCAAAAAGTCACGGCGCTGGATAAAGCCGGATTATATGTCCCGGGCGGCAAAGCCGCTTATCCCTCATCGGTATTGATGAACGCCATTCCCGCCAAAGTGGCCGGGGTTGGCGAATTGATTATGGTGGTACCGACGCCGGGCGGCGAAACCAATGCATTGGTATTGGCCGCAGCGCATGTGGCGGGCGTGGACAGAGTATTTACCATCGGCGGCGCCCAAGCTGTAGCTGCCTTGGCTTATGGCACCGCGTCGATACCGGCAGTGGATAAAATCGTCGGCCCCGGTAATATTTACGTCGCCACCGCCAAGAAACTGGTTTTTGGCCAAGTGGGTATCGACATGATCGCCGGCCCTTCAGAAATTTTAATCATCTGCGACGGCCAAACCAATCCTGACTGGATTGCGATGGACATGTTCTCGCAAGCGGAACACGACGAAAATGCGCAAGCCATTTTAATCAGCGACGACGCTGAGTTTTTCCAGCAAGTCGAAGCCAGCATCAACAAGCTGTTGCCGGAAATGGAACGTGCCGACATCATTCGCGCCTCGCTGAGCGGTCGCGGTGCTTTCATCAAAGTTGCCGATTTATCGGAAGCCGCGCAAGTTGCCAATCGCATTGCACCTGAGCATTTGGAGCTATCCGTCGCCGATCCAGAAGCACTCTGCGCGCAAATCCATAATGCCGGGGCGATTTTCATGGGTCGTTATACTGCCGAAGCGCTGGGCGATTATTGTGCCGGTCCGAACCATGTGTTGCCGACTTCCAGCACCGCGCGTTACTCATCGCCACTGGGTGTTTACGACTTTCAAAAACGTAGCAGTTTGATTAATTGCTCGGCGGTTGGGGCGCAGAATTTAGGCAAGATTGCTTCGGTGTTGGCCCGCGGGGAGAGTTTGACCGCGCATGCTCGGTCGGCGGAGTTTAGGATTTAATTCGCGACCGGCGATTCGCTGAGCCCGTTTTTATCTCGTTCCCTGCGAGTCGCGTCACTGCGGTTAAGTTAAGGAAAAAGCCCCTTCCCCAGCCGGGAGAAGGTTGGGATGAGGGGATCAAAATAAAGTTTTGGTCTCGTTCCCACGCGCTGATTGGGAATGCCGGGTGATCACTAAAGACACACCCAAAAGCCCCAAGCCCACTGCAAGCCTCTTTGCCACCCCAAGCAAGCAGTGTTATCATCCCGCCGCCATATCGCTCGCACTGCCGCGCACGATTCGCGTCAACGGGGACGCAAGAGGCTGGTTTTCAAGATTATGCGGTCATCCTCCGCTTTGTTAAAATCCCTCGACTTTTTGCCTACGTGGCCGCCGCCCATTCTTATTGAGCCTGACAGCCGCTTGTTCCAATTCCGTAGAGTTTGACAACATGCCAACCCAACCGCTCGAAGCCCTGTTCCGCCCCGAAATTTTGTCCATGTCGGCCTATCATATCGCCGACGCCAGCAATTTCATCAAACTGGACGCCATGGAAAACCCGTATAGCTGGCCGGACGATGCACAACAACGCTGGTTGGAGCTTCTGAAAACCTGCCCGATTAACCGTTATCCAGACCCGGAAGCCAAAACCCTGGCAGAGGCTTTGCGCCGCGCTAACGGCATTCCAGAGCAATCTGCCTTACTGCTGGGCAATGGTTCAGACGAAATAATCCAGATTCTAATGATGGCTTTAACGCCCGATGCCACGGTGCTAGCGCCTGAACCGGGCTTTGTCATGTATAAGCAAGTCGCCCAAAGCTTAGGCTTACGCTACCAAGGTGTACCACTGATAGCAGAAACTTTTGAGCTGGATATGCCGGCGATGCGTACAGCGATAAAAACCGCGCAACCGGCACTGATTTTTCTGGCTTACCCTAACAACCCGACCGGCAATCTGTTTGACGCTGAGGCGCTAAAGGAAATTCTGGCGCTTGCCCCTGGCTTGGTGGTAATCGACGAAGCTTACGCGCCATTCGCCGATGCCAGCTTTATCGATCAGTTAGGACATTATCCTAATCTGCTGGTGATGCGCACGGTCTCCAAGTTGGGCTTGGCCGGCTTGCGTCTGGGCTTTTTGGCCGGCCCGCCCGAACTTTTAGCGCAACTGAATAAAGTCCGCCTGCCTTACAATATTAATAGTTTGACGCAACTGACCGTGGAGTTTGCCCTGAATGACGGCGATTTTCTGTTGCAGCAAACCCAAACACTTTGCCAGCAACGCGCGCTGGTCATGCAAGCCCTACAAGCAACAACTGGCATCAAAGCCTACCCAAGTTCGGCAAATTTCATTCTATTCAGAACCTTGGACAAAGCTGCTGACGCCGTTTTCGCCGCTTTAAAGGCCCAAGGCGTGCTGATAAAGAACACTTCGCCGCAAGGCGGACTGTTAAACAATTGCCTGCGGGTCACCATCGGGAAACCGGAAGAAAATCAAGCCTTTCTGGCTGCCTTGGCGCAGGCTTTAAACGGATAAAACCAATCCTCAGCAAAAGCCCGAATCCTCTGAGCGGAACTGTCGCAATTACAATTTCAATTATCAGAGACAGTAAGGTATATTTGCTGAAAATTATAATAATTGGTGTATCGCGATATACATCACCTCAACAGGAGTGTTACTTATGAACCACGAAGGCGTCGATCATTCCAAACGCCAGTTTCTGACCTCGGCGCTGTCCGTGGTCGGTGCAGTGGGTGCAGGTTATCTGGCCGTACCCTTTCTTTCCCAAATGCAACCCAGTGCTAAAGCCATGGCCGCCGGCGCTCCAGTGGAAGTTGACATCAGCAAGATGGAAACGGGACAACTGATCAGGGTAGCGTGGCGCGGTAAGCCAGTTTGGGTCTTGAATCGAACGCCGGAAGTACTGGCGACGCTAGCCACTCTGGATAGCAAACTGGCAGATCCGGTTTCCAACGAATCCATGCAACCGGAAAACAGCAAAAACCCGTTGCGCTCAATCAAACCGGAAATTTTTGTCGCAGTTGGTTTGTGTACTCATTTGGGCTGCTCGCCCACGTTTCGCCCGGAAATTGCCCCTAATGATTTAGGTGCAGACTGGAAAGGCGGTTTCTTTTGCCCATGCCACGGCTCCTGGTTTGATCTGGCCGGTCGTGTCTATCGTGGCGTACCCGCCCCAACCAATCTAGAAATCCCGCCTTATCGATATATCACAGATACTCTGATTATCGTTGGTGAAGACAGCGAGGCAAACCAAGCATGAAGCAAAAAATGAAT
>CAIOHN010000084.1 GCA_903858105.1 uncultured Pseudomonadota bacterium | reverse complement strand
CCATTGATGCCTGACGCGCAGTTCGCCCAGCCAGAAAGTAATAGCTAACCACTGGCCGCAAGAACAGCCGAAACACCCAGCGACCAAAGCGCCGATATACCCACACCAATATCCGTATGCCCCACAGCAGACTGTTTTCTTCCAGCGCCGCCCAATGCCGAACCGCCTTTTCGGTCTTCATAAAAAAAACCTGATCTCAGCTGGCTGAGACTTACACACGGTCATCACGAAAATAGATTCGACCGGAACTATATTCGCAGGACTCGGAACGGTAACAAAACTCCAATTTGCTGGCCTGGGCCAGGTAACGCAAGCTTAATTCCACCAATTGACCCGGCAATAACAGCTCCTTAAATTTAATGACATCCATATGACTAAACTCACGGTTTAGCCCCAGATATTGCTGCGCGTAATGCACCGCCCATTGAATCTGCCCAACGCCGGGCACCACCGCGATTTCATCGAAATGACCCTTAAAATAAGCCAGCTCTGCGGGGATGCGCAAACTTAGTTTCACCTGATCGGCAGCCAAATTTTCTGCTAATAGTTCCGGGAATAAAACGCTTTGACTGCCTGTAGACATTAAATTATTCAAAAACTAGCCTTAACTTTGCGACGGATGGTAATTTCTACCATCATCAACAAACCCATCAACACATAGGATATACAACCGTTATAAAGACTCCATAGCCAGCGATCACCGTACCAGATGGTCAGCAGCGATAGCCCGGCATTAAGCAAAAAAAAGCCTATCCACACTTGTGTCACCCTGCGGGTGTATATCACGCCTTTCGGCGGCAGATCGGGGTCTTCGAGTCGCGCTAGCCGTTCCACCACAGTGGGCGGATAAACCAGACTGGTGGCAAAAACGCAGAAAAACAACAGACTGACGAACACTGGATAAGCCAACAGCCAACTGGTCTGGTTAACCAATGCCGCCGCCAGCAGAAAAACGGCGCAAATCAACATCAGTAAAGGTTCTGCCTCACCGGCAGGTTTACCAAGACGTCGGCGCAGCAGGAAACGTAACAGAAAAAGTCCAGCCAACAGCAAAGACAACGAACGTGGTTGCAGATAATCTTGCGAAAACCAAATCAAAAATGGATAAGTGGCGGCGGCACCCCAGACGATGCCGTTTAACAGCATACTCTGCCGACTGGTGACCGTCTGGGTATCGGCGGTAGCGTCAGTCAATGACGCCGTGGCCTTCCACTTGTGCAGAGTATCTTTAAGCATGGACGCTTAGGCAGCGCTGATCCGGTGTACGGTATCAACCACGTCCTGTATGGTGCGGGCGTTTTTAAAATCTTCCGGGTTGATGCGTTTGCCGGTAATTTCCCGCAGCCTGACCATCAAATCCACAGCGTCGATGCTGTCTATATCCAAATCCTGCCGCAAGTTTGCTTCCAGCGTAATGTCCTCGGGTGCCAACTCGAACATTTCCGACATAATCTGTCTTAATGTGGCGAATATTTCTGCTTGGGTTTTCATACGGGTTTGGTTTCCTGTTGCGATACGACGATGCCGGTTGCATCGGTATCAATGTCGATATTGTATTTTTTCTTCAAGGCATCTCCAAGTTCCAATGCGATTATGCGCTCAAGAAGCAGTCCTTAAGCAGACGCAGGTGTATCAGATGTGCAATTATCCCAGCATCAGCAGTTAAATGCTGACTTAAAGTAAACCTGTCAGGGATTAAGACTCCAGCGCCAAAGCGAACGCTCAAGACGACAACTGCAATTCAAGCGTCCATCCAGAATCGACTGTTTGAAGCTTGAGCCCTGGTTTTCCGCGGATGCCGAGCCAACCACGGGCTCTCGCAGCAGTTGTAACTGCCCACCCTGCCCTGTAGATTTACTTAAAACCATCGCCAAAGCCCAGGTAGTGTCGGGCGTGGTCATGTAGGGTTCATAAACTTTCGGCAATGCTTGTTCGTAGCAAACCACTAAAACCTGCCGGGTTTCCAACAGCATGCCGGCGGCTTCAAGAAATGACCCAAACATACCCTCTGTGCCACCGGCCAGACACACATAGGGCAAAAAGCTTTCCGCGTAGATGCTGCTTAATCCGGCAATGGCATTGTGTACGCACAAGCTAAAACGCGTCGGAGAGACCGGCTCGCGCTCTGCCATGCCTTCCAACATTTCAAAATAATACTGAGTTTCACCGTGGTTTGAGAAAAATACCGTCGGCATATCGCCGCATTTATGTCGGCAGCGCCAAATTACTGCGCAGACAGCCTTGGCCAAGGGCGACAACCTGCGTCGTTGCATCACCGGCAAAAAACTTACATCGGCGCCGCCAGCGTGGTAGGGCAAAATGTCGCCGCCGGGCCAAGCGCTATGCCCGTCACTTGGCGCTGATTGCCATAAACACCAATAATCCAGGCAGAAACTTAAGCCGGTCTCACTACCTATCGACACAGAGGCGGAAGTCACGAAGCGGCCATACTGTCGGACACTTCAAGGTTCCCAGCGCCGTAAAACCAAAGACGTGTTGATGCCGCCAAAGGCAAAATTATTACTCACCACATAGTCGGCGGAAATATTGCGGCCATCGCCTACGATGTAATCAAGATCTGCGCAGCGCTGATCAGGCTGATCGAGGTTAAGATTGGGATGAAACCAGCCTTCATGCATCATTCTGATGGCAACCATGGCCTCCAAAGCCCCGCAAGCCCCCAAGGTATGCCCGGTGTAGCTTTTCAAACTACTAATGGGGATGTTGGCACCGAACACTGCCTCGGTCGCATGGCTTTCGGCGATATCGCCTTGCTCGGTCGCGGTGCCATGCGCGCTGATGTAAGCGATTTGCTCGGGTCCGATACCCGCATCCTGCAAGGCCAGTTGCATCACCACTTGCATGGTCTCGGCATTGGGCTGAGTAGCATGCACACCATCGGCATTACTGGCAAAGCCCGCCACCTCGGCAAAAATTCGCGCTCCGCGCTGTTGCGCAAACTCAAGTTCTTCCAACACCAAAGTGCAACTGCCTTCGCCTATGACTAAGCCGTCCCGATCAACATCAAAAGGCCGGGGCGTACGTTCGGGCTCGGCGTTGCGGGTGCTGGTTGCGTATAACGCATCAAACAGCGCCGCTTCAGTGGGGCAAATTTCCTCTGCGCCACCCGCCAGCATCACATCCTGCAAACCAAACTTGATGGCTTCATAGGCATAGCCTATGCCCATACTGCCGGAGGTACAGGCGCTGACAGCAGGAATGATTCTGCCGCGCACCTGAAAAAACAGCGCCACATTGACCACTGTGGTGTGGCCCATCATTTTAAGATAGGTGGTGGCATTGAGATTGCCAATGTCTTGATTAATCAACATCCTGCCAAAATCGGCAATGGCTGCTGTTGACCCCACCGATGAGCCATAAGCCACACCGGTGCGTCCGCCGCTAATGACCGGATCGCCGAGCAAGCCGGCATCGATCAGGGCCAATTCCGTGGCACGAGTCGCCAGCAACGCCACCCGACCCATGCTGCGAGTATTTTTACGGTTGTAATGGCTGGGCAAGTTAAAGTTTTCCACCGGCCCACCCAAGCGAGTCAGCAGACCATTATATTTGTCCCACTCAGACATATATTTTATGCCTGACTGCTGTGCCTTCAGGCTGGCACAAATGGTCTCCCAATCGTTACCAATCGGCGAAAAGCCAGCCATGCCGGTTACTACCACACGTCGGCTCAACGCAAACCTCCATTGATCGACATGGAAATTACGCCATCAAGACTAGGATTGCAGATGGTCATTAAGCTATTTTTTTCGCTCATATTCCTTTTCCGGCGAGAAATTTTTTTGAATCCTCAGGCAATAACACATTAAGCTTGGCCGTGGCGCTGATGTTGTCGCCGTGAATCTCACAATTAAAAACCGACATATCGTTAGCCGCCTCGATAATCTTTTCCGCGCGCACCCTAAGCGAGGTACCGCAAGGGAAGCTAGCCACGGAGCATTGATAATGCCGGGTGCCCAATAAAAATCCCAAGCCAATCGCTTCCCCCAGCAGCTTGCGGTTGTAGCCGGAAAACGCGGCAATGGCCTGCGCCATATACTCCAGACCTACCCAGCCTGGCACCGTCTGATCGGGTTTTGAAAACAAGCCGTCTTCACGCACGCTCAGTTCGACGACGATATGGCTTTCGCCCACTTCCAGCACTCTGTCCAGCAAAACCATGCCCTGAGACTGGGGCACCAACGCTTCGACGGAGTACGGGAAATCCGCTGAGTTGTCAGGGTTGCCCGATGAGCAAGGACACATTATTGCCTCCGAAAGAAAAAGAGTTACTAAGGCAGTATTGTAGTCGTTTAGGCGACTGAGTTTCCAGCGGGACTAAGCCCAGCTCAGGCATATCAGCATCGATCACCCCATCCCATAGGTGCGGCGGCAAGCGTTTTTCGGGATTAAACTCAGACAAAATAAGCCAGCACAAGCCAGCTTCTATGGCCCCAGCCGCGCCTAAACAATGGCCAGTAGCAGGCTTGCTGGCACCACACGCTGTCTGGCTGCCAAACAATTGGCTGACGGCCCGACTTTCCATCGCATCATTTTGTCGGGTTGCAGTGCCGTGCAGATTAATGTAATCCAGTTGCTCAGGGTGCAGACCGGCATCCTGCAAGGCTGCTTGCATGGCCATATAAGCGCAACTGCCGTCTGGCCGCGGCGCCGAGATGTGATAGGCATCTGAACTGCTGCCAACACCCAGCAGCGCAATGTCTGCTGGCTCGCGGCTCATCAGAAACAAGGCCGCGCCCTCACCTATAACAGTACCGTCGCGGTTTTTGCTAAAAGAATTACATGCGGTTTGACTGATGGCTCCCAAAGCGCTAAAACCTTCTAAAGTCGTTCGGCATAAAGCATCCGCGCCGCCCACCACTACCGCGTCGCAAATCCCTAAACGTATCAAACGCCGGGCTGACGCCAAGGCGTTGGCGCTGGACGAACAACTGGTCGAGACCGTATAGGCTGGGCCTTGAATATCCAGGTAAGTCGCCAGAAACTCTGCGGCGCCACCCAATTCTTGCTGTTTGTAGTGATAATCAGCCGGCATGCTGCCCGTTGCCCGCAACACCGCCAACGCGGCTTCGCCTTCGGCGATACCGGAGGTGCTAGTACCGATCACGACGCCGATTCTCTGCCGCCCGTAACGCCGTATCATCTGAGCAATGCCTAACTCGATCTGCGCCAGCGCCGCCAGCAGCATGCGGTTGTTTCGACAATCGTAGCGTTTTAGATTGTGCGGCAAACCAGGCAGCGGCGTTGCTACACCGATAGCCGGAATTTCCGATTCTAGCCAAGACACGACAGCGGGTTTAGCAGAATCAGCGCAAAGCCAGGACTTAAATACTGCAGCCTTGCTATCGCCCAACGCGCAGACGATGCCTAGGTCATGTAAATACAAGGCGTGTCCTTAATCCGCAAGCAGCCATCATAATGCCGGGCATATATCGGCGATGGCCTCTATTTTATTGGCGCAGCGTTGCGTCATGGGATTGGCTTGATCCCATGCATAGCCAGCGAGGATGGAACAAATCATGGCTTTTATACTGGCTAGCTGTTGGTCTTCAAAGATGATTTTCTGGAAGCGGCCATCGTACCAAGCCTCAACGTAGGCGCGGAATACTTCTATGCCGCTGCGCAAAGCGGTTTCGTATTCAAGCGACCAGTTGACGGACTGGCCGCGTAATTGTCTGTCTACCAGCGGCACAGCCAAGGCGGCAGACTTTAAGGCGATTGTAATACCTGATGAGAATACCGGATCGAGGAACTCGCCCGCATTGCCCAACAACACAAATCCCTGGCCATACAGCTGTTTAACGTTGGCGGAATAGCCGCCTATGGTGTTAGCCGGGGTGTCAAAAACCGCAGACTGCAACAGCTCGGCCAGCCTTGGTTCTTCAAACGCCATTTCCCGCAATACCTCAAGCGGACTGCCGTTGCGGTCGTCGAGAAAACCCTGAGGCGTCACCACGCCCAGCGAGCATCGGCCATTACTGAACGGAATTAACCAATACCAAATCTCGTGAAATTTGGGATGGATGGCGATCAGGATTTTGTTCCTGTCATAATTGGCAACAGCAATGCGATCCTCGATATGCGTGAACAGTGCCTGGCGCGGCGGCAACGACGAAGGTGTCTCCAACTCCAGCAACCGAGGCAGTATCCGCCCAAAACCGCTGGCATCCATCACCATAGCTGCGCTCCATTGCTTTTGTACGCCATTGGCATCGACGCTGGTCAGGCGCGCATGGCCTGGGGTAGCAAAATCGGCTGCTACAATACTGTGGTGATAATGAATGACTACGCCGGACGCTGCAGCCGTATCGGCCAGCACTTGATCAAAATGCGCGCGCTGCACTTGAAAAGTGGTGCCCCAACCGGCGCTGAATTTTTGCCGAAAATCAAATTCCGTCAATTTGCCGGCCAGGGAAAACGCCGCGCCGTTTTTAAACTGAAAACCGGCATCTGTGACCGCCTGCAACATATCGGCTTGTTCCAGGAACGCCATGCACTGCGGCAGCAGACTTTCGCCGATGGAGAAACGCGGAAACTGTTCTTTTTCTAAAATAATCACGCGGTAGCCCAGCTTATTCAGCATTTGCGCCGCCACACTGCCAGCAGGGCCGGCTCCGATAATCAATACATCCGCATCCATTTGTTTTGCAAGCCTCATATCCGGTTAAAATATCGCACAGCCCAACGTTTTAGAGCCATCGCCCCATACCATGCCCAACCCAGCAATCAGCCGTTACCTTGACACGAATGGATTCTAACAGCGCAAGGCCTTTTGCATGCCACGAAGGCCGGGTAGTAAGCCGGGGAAATTTATGGGCCGACGTGAATAGTCTGGCAGCTAAAATGCCGGATCGCCCCTACCTGTTTAACTTATGCGAAAACCGCTACCTGTTTTGCGTCTGCCTGTTAGCGGCAGCAGCGCGCGGCCAAATCTGCCTACTGCCGCCCGCCGGTCAAATGGCGGTCATACTGGAAATTGTTAGCGACTATCCCGACGCTTACATAGCCAGCGAACGCGACCCGCAACAAGCAGGTTTGGCATGGTTTGCCGCGCAATCGCCCAGATCCGACAGCCCGGCAGCGCAACCGGATTTTGACTGGCAACGCACCACCGTTATCGCCTTCACCTCCGGCAGCACCGGCAGACCCAAGCCCTGCCCGCATAATCTGAACACCTTCAAAACATCGGCAGAAATGGCTGTGCGCAGCCTGGGATTGTGGGAACAACAGCTATTGATGCTTTCCACCACCCCGCCGCAACATATGTATGGTCTGGAAACCTCGGTGTTTTGGCCGCTGTTTTCGCATCTGGTTTTGCACGATGGCCGCCCCTTCTTCGCTGAAGACATTCGCCACGCGATAAAAACCTCGCCCTGGCCCGCCGTACTGGCCTCCACGCCCACCCATTTGCGCTCTTTGACCAAAGCCGACGCGCCCTGGGCCAATCTGGCCGCCATCGTTTCCGCCACCGACACCTTATCCGAGAAGCTGGCCGGTGAAATTAAAGCAAGTTTAGGGCAATCCCCGCGCGAAATCTATGGCAGCACTGAAACCCTGTCGTTTGCCAGTCGCGAAACCTTACACGAAAACCTGTGGCGACCATACCCCGGTTGCCGTCTGCTTCATGATGAAAACGGCCAAACCAGCCTGGCATCCGCACATTTGCCAGAGCCGGTGCCGTTGCAAGACAGTGTCCAAAGCCAAGACGACGGCCGTTTTGCTATACTGGGCCGACATCAGGACATGGTAAAAATCGGTGGCAAGCGCGCCTCACTAACCGAGTTGAATCGGCGCTTGAAAGACATAGACGGCGTGGCAGACGGCTTTTGCTTTATTCAAACCGGCGGTACCAACGAAGGCCGCTTGGCCGCTGTGGTGGTTAGCCATCTGGACAAACAGGCTATTCGGCAAGGATTACAGCCCTATGTGGACGAAGTGTTTCTGCCGCGCAAAATTCATTTTGTGGCAGTGATTCCGCGTAATGAGACCGGGAAATTAGTGAAAGATGAGTTGGAGAAGTTGGTGGCGGGCTTGGTCTAAGGGGTTTGAGACACCGAATTTTCTAATCCAATCAGCCCGGCGTGGGGCGCATTAGCGATAGCGTAATGCGCCGAATGAAAAACCAACAAGCGCCGCAACACGGTGATCGCCAATTGACGCCTTACGATTTGCCAAAACCATAACGCATTACCGATTTACACTATACGGCCTGGCCTGTTTTTACGGACTGTCTGGAGACAGCCACTAGTTACCACCAGAATTTTTGTTCCTAAGCTAGCCCACTATACAAATACACACTCAATGCGCGGCGTTAACAGCGAATCCAAAAAAGAAGTTTACGACGTCGTCGTCATTGGCGCGGGT
>CAIOHN010000083.1 GCA_903858105.1 uncultured Pseudomonadota bacterium | reverse complement strand
TCATTATCACATTCTGCTGTTTTTAACCTTTAATACCGAAAAACTGCCATTTCCGTTCTCCGAATGGAACGAAACCATTAACATCGAGTTGATCGAAAAGCAGTAATCGCCTATGCAGGCCACGCCGCGCAAAATCATCCACATCGATATGGATGCATTTTATGCGGCAGTCGAACAGCGCGACTTTCCGCAGTATCGCAATAAACCCGTCATCGTCGGCGGCAAGCCCGACTCGCGTGGCGTAGTCGCTACGTGCAGTTACGAAGCCCGACAATTTGGCATACATTCAGCCATGCCTTCCGCGCATGCTTACCGGCTTTGCCCACAAGCCATATTCGTTAAACCGCGCTTCGATGCTTACAAAGAAGCCTCTGAGATTATCCGCAAAATTTTTGCCCGCTATTGCGACTGCGTCGAGCCCTTGTCGCTGGATGAAGCCTATCTGGATGTGAGCGATTGCCAGCTTTACCAAGGCTCCGCCACCTTGCTGGCAAAGCAAATCAAACAGGAAATATTCAGGCAAACCCACTTGATCGCCTCCGCTGGTATTTCTTACAACAAATTTCTGGCAAAAATTGCTTCGGATTTTGGCAAACCTGACGGTTTATATTTGATTACCCCGGAACAAGGCCCTGGCTTTGCGGAAAATCTGGCTATCGGTAAATTTCACGGCATTGGCCGCGCTACCGAACAAAAAATGCGCGATTTGGGGGTAGTTAGCGGCACAGATTTAAAACGCTTGTCGCTGGAGGAACTACAACAACACTTCGGCAAAGCCGCCCAGCATTATTACAATATTGCCAGAGGCATAGACCCGCGCCCGGTCAATGCCGATAGAGCCCGCAAATCGGTGGGCATAGAAACTACCTTTGATAACGATATTGCCGATCTGCCCAGCATACTTCAGCACTTGCAGGATTTATTGGCAAAAGCCCTGATCAAGTTAGCCGAAAAGCAAATGACGGCTTATACCTTGACCATCAAAATCAAATACCAAAATTTCGTCCAAATCACCCGTGGCCGCACCTTGGCGGAACCGATTGGCGATAGTCCGACTACTAGACTATTACTGACTGATTTACTTAAAAATACAGGCGTCGGCAGCACAAAAGTCAGGCTGCTGGGCGTAACGCTGTCCGGCCTGGAAAATAGTCAAATCGGCTTGGGTAAATATCGGCAAATGGATTTGTTTGATCCAGGTTTTCGGGTCGAATAAATTCAACCCTACCGTTTAATTTAAACGCATTGTCATCAAAACTACTGCGTTTGCGATTGAGTCGGTCGATAAGCAAACGGTTTAGCCAGCGGTTCGCCGACAAAAATACCCTGGCCTGGCTGCTCCACGCTTTTCCAATAAGCTTCTATCAAACTGCTGCCGCGTAAATAAAAATACATTAACACGCCCGGATTAGGGAATTTAGCCGGGAAATTACAAGGCTCAACCACCGCACCATAACTGGCCGTCGCGCCGGCCTGCAGCCATTCCATAATATTCATCTGATCGCTGCCCGACATGACGCCGCCCGATGAGGTCAAATGATCGGCGATAGCGCCGGGTAAATAGTGATTTTCAGTGAGATGTGGCACCCGCGTCAGGCCGGTAAAATAAAACATCACGTCCTGGCGACCGGCTATATAGTCTTGCTCCAGATAGCTGACCGGCCAGAAAGTTTGCAGCGATTCAGCGACTCTCTGAAACAACACTGCCCTGGAACTACGGGCCTTGTCGGAGGTTTTTAGCAGATACGCCGAACCCTGCGGATGCGAAAAATCCGCAGCCACGCCGGTATCGATCAACTTTTTGACATCCGCAAACGTTTTGCCACCCAAAGCCATGGTAGGCCGCCAGTTGTGGGTCTTGAAAGGCTTGTCGGTTTCCGAAGCAAAATAAGGACTTTTATGGGTTTGCTGACAGCCCTTGGCACAAAACGACTCGTTATAACCTGCGGCAAACGCCGTGGTGATTGACATGCACTCCACCCGAAACGGTTGCAGCCAGGTTAGGGCATACGCCTGCACATGCGCTGGAGTGCTTTGATCTACCTGCTGTTTAAGTTGTTCAAACTCGCGTTTTGACAACACCGCCTGATTGGGAGAAAAGCGGATGTGAATAATCTGCTCAGCCGGAATTTGCCGCCGTTGACTATAGTAATCGGCAATCTGTCGGCTCAATGGATCGGCATCGTTGACGATAATCGCCAAATCCTGGCCGGTAAGTGCCGGTGCGGGGCGATATAGCGGCGAAATCGGCGCTGCTTGGGTTGAACTGCACATTAAGATCAGGAAAAACCCGATCAAGGCAGATTTGATAGCTTGCAGGTAAAACACGCGATGCTCCGATGAGAAATTTGCCAGCTTGCCGGTCAGATCAAGAGGCGGCTGCATTGATTTGCGCTAGATACTCGTCATTGAGCAAAATTGCTCGCTGCGCGGCCGGACGTGAGTTGAGCCGCTCGACATAGCTTTCAAACAGCGGACGTTTTTCAATAGTGCCAAACAACATGCCCCAATTCAACTGCGAACCCACATAGACATCGGCAGCGGTAAATTGATCGCCGCAAATATAAGGCCCAGGCGTTAGCGCCATCTCAAGCGCATCAATCGTTTGGCTATAGCTGCCAAAACCGACAAAACCATTTCTGCCCTCCGGCACCTGCCAATCCAGCGTCTTGGCGGTAACCGCCATTTCCAAAGGACCGGCGGCGAAAAACATCCATCGAAAATACGCCGCGCGCGCAGGATGATTTGCCGGTGGAAGCAGATTTTTCTCTGGAAACCGATCTGCCAGGTAAGCACAGATCGCGGCTGTTTCCGTCACCAAAGCCTTACCGTGTTTTACGGCTGGCACCTTGCCCATTGGATTAACAGATAGATATTCCGGGCTTTTCATCTCCGGCCCATAGGTTAGCCAAACCGTTTCGTAAGGCAAGCCAAGTTCTTCAAGCAACCAATGGACAATACGGCCGCGCGATTGGGGATTTGTGTAAAACACTAGATCGCTCATGTGAGTTTCTCCTTGGATTCAATTTATTGCACCGGCATCAGCGCGGGGCGGGGCTAATTCAAAAAACCAGCCGCATCGGCAGCATCTTGGACATCTTAAACCCTTGCCGTTCATAAAACCGCTGTGCTGCCAAATTGTCAGCATCGGTTAATAGAGTGATGCGCCGACAACCGTTATGTTGGCCAAATTCCAGTGCCGCTTGCAGCAATGCAGTGCCTACCCCGTTGGCGCGGATGTCACTCGATACCACCATGTCCTCCAGCCAGGCCACGCGCTCGCCCAACGCCGTCGAGGCCGTATACAGCAAACTGACCATAGCCAAAATACTATCATCCTGTCGCGCGACCAGAATATGACCGATAGCCGGATCGGCGATGATGCGAGCCAAGCCGCGACTTTGCGTAACATAATCCGCCTTAAACTCTGCTTCCTGACTGAACAATTGGCTTAATAAGCGACAAAGGGCAGGTATATCCGCCTCGCTAGCTAGATTTATTTCCATTGGCATCTCAAAATTCCAGGGCAATAGCGCAAGCCAAATCTTAACTGATAACAGCTGACTATCCACAGTTTTAAAGGCCTCGGCAGCCTGTTTGGCTTGGACTTTTCAGGTACAATAGTCGCATTTTTTACCAATCAAGTGGCTCCCGACGTGTCGATTAGCAAAAACGATGTCTCTACTTTTCAGGGCCTGATTCTGACCTTGCAGGAATACTGGTCGAATCAAGGCTGTGTATTGTTGCAACCTTTGGATCAAGAAGTCGGGGCTGGCACATTTCACCCGGCGACATTTTTGCGCGCCATCGGCCCGGAGCCTTGGAACTCCGCGTATGTGCAGCCTTCTCGGCGTCCGACCGACGGTCGTTACGGCGAAAACCCCAACCGCTTGCAGCATTATTATCAATTTCAGGTAGTGATGAAACCGTCGCCCGCCGAGATTCAGGAATTGTATCTGGGTTCCTTGCGGCATCTGGGTTTGGATTTGCTGGAGCATGACATTCGTTTTGTCGAAGACAACTGGGAATCACCCACCCTGGGTGCCTGGGGCTTGGGTTGGGAAGTCTGGCTGAACGGCATGGAAGTGACACAGTTTACCTATTTTCAACAAGTCGGCGGCCTGGAATGTCGCCCGGTTACTGGCGAAATCACTTACGGTCTGGAACGCATCGCCATGTATTTGCAAGGCGTGGAAAGCGTTTACGATCTGGTCTGGACCCGCGGCCCGCAAGGTGTAGTGACCTACGGCGACGTGTTCCATCAAAACGAAGTGGAAATGTCGGAGTTCA
Source organism: uncultured Pseudomonadota bacterium (assembly GCA_903858105.1). Lineage (GTDB taxonomy): Bacteria > Pseudomonadota > Gammaproteobacteria > Methylococcales > Methylomonadaceae > Methylomonas. The sequence goes on along the minus strand of CAIOHN010000083.1, from coordinate 3,612 downwards.
ACTTCGATCACGCCAACGTCGATTTCCTGTTTCAGTGCTTTGATACCTATGAGCGCGAATGCCTGATGCTGCTGGAGAAAAACCTGCCCTTACCGGCTTACGAAATGGTGTTAAAAGCCTCGCACTCCTTCAATCTGCTGGATGCGCGACATGCTATTTCGGTGACCGAGCGTCAGCGCTACATTTTAAGAGTCCGCAACATGGCCAAGTCCGTCGCCGAAGCCTATTACAATCGCCGGGAAGCGCTAGGCTTTCCGATTCTCGCCAGACAGGGAGCGTAACATGACAGCGACCAACCATTTACTATTTGAACTGGGCTGCGAAGAACTGCCGCCGACATCGCTGAAAAAGCTTAGTCAGGCTTTGTTGGACAATATCGTCAGCGGCCTGAAAGACGCCGGTCTGGCTTACAATCAAGCCAGAGCTTACGCTACGCCGCGTCGATTGGCTGTGCTTATCGACGATCTGGAAACTTTTCAAGCCGATAAAACCGTCGAAAAACGTGGCCCGGCGATTCAAGCAGCCTACGGCCCCGACGGCGCACCCAGCAAAGCCGCCCTGGGTTTTGCCGCCAGTTGCGGCGCCAGCTTTGAGCAATTGGAAAAACTGGAAACCGACAAAGGCGCCTGGCTGATATTCAAACAAGCCGTTAAAGGTCGGCCAACCACCGAATTGCTGCCAGACATCATTCGTAAAAGCCTGGGCAATTTACCGATTGCCAAGCGTATGCGCTGGGGCAATTTTGATAGCGAATTCGCCAGACCCGTGCATTGGGCAGTGTTGCTATTAGGTGAGCAGATCATTGAAACCGAGATTCTGGGTGTAAGCAGCGGTCGTATCAGCCGCGGCCATCGCTTCCACGCGCCCAATAATCTGAACATTACCTCGCCGCACGATTATGTCGAAACCTTGCTGCAGCAAGGAAAAGTCATTGCTGATTTTGCAGAACGTATGACGCGGATTCGCGATGCAGCCAATCAAGCCGCAGCCAAGGTCGGCGGCAGCGCGCATATCGAAGAAGATTTGCTGGAAGAAGTAGCGGCACTCAACGAGTGGCCGGTGCCGGTAGTGGGTAATTTTGACGCCCGCTTTTTGGAGTTACCGCAGGAAGTGTTGATCACGACCATGCAAGCCAATCAAAAATACTTTCCGGTTAAAAATGCCCAAGGCGGTTTGTTGCCGCATTTTATTACCTTCGCCAACATCGAAAGCTCCAACCCGGCTTCAATTCAGCATGGTAACGAGCGGGTGGTTTTGCCACGTCTGGCCGATGCCGAGTTTTTCTGGAAACAGGATAGAAAACAATCTTTGGCAGATCGCGTTGACAGCCTTGCCACTATTGTTTTCCAAAAAGATTTAGGCACTTTGCTGGAAAAAACCCAGCGCGTCAGCAACTTGGCGGCCTTGATAGCCAATAAGTTGCAAGCCAACAGCGAACAAGCCAAACGTGCGGCATTGCTGGCGAAAACCGATTTAATGACCAATATGGTCGGCGAATTTGCCAACCTGCAAGGCACCATGGGCCGCTATTATGCACTGGCTGACGGCGAGCATAGCGATGTGGCGCTGGCGCTGGAAGAACAATATTTTCCAAAACAAAGCGGCGGTGCCACGCCTAGCGGCAAAATTGGTCAAATTCTGGCTTTGGCAGAAAAGATCGATACTTTGACCGGCATTTTTAGTGCCGGACTGATCCCAACTGGCGATAGAGATCCATACGCATTACGCCGCGCCACGCTGGGGATTTTGCGGATTTTGATCGAAAACGGCATCGCCCTGGATTTGCTGGAACTACTGGATGAGGCGCTGGCACAATTCAGCCACAGCTTTAACAATGCCGAAACCCGCCAAAGAGTCATCGATTTTATTTTTGATCGCTTAAAAGGTTATTGCCTGGATCAAGGCTATAGCAACGACGAATTTGAAGCAGTGCTGGCGGTAAGCCCAAGCCAGCCGCTGGATTTCATGTTACGGATTCGCGCGGTGCAAACTTTTAGGCAATTACCGGAAGCGGAAAGTCTGGCTGCTGCCAACAAGCGCATCATTAATATTCTGAAAAAATCGGAGCACGCCATCCCCGATACTATCGGTACATTGGTTGAAGCCGCCGAAAAAAATCTGCTGGCTGCTGCCGAGGCTTCCAATGCCGAAATATTGCCGCTACTGGCAGAACAAAATTATCCGATGGCGCTGACTCGCTTGGCCCAACTGCGTGATAGCGTCGATGCGTTTTTTGACAATGTAATGGTCAATACCGACGATGTAGCCTTACGCAATAGCCGACTGGCGCTGTTGGCAATGCTGTCCAATCAGTTCTTGAGAATCGCCGATATTTCCAAATTGCAATCGTGACACAGCGCTACGTCATCCTGGATCGCGATGGCACGATTAACATAGACTCCGATGCGTTCATTAAGTCGCCGCAGGAATGGCTGCCAATTCCGGGCAGCCTGGAAGCCATCGCCTTACTGAATCAACACGACTACCAGGTGGTGGTGATCAGTAATCAATCCGGCATTGCCAGAGGTTTGTTCGATCTGGCAACGTTGGCAGCGATTCATGCCAAGATGCGGCAAATGGTCAGTGAAGCAGGCGGAAACATTGCAGCGATTTATTTTTGTCCGCATGGCCCAAGCGACGTTTGCGATTGTCGCAAGCCTAAACACGGGCTGTTCCAGCGCTTTGCTGCCGAAACGCAAGCGAACTTGAGTCTGACTTATTCCGTAGGCGATTCCTTCCGCGACATTCAGGCCACGGAAGCAGCCGGCGCCATTCCATTACTGGTCAAAACCGGTAAAGGCCAAAAAACCCTTAGCGATCATCCACACCTTAACATTCCTATTTTCGACAATCTTTATGACGCAGCCACATACATCGTCTCGAAAAGCTGATTTTAGAGTCTATCTGGGCTCGACACTGCTATTTATCTATATCGTGTTTTCCACGCTAATAGTCGGCGTAACAGTGTTGGGCGCTTTTTTACTGCCGTTTTCCATTCGCTATAAAATCGGCGATATCTGGATAAATTGCCTGTTATTCATGTTAAAGCTGTGTTGCGGCTTGAGCTACGAGGTGGAAGGACTGGAAAATATTCCGAAACACGGTGCTGCCGTGGTGCTTAGCAAACACCAGTCGGCTTGGGAAACGGTGGCATTACGCCAGTTTATTTCGCCGCAAACGGCGGTGCTGAAAAAGTCGCTGTTACAAATCCCGTTTGGCGGCTGGGCACTGGCAACCCTAAAACCGATTGCGATTGATCGGCAAAATCAGAAAGAAGCCTTGAAAATGCTGATCGAGCAAGGTATTGAGCGCTTGCAGGAAGGCTTATTTGTCGTAGTGTTCCCTGAGGGCACGAGGGTCGCACCTGGGGCGCATAAAAAATTTAACGCGGGCGGTTCAATGCTGGCACAAAAATCGGGCTTTCCTGTGATTCCCCTGGCGCATAATGCAGGTGAGTTTTGGCCTCGCAACAGTTTTTTGAAATATCCGGGGGTAATTAAAGTAAAAATTGGCCCTGCAATTAGCAGTATCGATAAAAAATCCAAGGATATTAATCTCGAAGCCGAAACCTGGATTAATCAAGCCATGGCTGAAATTGCCGGTGAGCAGGCT
>CAIOHN010000082.1 GCA_903858105.1 uncultured Pseudomonadota bacterium | reverse complement strand
GAATCAGTTCCGGGATGCCGGAAATGTCAGTCGATATAACCGGCATTTCCATGGCCATGGCTTCAACCAGTACATTGGGAATACCGTCGCGGTCGCCGTTATCGACAACCAGGCAAGGCAAGGCAAATACGCTGCCTTGTTGATAAATGCCGCGTAATTGTTCCTGAGTGACGGCGCCCGGCAAGCTGACATGGTCTTGCAACTGCAATTCAACGATCAGGCGTTCGATGGTTTCGGCATACTTGTCGGCACCGCCAACGATGTTGCAATGAAATTGCACTCCGCGATCCCGCAACAGCGCACAAGCTCGTACCAGGTAGTCAAAGCCTTTTTTCTCGACTAATCGGCCAACCGATAGAATGGTCGGGATAGCGCCGTCCGCTGGCTCTTGACGCGGCTCAGGGTTAAACAAGGCCGTATCCAGACCGTGGTAAATACGATGCACATGGGTATCGCTGGCCTTGCGCGCATCCAGATGTTGCTGGTTGGCGCCGGTGCAGGTGACTGCAAATGCGGCGCGGCGCAACTTGATTTGCAACAGGTCGCCGGGATTAAGCTCAGGCAAATAAATGTCTTTGGCATGCGCGGTAAAGCTGAACGGCAGTCCGCTGATCCGACTGGCGAACATCGCAATAGTGGTGGCACCGTGACAAAAATGCGCATGCAGGTGGCGTATCTGCACTTGTTGCAACACCGACTCTGCGATATGCCCGGCTTGCAGAAACTCTTTAATAAACACGGTACGCGGCCAATCGAGTAGCTGTGCACGATATTTGACGGACATAAGCAGACATTCGCCCAAAGCTGCCAGATAGGAAAAAGGCCGCTTTAACAACAGGCGACCATGGCTGGGCGCGAATTTGGGCAGGTTTACCCACAACCAATGGGCAAAACTTTGTCCGGTCAAGTCGCTAGCCTGCGGCAGATAGTTGACCTGGGCCCGGATCTGGTCAACCACGGCATGGTGTTGTTGACCTTGCAATTGCTTGATCGAATACACGCACAGCTTTAAGCCTAAACTTTCTAAAATGTGTATTTCGTTGCTAATAAAAGTTTCCGAAGTGCGCGGGTAGCCCTTTAAAATGTAGGCAATCGTTGCCTGATCAGATGTTTTTTGCATTTTTAATTCCAGATTGCGCTTGGGTTTACGCTTGATTTAGTCCGCTGAGGCACTGAGATTTGCCAGTCTTTCTCTAGCAGTTATCAAGAGTGGGCAGTCATACAGCAAATCGCTGATAAATTCGCCGATGCGCGACAAGCCCCCCATATCGACTTGGTAAAGACGGCTATGGTGGACATTGGTGCGACTCAATTCTTCCTGCACCGTGTCCATTAAGGTTTTGGGTGTCAGGTTGTTGGGATGGATGGCGCGCACCAGTCCTTGCTGTGCCAGGCGTTCCGCGCGGATCCATTGTTCCTGAGCCGGTTTGACGCGCGGCACGATGATGGCGCGTTTGCGCAAGGTCAGTAATTCGCAGGTGGTGTTGTAGCCCCCCATGCTGACTACCAAGTCGGCAGCTTCTATGCAGGCCATCATGTCGCTGTTGAATTCCTGTACTACGACATTGCGACACTCTTTGGCCAAGGCTTCGATTTGCAGACGCCGGGATTCTGATAATTCCGGGCCGCAGATCATCAGGGTTTTGGTGTTGTCGCCCAGATCCTGACGGTTTAAGCCATCCAGGTAGCAGCGTAATAATTGATAGCCGTCCTCGCCGCCGCCGGCTGTCACCAGCACCAGCTTCTCTTCGCTACAGCCGATTTGTTGGCGAATTTCGCCGACGCGTTTGCTGCTGCGTTCGCGCGCGATATAGCCGCAAAAGCTTACCTTGTCGTGGCTGGATTCTGGAAACTCGTATTCCTTGCGCATGTCGTAAACGTCAGGCGAACCGACCACCAGGACTTTGTCGTAATGCGACTGGATGGCATCGTGGTAACCGTTTTTCTTCCAGACCGAAATCGTACTTTCGGGGCTGTCGAGAATGTCGCGTAGCAGCAAAACCAGTTTGGCCCGGTGGCCACGCCGTTGCATCATATTCAGCGCTGCACCCAGTTCGTCGCTAACGCCATAAGGCTTCTTATCGACAAGAATCAGATCAGGATCAAAGTCTAGCACCGCGCTAAGGATGATATTGCTGCGTAGTTTCAGCAACTGGGAATAACCCATATCCAGAAATTTAACTGTATATTCGCCTTTTGTGGTGCGTGATAAACAAGGTAATTTGATGTAATCAATCCGGTCAGGAATACGGAAGGCATGCAGCATGGGCGATCCGGATAGAATCAGTACCGACACATTGGGGTCTGCATCGACCAAGGATTTGGCAATCGCCAGCATCCGACGAATATTGCCGAGTCCGAAGGTGTCGTGGGAATACACGATGATTCTTTTTGGCTCGTTTTGAAATGTCATTGGCCCGGTTCCCTTTTATCAACGTTCAATGTTAGGGCGGCAGCAATTCTAATAATCCTAAACGCTGGCCCTGTCTGGTTTTAGCGACGCGCTAAAATTCTCTACACGGAGCGTTTATTCCCTATGAGTTAACAAAGGTTCAAAAAAACTGTGATTTTCATCAAACTTTAATGTTTGTTTGCTTGGAGGGGGAAAGGGAGGGGCGTTGAATCGATTAGCTGCTGTTTTGCCAACAGAGGGCAAAATTGACCGTAGCTGTTATAGTTTTGGCGGCGTACAAAAAAACCGCCAAAACATGGCTTAAGCCATCAATCAGACCTGTTTAAGCTGGCGCTTTGTCGGCGTGAGCACAGTATTTTGCGGTGGCTGGCTGTTATCCAGATCTGGATAATCCTTGGTGTAATGCAAACCGCGGCTTTCTTTACGCAGTTGCGCGCAACGGATGATTAATTCGGCGACGATGACCAGGTTGCGCAATTCCAGCAGGTCGCTGGTGATGCGGAATTGACCGTAATATTCGGCGATTTCTTCCTTTAACAACACCACGCGATTCAAGGCCCGTTCCAGACGTTTATTGGTGCGGACGAT
>CAIOHN010000081.1 GCA_903858105.1 uncultured Pseudomonadota bacterium | reverse complement strand
CTGCAATCAGCCCTACGCCAGCTGGCGAAGGTAAAACCACTACCACAGTGGGTCTGGGTGATGCACTAAACAGAATCGGCAAAAAAACCATTATCTGCCTACGCGAACCGTCACTCGGCCCGTGCTTTGGGGTTAAAGGTGGCGCTGCGGGTGGCGGTTATGCGCAAGTGGTGCCGATGGAAGATATTAATCTGCACTTTACCGGCGATTTTCACGCCATTGGTGTAGCACACAACTTGTTGTCGGCATTGATCGATAACCACATCAATCACGGCAATGCGCTGGACATCGATCCGCGCCGCATCCAATGGAAGCGCGTGATTGACATGAACGACCGGGCGCTACGCAAAATCACCATCGGTCAGGGCGGCCCGGCCAACGGCTATTTGCGCGAAGACGGTTTTGACATTGTGGTGGCGTCGGAAGTAATGGCGATTCTGTGCCTGGCTACTAGCCGCGCCGACTTAAAAGCGCGTCTGGGACGCATCGTGATTGGCTATAAATCCGATAAAGTCACGCCAGTTTACGCCAGCGACTTGAAAGCCCACGGTGCGATGGCTGCCATCTTAAAAGATGCGATTAAACCCAATCTGGTGCAAACCCTGGAAAATAATCTGGCGATTATCCACGGCGGCCCTTTCGCTAATATCGCCCACGGCTGCAATACGGTTACCGCTACCAAAACCGCGTTAAAGCTTGCGGATTATGCGGTCACTGAGGCCGGATTTGGCGCTGATTTGGGTGCCGAAAAATTCATAGACATTAAATGCCGCATGTCCGGTTTAAAACCGTCGGCGGTAGTACTGGTCGCTACCGTGCGGGCTTTGAAATTCCACGGCGGCATCGCTAAAGATGAGTTAAATCAAGAAAACCTGGCGGCATTGGAAAAAGGCTTTGCCAATCTGGAGCGCCATCTAAGCAATATTACCGATCATTATGGCTTACCTTGCGTGGTCAGCATCAATCATTTTACCTTCGATACCGACGCCGAAATTGCGCTGTTACAGCAAAAATGCGCCGCATTGGGCGCAAAATGCGTGGTCGCCAAACATTGGGCGCATGGCGGTGCGGGCGCAGAAACCTTAGCGCAAGCAATATTGGAAATTGTCGATAACCGCGAACCTGGCTTTAGTTATGTCTACGACGCGGAACTGCCGTTGTGGAACAAAATAGAAGCCATCGCCACCAAACTGTACGGTGCGGCAAAAATCAGCGCCAGCCCCAAGATCATGGCTGAAATTAAAGCGCTGCAAGCCAACTATGGGCATTTCCCGATTTGTATGGCCAAAACCCAGATGTCGTTTTCCACTAACCCCAACGCCAAAGGTGCGCCATCCGATCACACTGTTGAAATCAACGAAGTGCGGTTAGCTAACGGTGCTGGCTTTATCGTAGCTATAGCCGGTGACATGATGACCATGCCCGGCCTACCAAAAGCACCAGCGGCTGAGCGGATAGACATCAGCGACGATGGGGTGATCAGCGGCTTGTTCTAAAAAAGCTGTTTTTTAGCCTTCATCGCACATCGAGACGAAGCGGGGATGAGCGGATTTTAATCCGCTCATCCTAGCCCTCTCCCTAAAGTGGACCCCGAAAACCAGACAGTAGTTTAAGCTATGCCCTGACGGAAAATAATAGGTAGGACATGAGCGAAAGCAAACGGAAGATATTTACTGGGGCACAAAAAGCCAAGGTCGCCTTGG
>CAIOHN010000080.1 GCA_903858105.1 uncultured Pseudomonadota bacterium | reverse complement strand
TGCAATTGCTGCTGCATTATCTGGAAAAGTGGGAGTAAAACGCCTATGTCTGAGAAATTGTTAAGCTGGATCGATGCGCGTCTGCCGCTACTGTTATTGGCGGTCATGGTGTTGCGCGGCAGCTTTTTGGCCATCAACGGTTTTGATTTAATCGGTGACGAAGCCTATTACTGGGATTGGTCGCGGCAGCCGGATTGGTGTTATTTCAGCAAGCCGCCAATGGTGGCCTGGATTATTGGCAGCTTTACCTGGCTGTTGGGCGATCATACTTTCACGGTGCGGCTACCCGCTTTGCTACTGGGCACTTTATTTCTGGGCTATTTTCATGCCACCGCGCGGGCGTTTTATGGTGCGCGCGCAGCTGCGCTAGCGCTGTTGATCGTATTGGCGACACCGATTAATGCGCTGGCCAATTTCCTGATGACCATCGATCCGCCGCTGTATTGCTTCTGGATGATGAGTGTTTATTATTTGCGGCGCGCTGTGTTTGATAATCGTCCGCGCGCCTGGCTGTGGGCCGGGCTGGCAAATGCGGCGGCTTTGTTGAGTAAGCAATCTGCGCTGATTATCCCTTTAATGTTGCTGATATTTTTACTGGCAGACGGCCAACGGCGGTATTTATTAAAATCGCAATTTGGGTTTTATCTGTTGCCGATTGCCATCGCGGCTGTGCCTATCCTGTGGTGGAATCAACAGCATGATTGGGTAATGTTCGGGCATAGTAAAAGCCATTTTGGCAATCACGATCCGGTCGATGTGATTAAACATTTACAATGGGCCAGGGACTTTTTGTTGTATCAAGTCTTGCTGGTTTCGCCGGTGATGTGTGTACTGGTATTAATCAGCAGCGTCCAGTCTGCGCTGGGTTTTAGACAGTTATCTGCAGAACAACGGTTTTTATGGCTGATGGGACCGGCTGTATTGTTAGGCGTGTTGCTGTTGAGTTTGTTGCAAAAAGCCCAGGGTAATTGGCCGATGCCGTTTTATTTTACCGGGCTGATTCTATTAGCGGGAAAGTGGCAGGCCGGTGCCTGGAAAAAATCTATAAAATACGGTTTGCTGCTGGGTTATTTTATGGTCGGCATTACTTATGTCTTGCCGGTGGTGCTGCAGCTACTAAATTTGCAAAATACCGCGTTTGATCCGACCAAGCGCTTTAAAAGCTGGCAGGAGTTGGCGATTAATGTGCATTTTGAACGCTTAATTAGTCAGCCAAACCTGGAAGACACGTTTGTGGTGGCGATGGGGCATCGTTATTTAGCCAGTGAAATGGCGTTTTATTTGCCGGATCACCCCAAGGTTTACCGCTACGAAACCAGTGGCTTGGTACAATCGCAGTACGAAGTTTGGCCGGGCCCGCAACAGTTTCTCGGCAAAAACGGTTTTGTATTGGCTGAAGAGACGGAGGAAAATTTGCCGGCCGAGCTGAAAGCGGCCTTTGAAAGCTTTCGCTTTTTAGTGCAAATTCCTAATCCCAGCAAGTCAAACCGCTTTTATTACCTGTATTTTGGTGAAAATCTAAAATTTTGGCCCACGCCTATCCCAAAAACTATTGATAAGGAAACCTATGTCCCATCGGACAGTTAAGCGCGCCAAATTTGAGTTCGTGACTGTATTGCTGTTGGCGTTGGCGACGACGCTGCTGTTTTGGTCAACTGATCTTGATTTGTATCTGGCCAGCACATTTTTTCATCCGGAAAACGCTGGCGATCCTTGGCCACTGCAACATTGGTGGCCGCTAAAACTGCTTTATGATTACGCATTTCCATTCACCGTACTATCCGGCACCATTGCGCTGGCGGTGTATATCGCCAGTCATTTTCATGTTCACAGTCAGCGATTTCGTCGCAAGGCGCTATACATATTGTTGGTGATCCTGATTGGTCCCGGCTTGGTGGTAAACCTGATCGTTAAAGACCATTGGGGGCGACCAAGGCCGCTGCATGTCAGTCAATTTGGCGGCGAACACACCTATGTGCCGCCGGCTAAATTTGGTCATACCCCGGACAAATCCTTTGTCTGCGGTCATTGTTCGGTGGGCTATGTGTTTTTTGTGTTGTATTTTCTGTCGCAAAATCACAAGCTGGTTTACTTTTTATTAACGCTGATCATCGCCTGGACCTTGGGATTTACCCGCATGACATCGGGTGGGCATTTTGCTTCGGATATTTTATGGTCGGGGTATTTGGTGTTTTTGGTGGCGTATGCTTTGTATTACGGTTGGTATATTCGGGTAAAACCCGGCGTTAAGACGGTTGATTAAGGGCCATGAAGATTTGGGTCGATGCCGACGCCTGTCCCAATTTAATCAAAACCGTGCTGTTTCGGGTTGCGCAAAAAAAGCAGCTGGAGTTACTGCTGGTCGCCAATCAAGCCATTGCCGTCCCGCCTTCCCGTTACATTAACTCGATCAGAGTCAGCGGTGGCTTTGATGTGGCCGACGATTATATTGTCGAGCATATACAGGCGGGTGATTTGATCATAACCGGCGATATTCCTTTGGCAGCCAAACTGATAGCTCGGCAAGGCGTGGTGCTCAGTCCGCGCGGCGAGAGTTACAGTCCGGCCAATATTGGCGAAAAGCTGGCGATGCGTGATTTTATGGAAAGTTTGCGGGATAACGGCCTGGCCTCCGGTGGCGCGGCAGCCATGGCGGCTAAAGACGTGCAAAATTTCGCCAATGCCCTCGATAGATTTCTAGCAGCCAGTAAAATATAACAGGCTGAGTTTTCAGCCCCAGCTTGATATAATGACTAAATTTTGTATTCCCCGAACGAGAGATTTGCATGATTCAAGGTAGTATCGTTGCGCTGGTAACCCCGATGATGGAAGACGGTGCGGTGGATGAAGTCAGTCTGAAAAAGCTGGTGGAATTTCATATAGAGCAGGGTAGTGACGCATTAGTTGCGGTTGGTACGACCGGTGAATCGGCCACGCTGGATGAGCAAGAGCATTGCCAGGTCATTAAATTTATCGTCGATTGCGTGGCTGGCAGAATCCCGGTGATAGCCGGTACGGGCGCTAACTGTACCCGCGAAGCGATTCGTCTTACTCAAAAAGCCAAACAAGCCGGTGCCGATGCCTGTTTGTTGGTCACGCCGTATTACAACAAGCCGACGCAGGAAGGTTTGTATTTACATTACAAAGCCATCGCCGAAGCGGTCGATATTCCGCAAATTCTTTACAACGTACCCGGACGAACCGCTTGCGATTTGTTGCCGGAAACAGTCGGCCGACTGGCTAAAATCAAGAATATTGTTGGGGTTAAAGAAGCGACCGGCAAGTTGGAACGGGTTAAACAAATTCGTGATCTGACCAGCGCCGATTTTGCCATTTACACCGGCGACGACGCCACCAGTTGCGAGTTTTGTCTGCTGGGCGGCAACGGCAGCATTACGGTTACCGGCAACGTTGCGCCAAAACTAGTACATGACATGCTGCAAGCGGCCATGAGCGGCGACCGAACTGGCGCCGAAATCATCGACTCTAGACTAACAGGCTTGCACAACCGCTTGTTTATTCAATCCAACCCGATCCCGGTAAAATGGGCGGTGGCTGAAATGGGCTTGATGGGTAAAGGCATCAGGTTGCCATTGACCTGGTTAACAGAGGATTGTTTCGATGCGGTGCGCACCGCGATGCGCCAAGCCGGCGTCGTATAACCATGAAAATAAGCCTATGCGGGCGTTTAGCGCTGATCGGTGTATTGCTTAATGCTGCGGCGTGTAGCTACATCAAAAGTGTATTTCCAGACAAGGAAAGAGATTACCAATTTACGACCGAAATCCCTGAGTTGGTCGTGCCGGATGATCTAAAAACCAAAACTTTGCCGACTCGCACAGAATCAGTCGCAAGCAATATCCGACCTGAGCCATCAGTACAGCCTGCTGCGGAAGACGTTGCGGCAAGCAAACCAGTGACTGTTGTTAAAGAGCCGGTTGCTGACAAAGCCGTTGCCACAAGCGCAAAAGCCGATGCTGCAGCCACTCCCGGCCACAGTGTCCACACATCCGGTGTCAGCAGCTTGCA
>CAIOHN010000079.1 GCA_903858105.1 uncultured Pseudomonadota bacterium | reverse complement strand
TCTCGTCCAGTTGGCGTTGCTGGGCGGTTTTGATCGCCTGGCGGCGATTTTTTTGGGCTTCTTTACGCTGTTGAGCGAGTGCTTGGCGCTCGGCTTTGCGGGTCGCGGCGCTGGCTTGCCGTTCCGCCTGGTACGTGTTCCATAAATCGGCACGGGCTGGTTGCCGTGGCCTGGTCTCTACCGCCTGGCCGGTCTGCGCTTGATAGACTTCCCGCAAAATCTGGCCAGCCGTGCGGTAATCCAGATTCAGTTCTTTGGTTAAAAAATCGGAGACGTTGAGTTTCCGGGTGCCGGCCTGGATTCTATCGCCGCCGTCTTGGCCTTGGCTAATCGGGTATTTGTCCGGATTAACGCCATGTGAGTGCGAAAGTCGGGCTAACAAGCGCTTGGCCTCCAGAGTGTGCTTGATAACGGCAAATGCTTGGTTGCTAGCCGCTCGCTCGTTGTCGGCCTTATGGTCGTGCAGTAGTTGGCCGGTGACGCTGGTTTTTGGGCTCGGCTCAAGCTGAGTAGTAGGTTTAAGATTTTTGGTTTCGAGAGGATCAGCGGCTGCGCGTAGAGGGTCTTTAATACTGTCGGTTAAGCACGCTTCATCAATAGGCTCAGACAGGTGTTTTTGATAAAAACGGTTTTTGCGGTCGATCAACAGTTGGGTTTTTTCTTCGACCGTGGCGTGTTTGTAAGCGTCATAATCGCGGCGCTTACCGAGATAGACGTATTTGATTTCCTGGGCCCGTTGCGCGTGCCATTCGCGTAAGGCTTGCTCGTAGGCCGCAGGGTTCTCTCGGGGTGGTGAGGGGGTTTCATAGCGCAATTCGGTTCCTAATTTCTGCATTTTTTGCACAGATGGCAGCTCGATAAACGCGCGGCTGAAGGCAACATCGCGCAGATTAATGCCTTTGCCGTCTCCGCCGGTGTAGGGCTTTATCCAGAGGTATTCGTTGTCTTTACCGGCATTGCGGACTTTGACCTCGCCTTGTTCGGCCAGCAGGGTTTTGAAGTCGTTGTAGTCAGTTATCTGCCGTGCCAGTAGCGCGGTCAGCAGTGCGCTTTTAAAGGCTTTGCTGCCACCTTTGAAGGCATCGCCCTTATAGCGGCTAAGCATTTCCGAGTCGTCGGTAAATAAGACCCGCCGATTGTCCTTGGGACTGGCGAGGCCGTAGCGGTTGTTGAGGGTCTCCTGGATGGCTTCCAGGTATTTGACCTGCCGTTCGACCAGGCCGAACGGATTAAGGCTTTCGCCAGACAGCAGGTTGTATTTAGGGATAACGATATGGATGTGCGGTTTGCGTTCTACCACTTCGCCGGTTTTGGCGTGGGTGTAGCTTTTGATGCGAGGCAAGTGGGCTTCGGCGTAAAAGCTGTATTCGTCATCCTGAAAGGCGCTGAAGGCAAAGGCCTTGAAGTCCTGGGTGATGGCTTGCAAGCTATCGCGGCTGATGTCGTCTTCTTTGAAGGCTAGGGTAATGTGCAGGTATTTGTCGCCATCATTATCCATTTTGTTAATGATGGCGTCGGTGAGTTTTAAATCGCCATCCAGAATAATGCGTTCGTCTAATGCTTCGCGTGAGTAATCGCGGCCTTGTTTTTGGCCATCCTCTAAATAGTCTTTAATCCCGGATTCGCCGCCGGAGATTCTAATTAACATGCTCTAGGAAGGCTTGGAGTAATTGGTTTTGTTGGTCGAGCGATTCCAGGATGGAGATATAGAGTTTGTCGGTTATTATTCCGGTTTGCTGGGCGGTGTTGGCCGCCTTGGCGAGTTGGTTGATGTTATTACTGGTTTTATTGATGAGAAATAAGGCTTGCTTAGTATGGTCGGTAGTTATTTTTCTGGCGATGACTTGGGTTTTATTGTTTAAAACAATATCGCGGAAAAATTCGGAGCGGGTAAGGTGGGCGGCGCTGACCTTGGCTTCAAAAGCAGCATAGGTGGCTTCGTCGATGCGGAAGTTGAGGCGTTTGGAGAGGCTGCGCGGTTGGTCGGTCATTCAATTTTCCTTGCCGCGAATGCGGCCCGGTGTTGGGTTCAAGGGCGGCGCCCTTGGCACGGTCGCAGGTCAAAGCCGATAGGCGTATGACATGCGCAACGTGCCTGAAGTGT
>CAIOHN010000078.1 GCA_903858105.1 uncultured Pseudomonadota bacterium | reverse complement strand
CCTGCGAAATGCCGACCGGTCGTTTCTGATGATTACCCACTACCAACGTCTGCTGGATTACATAAAACCGGATGTGGTGCATGTGTTGGCCGACGGCAAGATCGTCAAGTCTGGCGGGCCGGAGCTGGCATTGGAGCTGGAAGAAAAAGGCTATAGCTGGTTGGAAGGGCAGGCGGCGTGATGAGCAGCGAACAATTATCCAACCCTTACCTGGCGGGCTATCCGGTAATAGCGCCGGATTTGCCGGGACATGATTTGCCGTGGTTGCAACAATTTAGAAGCGCGGCTTTAGCAGCTTTTGGCTCGACTGGTTTTCCGACCACGCGCGAAGAAGAATGGCGCTATACCAATTTGTCGGCTTTGACTAAAACCGTATTCGCCCCAACTGATAGCCAGCAGGTCGATGCCGACTGGCTTGATGCATATCGGCTGGATGGCGCTTGTCAATTGGTATTGCTGAATGGTCAATTTTCTGAGTCGCTGTCGCGATTGCATGCTTTGCCCGGTGGTGTCAGCGTATTGCCGCTCCAATCGGCGTTAATTGAACAAGCTGAGTTGCTTGAGCGAGTATTGGGTAGCGCGGTAGCCAACAGCGAGCATAATTTATTGGCTTTTAACAACGCCTGGTTTAGCGATGGCGTATTGATTCAAGTCGCTGCCAAGCAAATCGTGGATAAGCCTTTACAGATTTTGCATGTGGTCACTCAGGCCGAAGCCTTGGCCGCAACGCGTAATCTGTTATTAATCAACGATCAAGCAGACATTGAAATTATCGAAACCTTTGTTGGGGCTGTAGATAGCTATTTCACCGCCTCGGTAACCGAATGTTTGCTGGGTCGCAATGCCGGTTTGACTTTATACAAAGTGCAACTGGAAGCCGACAAAGCCCAGCATTTTGGCGGCATCTATGTCAAACAAGCGCCTGATAGCCGGTTTACCCATCACAATTTTGCCTTGGGCGGATTGCTGGCGCGTAGCGATATTCGCAGCGATTTGGATAAGGCGTCTGAGTGTACTTTGAATGGTTTATTCGTCGCCGGTAAACGCCAGCATATCGACAATCATACCCGTATCAATCATTTGCAGCCCCACGGCATTAGTCGCGAGTTTTATAAAGGTGTTCTGGACGGCAGAGCGCGCGGCGTGTTTCAGGGTCGGGTAGTGGTGGCCGAGGATGCGCAAAAAACCGATTCGGAAATGAATAACCGCAACCTGCTGTTATCAGTAGATGCGGAAATCGATACCAAGCCGCAGCTGGAAATTTATGCCGACGATGTCAAATGTTCGCACGGTGTGACCGTCGGGCAACTGGAAGACAAATCGGTGTTTTATTTGCAATCGCGCGGCATCGACGAGCCGACGGCCCGAAATATCCTGACGTTCGCGTTTGCCAACGAGATGGTGGATAAGGTCGAAAATGTACAGTTAAAAGCGCTGTTGCTGGAGCAATTACTGGTGCGGTTTCCGGCGATCAGTTTATAAGATAGACGACACGGCGATACGGACGTCGGGTAAGGCTTGCAAAGTTAGGCTGTCGGCTTGGAATAGCAGCGTTTGATCCAGATAATCGCCGTCTTGCGGTTGGCGATAAACTTCCAGGCAGTTGTCGATCAGATTGACGATCCAGTACTCGGGGATAGCGTGATGGGCATACAGGTGTAATTTTTGCGAGCGGTCGAAACGCAAGGTGCTGTCGGATACTTCTACCAGCAGCAAAACATCGACGGCAACTGGATGACGCGTGGTGTAAAACGATGCTTCCGGGCGCAGTAGCACAAAGTCGGGTTGCGGTTCAGAAAGGTCGCCAAGTTGGATTAGATTTTGCTCGTTGGCAATGGCTTGGCCTTGGATTAGCACCACGAGGAAGTTGATTAGCCGGGCAATATGTCCAGCATGATTAGATCCAATAGGCGACTTACGTAAGATTTCTCCTTCAATCAGTTCCAGACGGCTGTCAGCCGGGAAAATGTCGGCCTCGCCCA
Organism: uncultured Pseudomonadota bacterium; assembly: GCA_903858105.1. GTDB lineage: Bacteria > Pseudomonadota > Gammaproteobacteria > Methylococcales > Methylomonadaceae > Methylomonas. The sequence goes on along the minus strand of CAIOHN010000078.1, from coordinate 2,839 downwards.
TGCGATGCCATTCGGCAATGTCTGTGAGATGTTTTTGCGGGAAAACGGCGACCATAGTTCTATCCAGTTAACGAATCGGCTAAGTCGATTCTAGTGATTAATAACGACGAAATCAATAAAACCAAACAGTTAGCGATGAGCACATTTCCTATAGAACAAATCCGCGCCGATTTTCCTATCCTCGGCGAAACAATCCGCAATAAGCCTTTGGTTTATCTGGATAACGCCGCCAGTTGCCAAAAGCCCCAGGCCGTCATTGACAGCATCGTGCATACCTATAGTCACGAGTACGCCAACATTCATCGCGGTGTACATACCTTAAGCGTCAAAGCCACTGATCGGTTTGAGGCGGCGCGGGACAAGGTAAAAAACTTTATCAATGCGGCTAGCACCAAAGAAATTATTTTCGTGCGCGGCGCGACAGAAGCCATTAATCTGATCGCCCAAAGTTATGGTAAATCGCAGCTTAAAGCTGGCGACGAAATAGTGATCAGCGCCATGGAGCATCATGCCAACATCGTGCCCTGGCAAATGCTCTGCCAGCAGATCGGTTCGGTATTAAAAGTTGCGCCGATGAACCAGCAAGGCGAACTGATGTTTGACGAATTTGCACAACTGCTGAACGATAAAACCAAGCTGGTGGCGATTACCCACATGTCCAACGCCTTGGGCACGATAAATCCAGTCGATAAAATAATTGCCGCCGCTCACGCCAAAAATATTCCGGTATTACTGGACGGCGCGCAGGCGATTCCGCATATGGCCGTTGATGTAAAGGCTTTGGATTGCGATTTTTATGTGTTTTCCGGACACAAACTGTATGGCCCATCCGGCACTGGCGTGTTGTACGGTAAACAAGCCTTGCTGGAAGCGATGCCGCCGTATCAAGGTGGCGGCGATATGATTCGGCAAGTGACTTTTGCCAAAACCGAATACGCCGGTTTGCCGCATAAATTTGAAGCTGGCACCCCCGCCATTGCCGAAATAATCGGTTTGGGCGCGGCGATTGATTATGTCAGCGGCATTGGTATGGATAACATCGCGGCCTATGAAGCGGAGTTGTTAAGCTACGCAACTGCGCAAGCGGAGCAGATCAACGGCCTTAATATCATCGGTCAGGCGGCTGAGAAGGGCGGTATTTTGTCGTTTACCCTGGATAGAATCCACCCGCATGACATCGGCACCATGCTGGATAGTTTGGGGATTGCCATACGTGCTGGCCACCATTGCGCCATGCCAGTGATGGACTTTTACGGCGTACCGGCGACGGCGCGCGCTTCATTTGCCATGTACAATACCCGTCAAGAAATCGATGTGTTGATGCAAGGCATCAAATCCTTAATAGAGGTATTTGGCTAATGTTTGAAGATTTACGCGATCTATATCAAGAAGTGATATTCGATCACAACCGCAATCCCCGAAATTTCCGGGTCATGGCTGATGCCAATCGGCAAGTCGAAGGCTTTAACCCTTTGTGCGGCGACAGGCTGACCTTGTTTTTAAAAATAGACGATCATGTGATCACTGACGCCAGTTTTCAGGGTTCCGGCTGCGCCATCTCAACGGCATCGGTGTCTTTAATGACGGAAATCGTCAAAGGCAAAACCGAAACGGAAGCTGATGCGCTGTTTACCCAGTTTCACGAAATGACGACCGGCAAAGCCGAGCATATTGATTTGGAAGCAATTGGTAAACTGGCTGTGTTGGCCGGCGTACGGGAATATCCGGCGCGGGTAAAATGCGCCACGCTGGCTTGGCATACCCTGGATGCCGCCTTAAAAAACCAGGCCAGTTCAATCTCCACCGAATAAAAACGTTTAGTGGCTGGTTTTTCTGCAAATTTGGCGGTGCTAGTTGCCGAAGAGGTGATGATGTCTGCTTCTTTGGCTTTAGCGGAACGCTTGGTTGTGCCGTTAATTGATTTGCCAAGTTCGTCATCCATGCCTACGCAGGATTTTTTTCTGTGTTATCGCGATGGCAGTTTGAAGCTGTTGGATAAACAAACCCTGAAAAAAGGTGGGCTGGAAGTGGAAATCGATCCGCGCCCCGGCGAGCAGCATTCTTATCCCGCGCCTAAAAAAGACCTGCTGGCGCAGGCCATCGGCAAGAAAACCAAAAGCGTAATCGATGCGACGACCGGCTGGGCGCAAGACAGCCTGGCTATATTCAGGATGGGGTATGAAGTGAATTGCATCGAGCGTTCGCCGGTAATGGCTGAATTGATTCAAGATGGGTTCAATCGTCTGGCGCAAAAAGACTGGATGCAAAACCGGCAATTACAGCCGCCTGGTTTAATGGTTGGTAATGCCATCAGCTTGCTGGGTAATTTGCCGGAAGCACCGGATTGCATTTATCTCGACCCCATGTTTCCGCCCAAACGCAAAAAATCCGCATTGGCCAAAAAAGCCATGACCGTGCTCCGTGACATATTGGGCGATGACGAAGATAGAGCAGATTTGTTCGCCGCCGCCTGGCAGGCTACTGCTAAGCGCTTAGTGGTGAAAAGCCCGGACTATGCCGAGCCGATGGGCGGTAAACCCAGCGAGGTATATCAGGGTAAGTTACTTAGGTATGATGTTTATATCAAATGACCGACAAACGTGAATGAGGGCAAGATGACGGATTGGGTAGATGTAATAGCCGAGTCGGCGCTGGGCGAGGGCGAGCACCTAGTGGTGGATGTCGATGGCTGCGATGTGGCCATTTTTAAAATCGACGGTCAGTGTTATGCCGTAGAAGACGTTTGCAGCCATGACGGTGCCGAGATTGCCAGTGGCGAACTGGATGGGGATGAAATAGTCTGCCCGCGCCACGGCGCCCGGTTTTGCGTGAAAACCGG
>CAIOHN010000077.1 GCA_903858105.1 uncultured Pseudomonadota bacterium | reverse complement strand
GAAAAACGCGTGCAAGCCAATCTGACAGACGTGCGCAATCAGGCCAAACGCGAAGCGGAAGAAGGTTTAAAACTGCGGGTGATGGAAAAAGATCAAACCATCGCCTCAATGCAGCAGAAAATTGAAGAGCTTAAGCAAAAAGCCGAACAAGGCTCGCAGCAAATGCAAGGCGAAGTGCAGGAACTGGAACTGGAAAACCTGCTGCGCGCCAAGTTTCCGTTCGACAGCATCGAGCCAGTCGCCAAAGGCGAATTCGGCGGCGATTTGTTGCAGCGGGTAGTCGGCGGCTCCGGGCAAGCCGCCGGCAGCATCCTCTGGGAAGCCAAGCGCACCAAAAATTGGAGCGATGGCTGGCTGGTCAAACTGCGCGAAGATCAACGCAACGCCAAAGCCGAAATCGCCGTATTGGTCAGCCACGCCCTGCCCAAACACGTCGAAAGTTTTGAAGTAATTGACGGCATCTGGGTCACCAGTCCGCGCGCCGCCCTGCCGGTCGCCACCGTGTTACGCCACACCCTGCTGGAAGTCGGCATGGCCCGCCTCGCCGCCGAAGGCCAACTCGGCAAAACCGAAATGGTCTACCAATATCTCACCGGCCCACGCTTCCGCCATCGGGTAGAAGCCATCGTCGAAGCCTTTTCTACCATGCAGGAAGACCTGGACAAAGAACGCAAAGCCATCATGAAGCAATGGGCCAAACGCGAAGCGCAAATCGAGCGAGTGATGAACGCCACTGTGGGTATGTATGGCGATTTGCAAGGCATCGCCGGTAAATCCTTGCAGGAGATTGAGGGTTTGGAGATGCGGGTGTTAGGGGTGGATGAGTAGCAGTAGCCTGGATGTAGTGCAACGGAATCCGGGAACTGCGCTACTCGTTAATGAAATTCGACGCTGATGCCTCAGGGAATGCGTTCCCACGCGGAGCATGGGAACGATAAATTCAACGCAAACCGAGTAACTAATGGAAATCGAATCCACCACCCTGGGCCACTACAACCAAAACGCCGAATCGTATTGGCTAGGCACCAAAGACCACGACGTTTCGCAAAACTATGCGGCGTTTCTAAGCGCCTTGCCGCAAGAACAAACGCTGGATATTTTGGATTTGGGCTGTGGACCGGGTAGAGACGTTTTCTATTTCAAGTCTTTGGGCCATCGTCCTGTTGGTCTGGATGGAAGCGAGGTGTTTTGCCAAATGGCGCGCGACTACAGTGCTTGCCAGATAGTGCAGCAAAGCTTTCTTAAACTGGATTTACCGCAACAGGGCTTTGATGGCATCTTTGCCAATGCGTCTTTATTCCACGTGCCCAGCCGGGAATTGCCCAGGGTGCTGAATAATTTGCATGCGGCGTTACGACCAGCAGGGATTTTGTTTATCTCCAATCCGCGCGGCAGCGGCGAAGGCTGGTCTGGACAACGCTACGGTCATTTTATGGAAATCGATAGTAGTCGGGCGTATTTGGCGAACGCGCAATTTGAAATACTCGATCATTATTACCGTCCACCTGGCAAACCAAGGCACGAGCAGCCGTGGTTAGCGATTACGGCAAGAAAGCTGGAATGAGGCAGCGTTATTGCCGGAAACGCCTCCCGGCTTATTCCGGCCTACAGGTTCGGCTATGTAAAATGCCGACAAGGATAAGCCGATAACTCTGGTATCATTGCCGACCAAATGCCGGCGCGCCTGCTGCATCTTATTGATATTAGAGACTTTGTGAATACACCTGAATTTTCCTCCCTACCGCTTAAACCCGCCCTGCTGGAAAACATCGAATCGCTGGGTTATACCCATCTCACGCCGATTCAAGCCGAAAGTCTGCCGCATATACTGGAGGGCAAGGATGTGATTGCCCAGGCCAAAACTGGCAGCGGTAAAACCGCAGCGTTTGGCATTGGTTTGTTGTCGCGGCTGGATTTGAGCAGCTTCAAAGTGCAGGCGCTGGTGATCTGCCCTACCCGCGAGTTAGCCGATCAGGTGTGTAAGGAAATCCGCCAGTTGGCGCGCTTTACCCAAAACATTAAAGTCTTGGCTTTGTGCGGCGGTACGCCGTTTGCACCGCAGCGCAGTTCGCTGGAACATGGCGTGCATGTGGTGGTGGGTACGCCGGGCCGCTTGCAGGAGCATCTGCAAAAAGCCAGCTTGCGCCTGGATCACTTAAAAGTATTGGTGCTGGACGAGGCTGATCGTATGCTGGATATGGGCTTTGCCGATATTATCAGCGATGTGATTTCCTATGCGCCCACCCACCGCCAAACCCTGTTGTTTTCGGCGACTTACGCTGAGCCGATTCGGGCTTTAAGCCAAAAATATCAGTTCAAGCCGGTGACGGTCAGCGTTGAGACCAGTCATCACGACAATCCTATCGAACAACGTTTTCATCAAGTCGAAAAATCCAAACGCCTGAATGCGCTGGGTTATTTATTGGCCTATCACCGCCCGGAATCGACGGTGATATTTTGCAATACCAAACGCGAATGTCAGGACGTGGCCGATACCTTGGCCAGTTGCGGCTTTGTCGTGCAAGCCTTGCACGGGGATTTGGAACAAAAAGATCGCGATCAAGTGCTGGTCAGATTTGCCAATAAAAGTTGTTCGATATTGGTAGCTACCGATGTTGCGGCGCGCGGTCTGGATATTAAAGACATGCAGGCGGTGATTAATTACGACCTGCCTTTTGACCCGGAAGTGTACGTGCATCGGATCGGCCG
>CAIOHN010000076.1 GCA_903858105.1 uncultured Pseudomonadota bacterium | reverse complement strand
AGTTTATGCTTGCGTTCCTCAAGTTCCCGCAAAGCATCCCGCACAACCTCACTTGCCGAGCCGTAGCGGCCACTGGCGATTTCACCCCTGATAAAGCCTTCCCAATGCTCCCCAAGACTCAAGCTGGTAGTAGCCATAGTAAACACCCACAGTATTCTTATATAACAAGATTGAATATAGCATGCCCCACTGGTTGCTTCAATGGACAGGGCCGTAGGCTGGATAAGCACAGCGTCATCTCCCTTTTGGGCTTCCGTCGCTGGCGGATGGCGCTGCGCTTATCCACCCTACAATTTAAATACCCGCCAATTTAACGGGCACCCTCGATAAATAGGCGACCTTGCGATGGGGATTGACTCCATACTGCCAGCATCAGATTTCATTGAAACTAAACTTCCAAACTGTCAGCTACAGCCCAGCCTTTTAGAGATAAATAGCGCTAGCCATTACTTCAACCCATACACCTTAAGCTGACTACACACTTTAATTTGATTATCCGGCACAGTGCAATCCTCGGTTCCGAGGCGATAAATCATCACATAGACCCGACCATTGGCCACCACCGGCGGTATCATCCGCGACATCTTGCCCAAGCCGCCGTTATTGTCATCGCCGGTGCGAAACAGGCGTTTGAGTTTATTGCCCGGCAAAATAGCCGTGGCGTCGTAGGCTATCAACTGGCCTTCGGCAAACTTTTTATTGGCATCGCCAAATTTGGAATACACCGCCCAGACAATCGCAGAATCAAAATCTATGGCATGAGAAAAGCCAGAAATGGCCGACGGTTTACCGGATACCATCAATAAACCACCCGGCATGCCACCGGGCGATTCCACGCCCACCGAGGCCAGATCGTCGGCTTCGGCTCTGAAGCTGGGCAAATTGCCGTCTAGCGTCGAAAAGTTATAGGTTTTTAGCCGAGAGTTTTCACCCCAGACATAGACAATGCCGCCGCTTTGATCGCGTTGAGCAAGGGCCAAGGAATGGATGTGATGCATTTTGTTGTTTTCTGGATCGCCGCACGGCACAAACCAGCCGTGGTCGCTATTACCCACTGCCGGACAGGGTAAGCTGCGATTTAAATGCTGCACCCGATCCCAGTTTTGGTTGATATCGCCGCCGTTATAGGTTGCCACTAGCGGTGGTTTGGACAGTAATTGATTAAATCTATCGTTTTGGCCCAGATTAAATTTATCCAGCGAATAAATAATCCCATCCTTGGTGCCTTGCAATAACAGGCTGGAGCCCGGCACCAGCATCGGCCCGGCGGCACCAAAATCCCAATCGGCACCCGCGGCGCCAGCACTGGCACGACCGCAAGAGACTTCGGAATTATTGTCGCTCCACAAACAGCCGCTGCCGGTCACCAGCTCATCCAGAAACGCTTTGTAGTAATCGACTTTTTCCAATATCGGCCGCGCGCCGCCAACACTGGGCTTAAAGCGCAGTTTGATCATACTTTCGGCAAGATCGACAGCGCCATTGTTGGAACTGCCGTTTGAGGTGGCGACATAAATTGCATCGCCTTCAGTAACGGGCGCGCCGCCGGCCTGCCAGATACCGGCGCCCCAGCTATTGAACGATGTGTTACAAAATACCGCGGCATCGCGCGAAAAACCCGACTGCCCCAGCAGGCCGCGGGTGTCGTAAGCCACCACAAAACCATGCGGATTTTTGCGGCCGCGCAGTAGTTGCTCGGCATTGGCTGAAAACGCCAGCACCAAACCGTTGTTCTCGGTCAACGCCAATCCTGCGCGTAATTTGGGATAGACGTATTGTTTGGTTTGACCATTTTCCCGGTAAACCGCAGCGGCATCGTTAAACCAACAACCGTTGCCCTCCTGCGATTTACCATAGATACGCACCGGCGCCGCTTTCTGGCTGCCATTAGTGGGATTTAAAGCAAACACCCAGTAATCCCGAAACCGATTGTCGTTGTTTTTGCGCAGCCAGGCGGCTACGAACAAGGTGTTAGTCGTTGGATCGAGAATTGGCGTCGCCGAAATACCCCAGGTTGGGGTATGTTTCCACATATCCATGTCCTGCGAGCTGATTTCCGGCCCCAGTTTGACCTTATATAGCGTGTCGTTGCTACGGGCGTTAATGCCGATCACTTCGTTTTTCATGGTGGTGATAATCACCAAATCATCTGCGCCAGCGCCGTTTTCGATAACAAGCGGCTGGGTTTCTACTTTGGCGTTGAAGTCGTAGGTGCGCAATAACCCGAATTGATCGGCGTTGACATTGCTTTTGTTGAGAATAAATTCTTGATTGTTGGCCGCGGTGCGGAAATTATTGCCTGCCCGCTGTGTGATGCTGACCGCCGCCGCATTGTTAAACAAAACCCCAGAAAATAAGGCTCCGAGAATAGCAAGCAAGATGAATTTCATGTGTCGCTCCGGCCAGTGGATGTAGCCTGAGCCTAGGCCGGATCGATTATAGCTGTCAAGCCTTAAATATCCTGCTGTTTTAAAACGCAAATATCGTCCGCTGACGTTTTTTGTAGTACCCTAGACCGAGCAAAAAACCAACAGGAAACATCTAAAAATTGCCCTGCCTTTTTGAGGCTGTCGTAAAAGTCAAAACAGTTCCTTCCCCCTCCAGGAGAAGGTTAGGATGAGGGTATATAAAACAATAACTTGCTGATTTATAACCCCTCACCCCAGCCCTTTCCCGCCAGGAGAGGGGCTTTTGCGACAGCCTCCAAAGCGAGACGGCGTTTTTTTAATTTTTTAGTGGCTCCCAATACTCAAACAGCGGAATCGCTGCGCGTTTACTCAATCTGCGCCCCGGAAAATCATGGACATAAAGCTGCCATTAGATGCCAATATACAGATGGCGATCAGCAAGTCTGGCAGCGCCATTGTGCCTGAGCTAAAACTGAATCAGGTGCTGGATGCCAAAATCATTACCAATCAACAAATACTGAATACTTTAACAGTGGCTCTGGCTGGTAAAACCGTCACCCTGACGAGTTCGCAACCGCTGCCCCTGGTGCCCGGACAAGCATTGCAGTTGCAAGTAGTTAAACTATTACCCACGCCTGAGTTAAAAATCCTGGCACCGCCCTTGCCTTTAAACGTCGCCAATTCCACCGAGCCGCCTTTACTAAAATTGTTACCAGCCTCGCCGCCAGTCACTGCGCCAGCGCCAAACACCATACCGCTTGCCAACTTGACTGTCGGCCAGCAGCTAAGCGCGCAGGTGTTAAATGTCGGTGAGCATAGCGTTACGCTGCAATTAAGCAGCACACCCGCCGGAATGACGACTGGCGATCTACCCAAAAATCCAGCCACATCCCAAGCCACTGTAACGCTCGATACCAGGCAATTGCAGCTGGATACCAGCAGTAAAACGGTATTGGTTGCTGGTAAACAGCTTGATCTGCAGGTGATTAAAGATGGCGAGAAGCCGGTTTTTAGGGCCACAATATCGCAAGCGACCACCGAGCAGCAGATCGTAACAGCCTT
>CAIOHN010000075.1 GCA_903858105.1 uncultured Pseudomonadota bacterium | reverse complement strand
CTCGGCTGTCGGTCCGAGCACCGACATTAAAACAACCGTCGCGATAGCGACACAACTACTACTCTTAGCCACAATACTAACCTCAACCCCCGCCTCCGCGGGCAGCCCCTTCTACCTAACCGCCGAACGCAGCTTCACCAACACCGAAGCACCCAACATCCGCCTGGATTACACCCTCACTGAGCAACCAATGCTGATCCGGGTGCTAAAAGCCAATAATTTAGAAAGCTTTTTGGACGGTCAATTCAACGTCAGCCGCAGCTACGAACAACCGGCAAGCGAACTTAATCCCGGCCACTATTTTGCAAAAGGCCTAAACAACGCCCAATCGCCGCTGAAACTGTTTCGCGGCATGATAGACGTTGAATTTCGTAAATCTTTAAAAGAAACCAATTTCAGCGGCTCGGTGATGACAGTCACCGAAAAGCCGCTGGTATCGGTGCCGCAGCAAATTTTGGTCGCTCCACCCAAGGGCTTTCAGGTGGTTAAAGAACACTATCTGGATTTACAACGCAATGGCAAGCAAACCCACGATTTAGGCTGGTGGTTTAACGAAGACGCCTGGAGCGAACAACGCTACAAAGTTAGACAAATCAGCCTTGATCCACTACCGGACGGGATTTATTTATTGCAGGCGGTGCAAGGCAAAATCGAGGCGCAATGTCTGATTCAGGTCAGTAGTCTGGCGGTACAGGTTAAGCAATCCAGCGAGCAATTGCTGGTGCGGGCGATGAATCGGGATTTACAACCCTTAGCTGGCGCCAAAGTCAGTTATCGCGATGGTCGCGGCCAATGGCAAAGCATAGCGGATCCCACCAATGCCGCAGGTGAGCTGCGCTTTAACAACCCCGAAGGCGTATTGGATGGCAAATTGTTGGTTCGCGTCGATGCGCCTGCCGCCAAGCCGGGTGATGCGGCGCGCACGGCGCTGACGGCTACCGACTTTCTGCCCACGCAAGCCAAGGACGACTCGGTATTTGTGATGACTGATCGGCCCATTTTCAAACCCGGCGAGACTTTTTATTACAAAGGCATCGTGCGCAATTTACAGGACGGCCAGTTGCGGATACCGGCCTTCCAATCCAAACAAACCGACGTGTCGCTGATCCGTGCCGACGGTAACGCTAGCGGTTTACAAGCCCAAACCACACTCAGCGATTTTGGCTCATTTTCCGGCAGTTTCGCTCTCGATCCTGGACAAACGCCGGGTTTATATCGCTTGCTGGCGGAGATTGACCATAAAGCCTACGGCGGCGAGTTTCGGGTGCGCGATTACGTTAAACCGACTTTTTACCTGGAATGGCTGGAGCGTAGCCCCACCGTGCAAGCGGGTGAGCCATTTAAGTTAAAATTCCGCGCCAAACGCTACAGTGGCGGTGTGCCGCAAAACGTCAAATTTGAGGTATTTCTGTACCGCAAAAAATTTGAAGCGCCGCAGTTTGTCGCCGATGCCGGGGCTGGTTTGACAGCGGGTAACGATTATTTTGGACAGATAAAATCCGCCGCGCCGCTAACTCAGCCGCAACGCCTGTATAGCTCGATAGAAGAGCGGCAGGCTGTCGATGCCAGCAACCCTTGGGAAACCGCCGCCAAGCTGGAAGATAGCGGCGATGGCAGTTTTGAGTTTACAGTACCGGCAGCCGATCAAAGCAAACCGGATCAGGAGTGGATCTACAGCTTGATGGTGCGCGCCCAGGATGCAGTCGGCGGCAACGCGATTTTAACCGACAGCATTTATGCGACCTTATCCGAAGCACAGCCAGCGCTAAGGTTCAACAAAACCGTGGCCGCGGTTGGCGACCAGGATTTGCAGCTATTAGTGCAATCCAGTTATGCCGACAGCAAACCGGCTGGCAAAGCTAGCGGCGTGGTGGATGTGTTGATAGAGCAGCCCGGCAGCGACAAACGCAGCTTGGTAAAACTGGATTTTGCCACCGACGAACAGGGTCAGCAAAAGCTGACTATACCAGCGCTGCAAGCCTATGGGCGTTTATCGGCGGTTGCGCGTCTGGAATCGCTGGACGGCCGCAGCTTAAAACATCCGGCTAGTTCGCAGCCTGCAACTTTGATAGTCGCCGGTAGCGGTGGCGAAGCGGTGGCTGACAACCCGGAATTGGAGTTATACACCCCCACCACTATCCTCAGCCCCGGCGAGCAAGCCAAAGTGTTTGCGCTGTTGCCTAAGGCTTGGGGCAATAAGGAGAGCGGGCCGGTTTGGGAAACCGTGGCGGGCGCGCGCTTGTTCGACAGCCGCAGTGCCCAAGCGCAAGGTCGCAGCCGTTGGTTTGAGGTAACCGCCAAACCGGAATACGGTACTGGCTTTTACCACACCGTCACTGTGCCGGTGGCTGGCGGTAAATATAAAGAACAAACCCTGGGTTTTAGAATCGTGCCGTGGGAGAAGCGTTTGCAGATCGCCATTCAGCCGGAAAAAGCCGAAACCGAGCCGCTGAAACCCACCAAAGTTAAACTGCAAGTAAAGCGCGCTGATGGTAGCCCGGCAGCCAATACCGAGTTGGCGGTATCGATTGTTGATCGGGCTGTGTATGCCGTTCAAGTCGAATTCCGCCCGGGTATTTTTGATTTTTTCTACCCGTTGCAACGCAGTAATCTGGCGACGTTTTATTCGGATGAGTTGCAAGGCTACGGTTACGCCGACTTGCTGCGCAAACCCAATTTCTCGTTAAGCGCGTTAAAAAGCCAAAGCAAACTGGCTAAAAAGGCCATGCGCGACACGGCGGGTTGGTTTCCGCATGTCATTACCGATGCCAAAGGCAATGCCACTATTGACGTGGATATGCCTGCCAACGTCACCGAATGGCTAGTCACAGCCGTAGCCAGTGATAAGGATGGCCGCATCGGCGAAACCACCGGTCAGTTCCGCACCGTCACCGATGTAGCCGTGGATATGGTAGGCCCGCAGTTTTTACGCCAGGGCGATGAATTGGATGTGGCGGTTAAACTGACCAATCATTTAGCAGGGCCGGTGAAACTGGCCGGCGTTATCGGTGTGCCGGATACCCTGCAATTGCAAAACGGCGAGATAGAGCCAAAAGCCGAATTGGCTGGCAAAGCCGAGCAATTATGGCCTTTGCGATTAACCGCAAATGACCGGCAAGGCGCTGCGGCCTTAAAAGTCGGACTAACTGCACCGGCTGGCGTGCGGGTTGGCGGCGTCGAGGAATTTGAAATTCCGCTAAAACCGGCGGCGCTACAGCAGATGTATAGTAGTACCCAGCAGGACAATCTGTTGCATCTTGACTTACCCGCCGAGGCCGCGCCGCGCCAAGTGACGATCCGCGTTAATTCCGGATTGCTGGGCGCATCGCTGCAAGCTGCGGCGATGCTGGTGCAATATCCCTACGGTTGCACCGAACAACTGGCGCACAGTACCGTTCCTAATCTGGTATTGATGGACTTGCTGGAACGGGCCGGTTTAAAACCGGAGCAACTGGGGCCTTTGGCAAACAGCTTAAACCGCGCCAAACAAAACGCGGCCTCGGGGATTCGTAAATTAATCCAGAATCAAAAAGCCGACGGTGGTTTTAGCTTATGGACTAGTGACCCGGAGGCCAGTTTACCGGTAACTTTGATCGCGATGCAGGCCTTGAAATACGCCAACGACTTGAAAGTGGACGGCGTTAGCACGGCTTATTTTAAAGGCATGGATTGGCTGAATAATCATGGAGAAAGCAATACCGTGCTGGATGGTTTTGTGTTGTCTGGATTTTCGACAGTAGGCAATATGTACAACGCGCCCTGGCAGCAGCAAGCCGATTTTGTGAGTAAAGTCGTCGCCGACGCCAACGCAAGTGCCAGTGATTTAATCGCCGCGACGCGTATTTTTATGGCGTATCAAAATCAAAACTGGCATAGCTTTAATCAGCAATTTAAAGAGCCCTTGCAAGTGCAGCACGATTTGTTGATGCGCTTGCAACAAGCCTTGAATGCGATTGATCCGGCAGCGTATCAGCAAAATCGCGGTGAGTTGTATAGCCAATTGGGGTTTGGCTTTGGCCTGCCTAGCGTGGTCTCGGCGGGCCTTGGTACTTTACACGACGCTCACGCCTTGCCGCCGGTTTTGGCTGCCAAGCTTAAGCGTATATTGCTGCAAACCCAGGAAAACGGCTATTGGCTATCAACTTTCGATACCGCCCAAGTTATCTTCAACAGCCGCGAACTACTTAGCGACGAAGCGGTGGCGGGGCGGGATAAAAAAGCCCGGGCGATAAGCGCGATCAGCAAAAACGGCTATGAGTTGGGCAATTTGACACCTATCCCCGGCGGCTATTTGGGCACGTTCAATCGGTTTGGCGATAGCCCTGATTTAAGCGAGATTAGGGTTGCGGAACTCAATGCCGACGAAATCGCCAGTGCCACGCTCAGTGCGGAAGTGCCTTATTTGGCCGTCGCCGCGCGCGCCGCCGGTTTGGAGGTGCAGCGCAGTTTTAAACGCATCACCGCCAAAGGCAGCGAACTGATTGATATGAGCCAAGCCTTGAAGTCGGGCGACGTAGTGGTCAGCGAAGTGCGGGTCAAACGCAGCGCCGTTGCCGGTCGGGCAGCGCCTGGTAGCGAGTTTGTGGTGATTGAAGACGGTATTCCCAGCTTGGCAGAGGGTCAGGAAAACGACCAAACCTATCTGGCCGACGCCAACATTCAAGCCAAAGCCGACAGCTATTGGGCCAATATCAAGGAAACCCAACGCTATCCAGATCGTATCGTCAGAGTTGCCAAACTACAGGCTGGCGGCGAATTGACGCTGTATCAAGTCTGGCGTGTGGCCAGAGCCGGTAACGCCGCGATTCCACCTGCCAGTGGCTTTGATATGTATAACGAGGCGGTGCAGGGGAATAGTTTGGCGGGGCGGGTTAGTGTCAGGTAGTGCGGGCTTTCGCTAGATTGATCGGTCGGTAAATGCCCGAAGATTTATTTTGGTCGGCGTAAAGCCCGTGGTGTAAAGTTTAACTTCAAATTTTCGGCAAAACACGCCAACAGCGCCAGAAGCGTACTACTATCGCTTCTGGCGCCACTAGCCGAATTCACCGCTGACTCTGACTTAGCTCCGGAAAGTCCCCTCTCCTTGCAGGAGAGGGGTGAGGGGATTAAATCAGTGTTTGTAAACTCTAAACCTAGCGCTATCCCCCAATAAGATAGGTTTTTAAAGGTTTCCAACAATCCACCACCCAACTGGAAATCCAACACAGCCTGGCAAAAAGCTCTAAGATCAAGTCATCTTGTTCATCGGGTTTGTGTCCTTCATGAAAAACCATCATCGATTACTACTGAGTTTAGTGCTGGGGGCCTGTGCCGGTTTGCTTTGCCACGGTTTTGCCGAGAGCGAAATATTGCAGATGCTTAACCGCTACCTGATGGAGCCCGTCGGCCAAATCTTCTTGCGGCTGATTTTTATGATTGTGGTGCCAATGGTGATGAGCGGTTTGATGCTGGGGGTTTATCAGCTGAGTAATCATCACGGTTTGGCACGGGTGGCGCAACGTACTTTGTTTTTTACGGTGCTGGCCAGTTCTGCGTCGGTGGCGGTGGGCATTTCGCTGGTCAATCTGGCGCAGCCTGGTGTGGGACTGGATATTTCGCAGATGCTGGGGGATAACGCCGGGGTTAATAAAATTGCGCAAAATGTCGCCCAAGCCAAGCCGGTCGTGCAGTCTTTGCTGGAGATCATCCCCAAAAATCCGTTTGCCAGCGCAACGCAAGCTTTGGAAGGCGAGATGCTATCGCTGATGTTTTTTTCATTGGCGTTTGGCGCGGCTTTGGCGGCAGCCAATGGCGACAAGCCGTCGCGCTGGGTCGAATTATTGGAAGAAACCTACGCCGCCTGCTTGCTGGTGGTGGATACTGCGATGAAGTTTGCACCGTTTGCGGTGTTTGCGCTGGTGTTTCAATCGACCTTCAAATTTGGGCATCACATTCTCTTTTCCCTGGGGTTTTATGTACTGATCGTCGTCACCGGGCTGCTGCTGCAGCAAGCCGTGGTGTATAGCATGTTGCTGCGATTTTTTACCCGGATCAAGCCGCTGAGCTTTTATCGGCAGTGCCGCGATGTGTATCTGTATGCCTTTGCCACCGCCTCTTCCAACGCCACCTTGCCGCGCTCCTTGGAACTGGCCGAGAAGGAGTTAAAGCTGACCCCTGAAGTGTCGCGCTTTGTGTTGACGATAGGCTCTACCGCCAATCAGAACGGCACGGCCTTATTTGAAGGCATTACCGTTTTGTTTCTGGCGCAGGTGTATGGCGTGGATTTGTCGCTGGCGCAGCAGGTGCAGGTGGTGCTGATGTCTATCCTGGCCGGGATTGGTACCGCTGGCGTACCCGGCGGTTCCTTACCGTTGATTATGATTTTGACTCAGCAGGTGGGAATTCCGCCCGAGGGTATGGGCTTGATTCTGGGCGTGGACCGGTTTTTGGATATGTGCCGTACTACCTTAAATGTTAGCGGTGATTTGGTCATCGCCGCATTAGTCGATCAGCCCGACCAGCGTTAATAGCTGTGGCTAAGCGGCTATTTAGGCTGTGTTCTGCTGCTTTTGCTGCTTTTGCTGCAAATAACTCAGCACGTCTTCGTTGTTAACGCGGTCGTAAATCTCGTCTACCGCCACGCTGACGCCCAAGGACGCAAAATTTATTTGGTCGCCCAGGTAGTAATAAGCAGATTGCCAGTTGTGAGCCCGGCTGAATAGTTGTATCTCGCCTTTATCCTGTTCGATCAACACATATTCCTGCAAGCTGGCAATGTTTTGGCAGCGCAGGCGCTTGGTGGTTTGATCGAATTTTCGGGTGCTTTTGGATAGCACCTCAATAATTATGATAGGCGAGGTCTTATAGTAAGCGTCGCTGTCGTCTTGGTTGCAAACGACCATTACGTCCGGGTAGAAAAAATCATCAGCTACTCGTAGTTTCATTTCTGCCATAAAGGTTCGGCAACTAGTGCCCTTTAGCTGGCTTTTGAGCTCACTGAAAATATTACCCGCGAGAAAATTATGATTTTCGCTGCCACCGCTCATGGCATAAGCCTCGCCGTCGATGAGCTGATGTTTGGTGTCGGACAGCATTTCGCCCTGCAGGTATTCTTCTGGGCTGATGCGCTGTTGTGTTTGCGGTAATGCCATGGCTGGTCTCGCGTTTTTTATCGGAGTAACTAATTTTAGCAGTCGCAACATAGTCGATTGCAAGCGTGGTCGTCAAGTCGCTGAATTGAGCTGACAAACTGGTAATAACACACTTGCAGCCAACTGTCCGGCCCTGTATCGTTTCCCTACTCTATTTGCGACCGTTGACTTGCCATGCCCGATTCCGCACCAAAAAAATTGATCCTGGTCGACGGTTCGTCGTTTCTGTTTCGCGCTTTTCATGCCGTGCCGCCGCTGACCAATGCCCAGGGCCAGCCTACTAACGCCGTTTACGGCG
>CAIOHN010000074.1 GCA_903858105.1 uncultured Pseudomonadota bacterium | reverse complement strand
CCAGCCGTCCCAGTCGTTTTCGTCCAGACCGTCTTCGATAGAGATAATAGGATATTTATCAACCCAGACCGCCAGAAAATCGACCATTTCTTCGGAGTTAAAGCTGCGGTTTTCCGCAGACAACACGTATTTACCATTGTCGAAATACTCGGAAGCAGCAGCGTCCATACCCAGGTAAATGTCTTGACCCGCTTTGTAACCGGCTTTTTCGATCGCTTCCAGGATAACTTCGATAGCTTCTTCGTTGGAACGCAGGTTAGGTGCAAAACCGCCTTCGTCACCTACGGTTGTCGCCAAACCTTTGGCTTTTAATACTTTTGCCAGGTTGTGGAACACTTCTGCACCGTAGCGGATCGCTTCGCGGAAAGAGGGCGCGCCTACTGGCAATATCATGAATTCTTGTAAATCAACGCTGTTGTCAGCGTGTGAACCACCATTGATGATGTTCATCATCGGCACGGGCAAAATAAACTCGCCGCTGGTGTTCAGGTAACGATACAAAGGCAGACCGGCTTCTTCAGCAGCAGCACGCGCAGCGGCCATGGATACGCCCAAGATAGCGTTGGCGCCCAAACGGCTTTTGCTTGGTGTGCCGTCCAAAGCAATCATTTTTTCGTCCAGCGCGGCTTGGTTGCTGGCATCCATACCCAAAACCGCATCACGGATTTCGGTGTTGACGTAGTTAACCGCGTTCAACACGCCTTTACCCAGGTAGCGAGATTTGTCGCCATCGCGCAATTCAATCGCTTCGCGTTCGCCGGTGGATGCGCCAGATGGCACCATCGCGCTGCCGACGATACCGGAAGCCAAATATACTTCCGCTTCAACGGTCGGGTTACCGCGTGAATCCAAAACTTCTCTTGCTTTTACGTCTACTATTCTTGCCATTACTTTGCCCTATAGTGTGGTTTCAATCAGGCTGGTGGATTTAACAGCCCGGTCTATCGTTACTAACATTTCCAATAATTCTTTCATGCGGTGCAATGGCCAGGAGTTGGGGCCGTCGCTTAGCGCTTCTTCCGGTTTGGGATGCGATTCCATGAACAGTCCGGCGATGCCCACCGCTACCGCAGCCCGCGCCAATACTGGCACGTGTTCGCGCTGTCCACCGGAGACATTGCCCTGTCCGCCCGGCAACTGCACGGAATGCGTGGCGTCGAATACAACCGGACAACCGGTATCACGCATTACGGCCAGCGAACGCATGTCTGACACTAAATTATTATAACCAAACGATACGCCGCGCTCGCAAACCATAATCTGCTCATTGCCGGTCGCTTTGGCTTTGCTGGCAACATTGGCCATATCCCAAGGCGCCAGAAACTGACCTTTTTTGATATTGACCGGCTTGCCCAATGCAGCAACGCTTTGGATGAAATTGGTTTGCCGACACAAAAATGCTGGGGTTTGCAGTACGTCAACCACGGCGGCAACTTCTGCCAGCGGGGTGTCTTCGTGTACGTCGGTCAATACCGGCACGTTCAATTGTTGCTTAACTTTTTCGAGGATTTGCAGACCTTTTTCCAGGCCAGGGCCGCGAAAACTACCCAAAGAAGAACGGTTAGCCTTGTCGAACGAGGATTTATAAATAAAAGGTATATTCAATTCGTCGGCAATTTCTTTTAATTTGCCAGCGGTATCCATTGTCATTTGTTCGCTTTCGATCACGCAGGTGCCGGCGATCAGAAAAAACGGCCGATCCAGACCGACTTCAAAATTGCATAATTTCATGCTTGACCTTTTTTCTTGTGTTGGGCGGCTGCTTCGACAAAGCCGGAAAACAGTTTATGACCGTTGCGTGGCGTGGAGGTAAATTCCGGATGGAACTGACAAGCCAGGAACCAGGGATGATCAGGCAACTCGATAATTTCCACCAGGCGCCCATCCAGGGATTTACCGGAGAAGCGCATACCAGCCGCTTCCAACTGTTTTAAATATTGATTGTTAAACTCGTAGCGATGCCGATGCCGTTCGGTAATCACGTCTTTTTGATAGACATCAAACGCCAGCGAATCAGCTTTTAAGCGGCATTTTTGTGCGCCCAAACGCATGGAGCCGCCAATATCGGAATCTTCGTCGCGTACGTTAAGCTGACCGGCTTCGTCCATCCATTCGGTGATCAAACCGATCACCGGATGCGGGCTTTTCGGTAAAAATTCGGTGCTATGCGCGCCTTCCAGACCAACCACGTTGCGGGCAAATTCAATCACCGCCGATTGCATTCCCAAGCAAATACCTAAATAAGGAATTTTGTTTTCACGCGCAAAACGTACGGTAGAAATTTTACCTTCCACACCGCGTTCACCAAAACCGCCGGGCACCAAAATAGCGTCGAGATCTTTCAGTTTTGCGGTGCCTTCCGCTTCGATGGTTTCAGAATCGATGTATGTGATTTGGACCTTGTGTCGGGTGTGAATGCCGGCGTGGATCAAGGCTTCATTCAGAGATTTATAGGCGTCGGTATGATCGACGTATTTACCGACGATGGCGATATTCACTTCATCGGTCGGATGCGTCAGGCCATCGACCACTTTTTCCCAGGAGGTTAAATCAGCAGCAGGTACATCCAGACGTAATTGAGCGACCACAATGTCATCCAGACCTTGTTCACGCAGTAATAGCGGAATGCGATAAATCGTATCGGCGTCTATGGCTGAAATCACGGCTTTTTCCGCGACATTAGTGAATAGGGCGATTTTTTTGCGTTCGCTGGCCGGAATCGGTTGCTCGGAACGACAAATCAAAATATCCGGTTGGATGCCGATAGTGCGCAATTCTTTGACAGAATGCTGAGTCGGCTTGGTTTTCAACTCGCCCGCCGATTTGATGTATGGCACTAAAGTCAAATGAATGAACAAGGCTCTGTCATGACCTAGTTCTACGCCCATTTGCCGTATGGTTTCCAGAAATGGCAAAGATTCAATATCGCCAACCGTACCGCCCACCTCGATTAAGGCCACATCGCTGCCTTCGGCGCTGGCAAATATTCGGCGTTTAATTTCGTCTGTGATGTGAGGAATGACCTGAACGGTGGCGCCCAAATATTCGCCTTTGCGCTCGTTGCGTAAGACTTGCTCGTAAACCTGACCGGTAGTGAAGTTGTTCTTCTTGGCCATGGTGGTTTTCAAAAACCGTTCGTAATGGCCTAAATCCAGATCGGTTTCTGCGCCGTCTTCAGT
>CAIOHN010000073.1 GCA_903858105.1 uncultured Pseudomonadota bacterium | reverse complement strand
CTGGGATATTGCACAGGCAGTGCAAAAAATCGTCGCTGGCGTGAAAGCTGGTGAGGTCGAAGAACAGGCTATTTCGGAACAGTTGATTAGTCAGCATCTGGTGACCGCGGATTTGCCCGAGCCAGATCTGTTTATTCGCTCAGGCGGCGAGGAACGCATCAGTAACTTTTTGCTTTGGCAACTAGCCTACACCGAGTTTTATTTTACCGATGCGCTGTGGCCGGATTTCGATCAGGAGGCGTTGCAAAATGCGATCAATAGTTTTAAAGGTCGGCAAAGACGCTTTGGACATACCGGCGAGCAAGTGATCGATAAAAGAGTTCTCTAGGGATTTTTTCTATAACCATAATAATTAAAAAATCAAAATGTTATTAAAACGTATCTTAACCGCGCTGGTTCTGGCTTCTGTGGTCGTCTCGGCCGTATTGCTACTACCTACTCTTTATTTCTCCTTGTTTATTGCGGTGTTTACCCTGGTGGCGGCTTTTGAATGGATGGCCTTGACCGATGTGAATACCGTGGTAAAAAAGATACTGTTCGTGGTGTCAATGATCATACCGATGCTCGGTGTAACCTACTGGACCGTGTTGTTGGAGTTACTCAGCGAAGCGATGGAATGGCCAGAGATTAAAGATTATTCAGACGCGCTGGAATGGTTCGTTATCGGGCCTGTCCTGTTCTGGGTGCTGATGATGGTTTTAATCAGAAAAGCCGGTCCGCAACTGCTAACACTGGAATTTAAGCCGGGCTTCAAAGCCTTCAGCGGTTGGCTGGTACTGCTGGGCGCCTGGATGTTCTTGAGCAAATTAAGAGCCTATTACGGGCCTGGCATGGTGATGTATTTCTTGTTGCTGATTTGGGCGGCAGACATTTCGGCGTTTTTTGCGGGCAAAAAATGGGGCAAAGATAAATTGGCACCGGAAATTAGCCCCGGTAAAACCGTGCAGGGTATGTATGGTGCTTTGGCTTCTGCGTTGCTGTGTTCGATAGGCTTGCGTTTGTATTATGGATTGGAAGCGTTTCAAGGTGAACAGCCGGAGATGGCCATATTGATGACTATAGACTTGGCAATCTTGTCGATATTGACAGTATTGATTTCAATCTACGGCGATTTGTTTTTCAGCTTGATCAAGCGTAAAAAAGGCGTCAAAGACAGCGGCACATTATTGCCTGGTCACGGCGGTGTGCTGGATAGAGTGGATAGTATTATTGCCGCCGCACCATTTTTCTATGCCGGTATCATTCTGATCGGCCGGAGTGTATTCGCATGAAGGGTATTTGTATATTGGGAGCCACCGGCTCGATTGGCGTCAGTACCCTAGATGTAGTGGCTCGCCATCCCGACAAGTACAAAGTGGTGGCATTGACGGCCAACGGCAATATCGAGGCATTGTATGAACAATGTTTGACTCACCGTCCTGAATACGCGGTGGTCGCCAATCCTGATAATGCTCAAGCGTTTAAAGATAAAATCGCCGGTTCGCCGATTGCCGATTTAAAAGTGCTGGCGGGTGCCGAGGCCTTGACTCAAGTCGCTACCCTGGACAATGTCGATGCCGTGATGGCTGCGATTGTTGGCGCGGCGGGTTTGTTGCCTACCCTGGCAGCCGCTAAAGCCGGCAAGACTATCTTGCTGGCTAACAAGGAAGCCTTGGTGATGTCCGGGCAAATCTTTATGCAGGCAATAGAGCAATCCGGAGCAACCTTGCTGCCTATCGACAGCGAACATAACGCGATTTTTCAATGCATGCCAGCGGGATACACTGCCGGACAAACGGCTAAACAGGCTAGACGCATCCTGTTAACTGCCTCGGGTGGGCCGTTCAGACAAACGCCGATTGCCGACCTGGATGCCGTGACGCCAGAGCAAGCAGTCGCTCACCCTAAATGGGATATGGGTCGGAAAATTTCCGTAGACTCCGCCACCATGATGAACAAAGGCCTGGAACTGATCGAAGCCTGTTTATTGTTCAACATGGATCCAGATGCGATCCAGGTGGTGATTCATCCGCAAAGCATTATTCATTCGATGGTTGATTATGTCGATGGATCGGTGTTGGCGCAAATGGGCAACCCGGATATGCGCACACCGATTGCGCATGCCATGGCCTGGCCAGAACGGTTTGATTCAGGTGTCGCGCCGCTGAATATATTTGAAGTAAAACACATGGACTTCGAGCAACCTGATTTGCAACGTTTTCCGTGTTTGAAATTGGCATACGATGCTATCAAAGCGGGCGGTATCATGCCGACGGTGCTGAATGCGGCCAATGAAATAGCCGTCGAGGCATTTTTGAACGAACAAGTACGTTTTACCGATATTGCCAAGATTATCGAGCAAAGCATGGCCAAGTTTCAGCCAGATTGCGCCGACACACTTGAGCATATTTTGACTGCCGATCAACAAGCCAGGGACGTCGCTAACGCCATTATCGCTGGCATCAAAGGCTAATCTATGGAGACCTTGCATACGGTGTTTTATTTCGTGGTCGCTATCGCGGTGTTGGTAGCGTTTCACGAATTTGGACACTTTTGGGTAGCGCGCAAGGTCGGCGTTAAAGTCATTCGCTTTTCCATAGGTTTTGGTAAGCCCTTGTGGACGTGGCAAAAAAGCCCGAACGATACCGAGTTTGTAGTCGCCGCTATTCCTTTAGGTGGCTATGTCAAAATGGTCGACGAACGCGAAGAAGCGGTCAAGCCCGAAGATTTGCCTTACGCCTTTAACCGGCAACCCCTGCTGGCCCGAACAGCTGTAGTCGCCGCAGGGCCGATTTTTAATTTGTTGTTAGCGGTGTTTTTGTTCTGGCTGGTGTTGGTCATCGGCGAAGTGGGCGTTAAACCTCTGGTTGGCGGTGTCGAACCCGGCTGCCTAGCCGAACAGGCCGGTTTTGTTAAAGGCGATGAAATCCTTAGCATCGACGAGCGGCCTACACCGACCTGGATAGAAGCTCTGGATACCTTGTTGACCTTGGCAATTGACGGCAAGACCGAGATCAATGTGCTGACCAAAGCCATTGACGATAGCCAGCAAGTTCGCTTGATTCATCTCAGTGAAGATGATGTGCAGTCACCCGAAACATTGCATAAGCATTTGGGATTAAAACCCTGGGTGCCGACTATTAAACCAGTCATCGGGAAATTGCTGGACGACGGCGTAGCCAAGCAAGCGGGCTTGCAAACTGGCGATTTGATCGTCAGTGCCGATGGCGGCGTAATCGCCGACTGGCAGCAATGGGTCGAATACGTGCAGGCCAGGCCGGACGTGGAAATAAAACTATTGATCGAGCGAGGCGGTGCACAACTGCCATTGAGTATTACCCCGCGTAAAGAACAACAAACTGACGGCAAAGCGGTTGGCAAGATTGGTGCCGGGGTTGATGCACCCAAAGAGCTATTGGAGTCGATGCTGGTCACGCATGCTTTATCGCCTTGGGATGCCATACCTGTTGCCGGACAACGCGTTTGGTTTTATGCGACCACCACCTTGAAGATGATGGGCAAAATGGTGGTAGGTTCGGCGTCTGTGGAGAATTTAAGCGGGCCGATAAGTATCGCTCAATACGCAGGACAATCCGCTGAAATGGGCTTGACGGCGTTTTTAAAATTCCTGGGTTTGGTCAGCGTCAGCTTGGGGGTTTTAAATTTATTGCCGGTTCCGGTGTTGGACGGCGGGCATTTAGTGTTTTTTGCGCTGGAAGCTATTAAAGGCAGTCCGGTTTCGGAAAAAATACAATTAGTTTTTCAGCAGGCCGGCATGTTGTTATTAATGCTACTAATGGCGCTAGCAATGTTTCTTGATATCGGCAGATTATTTGCATAACGCTGAACAAAACAGCGGCGTTGTGGTCAACCGCATTACTTTTAAATCTTCCTTGGTAATTCCATGAAAAAAATATCACATATCCTGGCTTTAACTCTATTGGCGTTTACAAGTCCAGCCTTGTTCGCCGACGAAGCAGCCATCAAAAAAGCCTTAAGTGAATTTATGCCGGGTGGACAGATCAGTTCGATCAAACCTGCCGAAATCAACGGTTTATATGAAGTGACGGTTGGTAGTAATATTTTTTACGCCTCTGAAGATGGAAAATATTTGTTGCAAGGCCAGTTGTTCGATGCTGAAGCCAAGAAAAATATTACCGAGACCAAGTTGGGCAATGCCCGCAAGTTACAGCTCGATAAGTTGGGCGAGCAGAAAATGATTATTTTCAAAGCGCCAATTAGTAAATATATGGTGTCGATCTTCACAGATATTGACTGCGGCTACTGCCGGAAACTGCATTCTGAAATTGATCAGTATATGGCGCAAGGCATTACCGTACGCTATATGTTTTTCCCTAGAGCCGGCAAGGGTTCTGATTCGTATAAAAAAGCTGTTTCTGTCTGGTGCGCAGCCGATAAGGCCAAAGCATTGACCGCTGCGAAGAAAGGTGAAAGCTTAGACAGCAAAACCTGCGAAAACCCAGTGGACGAGCACATGGCTTTGGGTGAAGAATTTGGGATGAACGGTACGCCGATGATAGTCACCCAAAAAGGTAATATCCTGCCTGGTTATGTACCAGCCCAGCAGTTGGCTAAAGTGTTAGGCAGCGAATAGATGGTTTGAACGCCGCGAGTATACTCGCGGCTTGTTTAGTTCCTTAGTTAGCGGATAGTCACTTCTACACGCCGATTTTTCGGCTCTGCTACCTCATCTGCGGTTTTTACCAGTAAATTCTTCTCACCGTGCGAGGTTACTACCAGTTCTTTGACGTCCAGGGTAGTCTGCTCCAGTAAATGGCTGACCTGGATTGCGCGTTCGTTGGCCAGCTTTTCGTTTTTCTCGGCATCACCGACGGTATCAGTATGCCCGATCACAGAAATATCAGCCGCTGGATGCGCCGCCGCTGCATCAAAAATTTTAGGGATAAGCGCGGCTGATTCTTCAGTCAGTACGGTGCCGCCGTTGTTGAAATACAGTAAAAAGATGTCCGGCCTGGTCGGTTCGGATGAAAGAGCCCTGTTAAAGTCACTTTCAATCTGCTGCTGTTCTGGTTTAAATATGTTTTTGGCGTCGCTGAGTACTGCGGCATAGCCCGCTTGATCTATTAGGGTTTCGCCGCTGGCGTCTTTGAACATGACTTTGCCGGTCGAACCATCATGATCTTCCATCAATACAAGATAGGACTTGGCGCAGCCAGACAAGGTCAAACTAATGGCCAGCGCTAATAGAGGTGTGGAAATTTTTTTCATGGTAAATACTCGGTTTATTATTCAATCTTAACTAAAAAACGTGTGCCTCTCACGGCGATCACCCCGGTCGGCGTAGTGACTGCTACTGCATCAGGTTTGAGTTTGGCGATCACTCCGGAGATATAGTGCAGCGTACCTTTGATGATGCTGGCGTTTAGCTCTAGCTGATCATTTTGGGGTTGGAACTGATACTTATCTATTTTAAATTCGGTATTTGGCCCAATAGACAAAATAGTATTGTCTTTTAAAGTTAAGCCAGCGGAGCCATCCTCGCTGGTCTTGATAAGGTTTCCGATGCGGATTGGCGAGCCTAAGCCGGCTTTTACCGATTTACCGTTTTCGACAATCGACGTTTCATCTGAAATAGTTTTGATATAACCGATTACGCTGTCGTCTGCCGATACCCCGGAGGATATCAACAGGGCTAAGCCTAAGCCCGACAATGCAAAAAAATGTTTCATTTTGGCCTCAAAATATGATGGTTTGGGAGAGAGAAAGCCGCAATACCGCAAGCGGCATTCAAACAAAGTAAGGATTATAGGTAGAATTTGCCGCTTGTCTATGTCAAGCGGCGTAATTAAGGCGTTAGCTTAAAATCGGCAGCTCTACCCAAAAAGTGCTGCCTACACCCAGTGTGCTATAAACGCCCACACTGCCGTGCATTAATTCGGCTAATTGTTTGGAAATTGACAGACCGATGCCGGTGCCTTCAATTTCGGTATGTTCGGCACCAAGTCTTTGAAACGATTGGAATAATAATTGCTGCTCCTGTTCGGCCAATCCCTGCCCGGTATCGGTGACGGCAATCCGCACTTTGTCAGCGTCGATCTGGATAGCCGTCATCTGAATACTGCCCTCTGCTCGATTGTATTTGAGAGCGTTGGATAAAAAATTTAATAAAATTTGTTTGGCCCGCTTGGGGTCTGCTTCCAGCAATATATCGTTAGATAAGGCGTTTTCAACCTGGAGCTTAAGGCCTTTACTCAGCGCCAGCGGGTTGATCAGCGCTTGGCAATCGCTTAGTAACGCACTCAGGCTGATACCGGATATCTCAACACTTATTTTGCCGGATTCTATTTTGGCTAAATCCAATAACTCATTGATAAGACCTAACAAGTGGTTGCTGGCTTTGAGTATTTCGTTAACGGAGTCCAACTGATCGGCGCTTAAAGGATTGTCCGGGTCATCCATTTGCATCAGTTGCGTAAAGCCAATGATGGCATTCAGCGGCGTACGCAGTTCGTGACTCATGTGCGATAAAAACTGACTTTTGGCTAAACTGATCTGCTCTGCACGGTTGATTAACGCTTGCAGCACGGTTTGCTCTTCGTCTTTTTGCAGCAGCATTTTTGTCATCATTATCCGCTCGCCAATGTCATTAATAGTCAATACCGTGCCTAGCAGTTGGCCCTGGCTGCCAAGCAGCGGGGTGATGGTCAGATTAGCGCTCATGATATGCTGCTCGCATACGGTAATACGGCAATTGTTGAACTTCAATGAACCATTGTGGCGAATGCTTAGTTGAATCAATTCCCCTAATTTATGCGTTTGACCGTCAATGTCCACGCTAAAAATCTGATCGACATGCTGATTTTTTGCCTTGTCCAGAGTACCCCCGGTAATATCGTGTGCAGCGGCATTCATATAGTCGATGATGCCGTTAGCGTTCGTGGCAATGACACCATCCACAATAGCGTTTAAGGTGATTTGCGCACGTTTACGTTCGGCGAATAGTGATTGCAGCAGTTTTTCAAAGAGTCGCCAACTGCGTAACGGATAGCTGGCCAATAAAACAGTAAATGCCGCAGACGGGGCAAACCAATACTGGCCTACATGCAGCATGACTAAACTAAATAGCAAAACTGACATTGCAGAAACCACCACCGCAAACGCTAGCCAACCCTGCGGAATACTGGTGCTGATTTTTATCGCAATCCCACAAAAAGCCAAGTTCAGTAACCATTGCCATTTTGTGGGTAGCGGTTGCCAGAGCGTTTGTTTGATTAAACCATCCAGGCACGATGCCATAAAGTCCACGCCGCTCATGGTTCTGTTACCAATCGCCAACGGCGTAGCCAAGTCGCTTTCAAAGCCTTTGGCGGTCAAGCCGACCAGTACATATTTATCGGTAAAGTATTCCTTGGGAATCAATCCCGCTAGTACGTCGGCATACGATACCCGCGTAAAATCGCTGCCGGGATTGAAGAACGGCAGCCAGACACGATGCGACTTGGTCAAGCCATCTTGCTGCTGTGGGTTGGGCACACCCGGCAAAGCAGCCATTATTTCAGGATGCTGTGCGGCGTAGATGGCTAAAGGCATGGCGGGCCATACCAAGCTATTTAGTTTGGCTTGCAAAAAAACGCTTCTACTGATGCCGTCCTGATCAATCTCCACATTAGCGTGGCCGACTGTGGCATGGCGGGCGTACTCGGTTAAGGGCGCTGCGACCGCAAAGCCATTGCCGCTATGTTCGATAAGCACCGGCAGTACCACGGGCTTGCTGCTTGCCAAGGCCTGACTAAGGCGGGTGTCCAGTTCTGGATGCTCTGTATCGGCTTCAGAAAAAACAAAGTCCATGCCAATCACATATGGGTGGGCCAGCGTCAAGGTTTCTAACAGCCGGGCATGAATGTCTCGCGGCCAAGGCCAGCGGCCCAGAGTGCTAAGACTATTTTGATCGACTTCGACAATAACGATGTCTCGGGAAGCGGGCGTGGCGAGTAGCGTTAACTGCGTATCGTAAATCCATTGATCGAAGCGCCAGCTTAAGACGTTGGTATAGCTGAGTGTTGCGGTTAACAACAGCAGCAATAAGACGATCAGCGATTTTTCTACAGGGCGATTCGCCATTGCATGCACGGCTTGAATTGAGACTGTAAAATTATAGTCGCTGCCAGGGCATTTGCCTGATCAACGTTTGTTGGTTTTTAGCAGGGCTTTTAAGCGATACAGGGTGTCCGAGGCCTGTCTAGGTGATAAATTATCAGGATCCAATTCTTCCAGCAACACCAGCGCCGGGTGGCATTCCTGACTGGTGAACAGATCAAACTGATTGACCTCGCTATGGCTTTGCTGCTCGATGTAAGCGCTGTTTTCCAGTTGGGTCAGCTTTTGTTTGGCTTGAGTGATGACCGATTGCGGCACACCCGCCAACGCCGCCACTTGCAAACCATAACTTTGGCTGGCCGGCCCGTCTTTGACTGCGTGTAAAAACACAATTTTGTCGCCATGTTCCATGGCATGTAGATGTACGTTGTGGATATTGCTTTGTTCTTCAGCCAGCGTCGTTAATTCAAAGTAATGCGTGGCGAACAGGGTAAAAGCCAAGGTTTGCCGTGCCAGATAATCGGCGCAAGCCCAAGCCAGCGACAAACCATCGAAGGTACTGGTGCCGCGACCAATTTCGTCCATTAAAATCAGGCTGTTACTGGTGGCGTTGTGCAGGATATTGGCGGTCTCAGACATCTCCACCATAAAAGTAGAGCGGCCACTGGCCAGATCATCGGAG
Organism: uncultured Pseudomonadota bacterium; assembly: GCA_903858105.1. GTDB lineage: Bacteria > Pseudomonadota > Gammaproteobacteria > Methylococcales > Methylomonadaceae > Methylomonas. The sequence goes on along the minus strand of CAIOHN010000073.1, from coordinate 7,007 downwards.
GCGCCGATGCGGGTGAAGATTTTGTCGATAGGGCCGCAGCGTAAGGACTGGGCTGGCACGTAGCAGCCGATATGCGCCATCAACACGATTAAGGCAGCCTGACGCATGTAAGTCGATTTACCGCCCATGTTAGGACCAGTAATAACTAACATGCGACGTTCGGCGGAAAAGTTTAGATCATTGGCTACGAAGGGTACGCTGGATAACTGTTCCACCACCAAATGTCTGCCGCCGATGATGTCGATGCCCGGTTGTTGATCCAGCGTCGGTTGTGCCAGATTCAAAGTATCGGCGCATTCGGCAAAATTGACCAGCACATCCAGTTCGGCCAGCGCATTGGCGCAGTGTTGTAAATCGATTAAAGCATCGCCCAAGGTATCCAGTAATTGATCGTACAAGGCTTTTTCAAACGACAGCGACTTTTCCCGGGCGCTGAGCACCTTGTCTTCAAATGATTTCAGCTCTGGCGTAATGTAACGTTCGGCGCCTTTCAGGGTTTGCTTGCGGCTGTAATGCAGCGGCACTTTGTCGGCTTGAGTGTTGGAAATCTCGATGTAATAACCGTGTACCCGGTTGTAATTGACCTTGAGTGTGGCGATGCCGGTACTGGCCCGCTCGCGCAGTTCCATATCAATCAGAAATTGATCGGCGTTTTGGCTGAGATTGCGCAACTCATCGAGCTCCGGGTGATAACCTGGGGCAATCACGCCGCCATCACGAATCAACACCGGCGGGTTGTCGATGAGGGCGCGTTGCAATAATCCCAGCAAATCAGGTTGTTCGCGTAACTGCATACGCAAGTTATCGAGATGCGGGTTTTCGCTGTCGGCCAGTTGGGTTTGTAAGGTCGGCAAAGCAGCCAGAGTTTGGCGTAACATCAATAAATCACGCGGGCGGGCAGATTTTAAAGCAATGCGCGAGCTGATGCGCTCAACGTCGCCTACCTGACGTAAACTGCTTTGTAAATTCCGATACAACTCACTCTCTAATAAACTGGCAACACAGCCATAACGCGCATTAATCACAGCATGATCGCGCAACGGCCGGTGTATCCAGCGCCGTAAACAACGGCTGCCCATGGCAGTGATGGTCTTGTCCAGTACGCCCAGTAGCGAGTATTGCAGTTGGCCGCTGGGGTGGCTGTCCAATTCCAGGTTGCGACGGCTGGCGGCATCCAGGCTGATGCTGTCGTCGCAATGCTCGACGCTGATGCCTTGAATATGGGGCAGGGCGCTCTGTTGGGTGTCGCGCACATATTGCAACAGGCAACCGGCTGCGCAAATCGCCGCCGGTAAATGTTCGCAGCCGAAGCCTTTTAGATCGTGACTGTTGAATTGCTTAAGAATCAACTGGCGACTGCTGTCCAAATCAAAATGCCAGGGCGGTCGTTTGCATAAGCCGCGCCGCTCTTTAACAGACGGTGGCAGCGGATAATCCTCGCTAAACAGCAATTCTGCAGGGTTAAGGCGTTCGATCTCACTGAGTAACTGGGTTTGGTTTTCTAGCTGTTGCAGCACAAATTTGCCGCTACCCAAATCCAGGCAGGCCAAGCCAAATGATGTGTCAAAGCTTGCCAACGCTACCAGTAAATTGTCCTTGCGATCTTCCAGTAGCGCTTCGTCTGTCACTGTGCCGGGGGTGACGATGCGGACTATCTTGCGATCCACCGGGCCTTTGGATTTGGCCGGGTCGCCGATTTGTTCGCAAATAGCGATTGATTCGCCTTGTTTCAGCAGGCGAGCGATGTAGTTTTCTGCGGCATGATAAGGAATACCAGCCATCGGGATGGGTTGTCCGGCAGAATGACCGCGGGCTGTTAAGGTGATGTCTAGCAACTGCGCCGCCTTTTTGGCGTCGTCATAAAACAGCTCGTAAAAATCACCCATCCGGTAAAACAATAGAATGTCGGGCTGCTGCGCTTTCAGTCGATGATATTGCACCATCATGGGCGTATGTTGAACTGGCTCGTTTTGCTTGCTCTCTGGCGTTTTTGGGTTTTTCATCGTTAGACAGCTGATACAAAGTTATAGTTTGGAAGTCGCTCATAGACACTACGCTTGCCACAGTCTGCGACGGGTTGCAGAAGCAAGCGTGAAGGCTTGGTTTGATCGATAGGGATAAACGCAGTAGACAAGACTAATTTTCTCGGCGGCTCAATAACCCGCTATTGTCGCCTGAGCAGCATTGAAAAACCAGCGTGTGATGCGCTGGCAGGAAATGCCAGCTAAGAAAGCTGAAATGGCAGTTGCCAAGGAATGCTCGCGCAAATTGCACAAGGGATGGGGTTGGAGTAAAGTTAGACGGATCGAGTATGACGCCGTGGCTGTTTCGGGTCTACCGAGTTGCATGAAATTAAAATAACTATATTAGCTAAAGGAGTGATTATGTTGTTAATCAAATCAAAACACATTCGATTGGCGGTATGTCTAAGTGTGCTATCAGCCGGTCTGCTAACGCCAGCGCTTAGCCAGGCAGAAACAGAAACAGGCTCGGTCGCTGCAAGACAAGCGGCGGACCAAAAGGCTGCATTGGCAAAAAAGGCGGCGGAAAGAGAAGCGAGAAAAGCAGCAGAGGCAAAAGCAGCGGCTGATGCCAAAGCCCCCGCCGAAGCAACTGCGCCTGCTGAAGAACCAAAGGCCAAATAAGCGGTTATAGAAATCAATGGAGCTTACACTCCATTGATTTCACACTATTTTTAAATCAATACCCGACTGGATTGCTACAGCTCAATTCAAGGGCGCCAAGCTTGGCAGGGTATTGAGCCGCGTTTAACCGGCGAAACCTAGATTTGATACAGTTGAGCCGAGTTATTGTGCGATGGTTTGTACCATTCCTTAAAATCGATTGGCAGCTCAAGCAGGGGGGCTGTTATGCAATATCTCAAGAAGCCATCAATGCTGACGTAAGTGCTACGGCCCAATTTTGTTTCGCTGATGTCTTGCTTTGTTACAGTATTCAAGCCGTTCATAATTGCTCCACAGGTTATTCACTTGCGGCAAATTCTATAGATTCTTGCTTAAAATGCGCTTAAGTCTTGATTAGGATCAGGTTAAACTAGGCTTACACATCAAATTTCTGCGCGTCGTAGTAGCGAATCAGTTCGGCGTTATTACTAATCTGCAGTTTTTCAAATAAACGGGCTTTGTAAGTGCTGACTGTCTTATTGCTGATAGACAGCTCATTACTGATTTCGTTGACAGTTTTGCCGCTGGCTAGTAACTGTAAAATTTCAAACTCACGCGCAGATAGTTTTTCATGCGGTTTGACGGTTACGCCACGTTCAAATTCAAAGGCCATTTTCTCGGCCAGTCTTGGGTCAATATAGCGACCACCTGCTGCCAGTTTACGGATGGCAGCCAATAGGGTTTCTGGATCATTATCCTTGGTAATATAACCTGTCGCGCCAGCTTTTAATGCGCGCGAGACAATCTGCAGCTCGTTATGCATACTTAAAATCAGGATTTTTAAATTAGGATATTGTTGACTAATTTGCTCAATTAGCTCCACGCCCCCCAAAGCCGGCATATTTAAATCCAGTAATACCAAGTCAACAGCAGTTTTTTTAAGAATGTGCATTAATTCGATGCTGCTATCTGCCTCTGCTACTACATCAATATCTAATGACAAGCTAAATAGCTGTTTAAGTCCTCCACGCACAATGGCGTGATCATCGGCAATAATTATTCTGATCATCGTGTTACCTATCGTGTTTAAGCGGAATCGTGACCCGGATCAATGTGCCACCACCCAAGGTGCTTAAAATGGCCGCTTCCCCGTTCAACATTAAAGCCCGCTCCTGAATGCCAATCAAACCAAACGATTTGGTTTTACTGGATTTGTCATATTCAAAGCCCCGGCCATCATCGTGGATTTCAATAACATAATTGTCAGCGTCTAACTTTAAAGTAATGCTGACTTTTGTGGCTTCTGCATAGCGTAAAATATTAGTTAAAGATTCTTGCACAATACGAAATACCACGATTGAATATTCATCATCCATATTAAAACTGTCATCTGGATAATTTAGAATGCATTGAATGCCGGATCGTTCAAAAAACTTACTTCTCAATGCTTCCAATGCCGGTACTATACCCATTTCAATTGCCGCAGGCCGTAATGAGGTCGCTACATCGCGAGTAACCTGAATCGTCTTATCGACCAACTCTATAATCTGGTGAATGGATTGTTTAAACGCCTGATCTGTATTTAAAAACTTCAGCCGTAATAGCGAAATATCCATGCGCAGCGCAGTCAGCATTTGCCCCAACTCATCATGCACTTCTCGTGCAATCCGCCTGCGCTCTTCTTCTCTGGCTTTTTCGCGTTTTGCGGATAATTGGCGTAATTGTTGACGAGATCGCTCAAGATCGCTTTGAATGGCCTTAAGTTCGGTAATGTCCTGGGTGGTGCCGGTGCTGCTCAGTAAGCGGCCATCGTCGGCAAATTCAAGTTCAGCCCGTTCTCTAACCCATTTCACTTTACCATCGACCACAATACGGTGCTGAATATCGTATTTAGCGCCCTGACATGCCGCATGCCAGGCTGCATCAACAAAAGATCGGTCATCCGGGTGGACGCATGCCATAAAATGATCGTAAGTGAGCGGGGTGTCTAACGGTACGCCAAAAATTCTGTAGTTTTCGTCGGACCAGGAAAGCTGGTTGTTGATAATATTGATAACCCAACTGCCTAAGTGGGCCTGAGCTTGAGCTTGGGCAAGGTGAGCTTTTTTGTCTAGCAGCGACATTTCGGTTAGTTTTACCTCGGTAACATCAAGATTTACCCCGACAATGTTTCTGAGCGCACCTCTGTCATTTAAACCGGCTATGGCCGACGCCTGGATATAACGGAGTTCGCCGTCGTTCTGGCGACGAATCCGAAATTCCCAATGGACTTCCTGTTTTTCTTCCACTAAAGAGCGAATTTTAGCCGTGGAGCAGGGCAGATCATCCGGAAAAACCGTGTTGGCCCAGGCATTAAAATCAACGGCTGTGCCTTCTGGAATGCCAAAAATTTCATACATCTTTTCATCCCACACTGCTAGCCCTGTGCTGATATCCCATTCGCAGATACCGATTGCAGCAGCCTTGGAAGCAAGTCGCAGACGTTCGCTGTATTTACGCAATTTTTCTTCGGCGCTACGGCTTTCGGTAATGTCTCTGGCCAACCCGGTAGTGCCAAGCACCTCGCCTTTATCACTGATCACAGGAGATTTTATGGTTTCAGTCCAGGTCTCGCGGCCACCGTCCAGCGCATTCTCGGTTAAGCATATTTGCTGTCGGGTTTGCATGACTTCTTCGTCTACCGACCGGTAATGTTCCGCTAACGCCTTAGGCCATATATCAAAATCCGTAAGGCCGCTTAACTGCTCTACGTTTGCAATATTCACGGTCTGCAGCCAATGTTTATTAGCTTTTATATATTTACCTTGTTTATCTTTCATCCAGGCCAGGAAGGGCAGATTGTCGTAGATGGCGCGCAAACTGGCTTCTGATTCGGCAATGCGTTGTTGGGCGGTTTTTAGCTCGGTAACATCTGTCACCAGTACAAAAAAACCTTTGACTTCACCGTCGCTAATGTCCGGTAAATAAGTGGCCTGGGTATATCTGTCTTTTCCTGAAACATCGGTAATGATTCGTTCAAAAAACTGGGGTTCACCTCTAAGCACTGCTTGCAGGTTAGGGGTGTTGAGCGCGTATAGCTTCTCACCGATAACGTCGCGAATATGCTTGCCATATAATTGGTCAGTCGAAAGCCCAAACCATTCTTCGTAGTTTTTATTACCCAGTTTGTTAATAAGATTTTTATCCCAATAGCCTATCATGGCAGGCATATTATTCAGCAATGACTGTAAATTATGCTGACTTTCAATTAGTGCATTTTCTTTTTTTAACAATAAATTTTCCGCTTGCTTTCGAGTTGATATATCTTCAACTTGGCCAATAACATACTGTGGGTTTCCTGCATTATCTTTTTCTAAAGACAGACTGACTTGCGCCCAGACAAGGCTGCCCTCTTTGTGAAGATAGCGATTTTGATAAACAACTTTTTTTTCTCCATCCAGGAGTCTCTGGAAATTTTCATGGATAAAGATGCGATCATCAGGATGCGTTAAATCGCTAATAAACAGATTCTCAAAATCATTTTTGTCCAAGCCAACCAGTTCTCGCATAGCCCGATTTGACAAAATAATACGACCATCTAAAGTGGCAATGTGCATGCCGATCGGCGCATTTTCCAATACATTATTAAATAATGATTCCGTCTTTTTTCTGCTTGATTTAGCCAGAATTAATTTCCAGCCGATGATGGATATAAAAATGCAGTTTAAGATAAAAATGCTTAAACCCAACCAGTCCATCGAGTCATTAAGAAAATGTTGCCCATCTGCCTGGTGCCAGAATATGACAAACAAGCTGGATAATACGGTTGCACTCAAACCTGATAATAATCCACCTGTCAGTGTGGCGAAAATAACCGCCGGATAAAGTGTGATGTAGGCTAGACGCAGTTCCAATCCGCTTAATAAGCTGATGCGCAGAAAGGCAAAGCAGGCTACCCATAAGAGTGAATCTAGATGGTAAAAATTAATTATTTTCTTTATCACGAACGTTGATCACAATCGATTAGTCGTCTTTTTTTGCGGTATTGCGCTTAATCGGGCAGGTGGTAGGATGCCGACAACTGCATAGTCTAAAGCGTGAATGGTGTTTCGACTAGGCGAACTCGATGCGTTTTCAGTGTCTTGGGGGGGTACTGTGGATGACTCGGCATATTCCCAACAGTCCTATCCCGGTATGTATCAGTCTTAGATCGCAGGTTTGGTTAGCCAAAGGCTGTGTTAGTTGTCAGTTCACAATAGGGCAAAGCTTAGACAATTTACGTAGAATAAAGTGGACCCCGAAAACCAGACAGTAGTTTAAGCTATGCCCTGACGGAAAATAATAGGTAGGACATGAGCGAAAGCAAACGGAAGATATTTACTGGGGCACAAAAAGCCAAGGTCG
>CAIOHN010000072.1 GCA_903858105.1 uncultured Pseudomonadota bacterium | reverse complement strand
GTATCGGCGTGCAGAAACAGCAACACTTCCGCTTGTGCCTGGGTCGCGCCAAGATTCATTTGTCTGGCCCGACCAGGCGCACTATTTATTACTTTATCAACCAAGGGCTTGGCGATAGCAATGCTGCCGTCTGAACTGCCGCCATCGACCAGCAGAATTTCGCATTGCGACCGCAGACACTGCAAGGCTTGCAGCTTTTCAAGCAGTTGCCCGGCCTCGTTGAGCACGGGCATGATAATGCTTAATTGCACAGGGTTAGCGTTCCAAAGCGCCGCCACAACTGCTGCCTTGCCCGGCGGTGCAGCCGTAACAATGCGCCGCCGTGGCAATGGCCGCCCTGTCCAACGCCGCCAGCGTCAAGCTGCTGATATGGGGTCGCGGCTTGGCAGGCATGATCAATGGCATATTCAACATCTGATTAAAATCGCAGTCGTAGACGTAACCTTGCCAATCGATGCTAATGGTGTTCAGACACATCAAGCTATCCAGATTTTCGACTCTAAAGCTATCGCGCAGCAGCGTTAGATAATCGGCAAACCGACCTTGGCTAACCAGCATGCTGCCAAAACGTTGAATGGGCATATTGGCGATGGCGAACAGTCGATTGAAAACAATGCCGTACTCGTCAAGCAGATGCTGTTTATACGCCAATTCCAGAGTTTGTTGGTCGGGAGGAAGTGTCGCGTCTTGCGGATTAAATACCAGATTAAGTTTTAAGGCGCTGTCGGGCTGGCCGTAGCCTAATCTATTCAAGCGTTGCAAGGCCGCCAAGCTGGCTTGAAACACGCCCTTACCGCGCTGTTTATCGACATTTTCCTGTAAATAACAGGGTAGCGAGGCGACGATTTCGACTTGTTGATCCGCTAGAAATTCTGCGTATCCGTTATATTCTGGTTCTTCCAGAATCGTCAGATTGCAGCGGTCGATGACTTTAATACCCTTAGCTCGGGCTTTAACCAGCAACTGCCGAAATTGCGGATGCATTTCCGGCGCGCCGCCGGTTAAATCCAGGGTATGAATCTGCGCAGCATCGGCAAACGCCAACACCTGCTCCAGGGTTTCCTCGCTCATTAACTCAGTGCGATTGGGCCCGGCATTAACGTGACAATGCACACAACTCAGGTTGCAGAGATAACCCAGATTGACTTGCAAAATCTGCAACGGCTTGCGAGCAATGACTGGAAAATCGCTATTCGCCAGTAGCGGACGGGTGTCACGCATACTCAAAAATCCTTAATCGATGTTGGCGAGATAACAGTGGTGGTTTTTCTATTCGTCATTAGCGCCGCCATAGTCCAAGGAGCAAAAAACACTATTTTGCGACATTATGGCTCTTTTGCGAGAATTCGGTTAAATCAATACACTGGATTTTCGCAGATGCGGGTATGACAAATTTTTAGGGTTTGCCTTATGCCAGTCTCAGTTGTAGTCAAAGTAACGCATCATCCCCATCTCTTCATGCTCCAGAATATGGCAGTGGAAGGGATAGCGATTTACCGATGAAGGAAAAGGCTGTCTGGCCCGGTTATAGCCGACAGGAAAATACACAATCAATTCGACAATTTCACTACCCTCTACCCGCAAGGTATCCCGCAGCGCCAATCGACCGTAATGCCCGGAAGCCGTGATGGGTTTGACGTGCGAGCTAGTGCCAACAATACTCCAATGCCTGGCCCGGTAAAAAATTGACCAGATGGATATGCACTGGATGCATGTCCAATGGCAGTGTCGGCAGCGGATTGGGTAACAAGGCCCCTGCGTTGGGATAAAAATTAATAAAGTACCATCGCTCGTAACTACCCGGTTGCGGCGCACCCAACCTGAGGCTTTGCTGAAAGGTGTCGTTATCCATACTCATTGGCCCCATTCGGGCGTCAAAGCTATAGCCAACATCTTTAATTGAGGTCGCCGCCTTGGCAGGATTAAGCCGCCCGGCCGTAGTATCCACATCCCAACGCAACACCAGATCGGCATTGGCTGCGGAAGGTAAGCGCTCACACTCCCTCAGATACATCATCCCGACATTCTGACCTGCCATCTGCATACCCTGCATGACGTTGTCGATCAGGAATACTCGATTTTGCCCAAAATTGACCCCGGTGTTGGCTTGCCAACCCAATACGCTGCGATACCGAAAGTTTTGAACGGCCGCCCGCGCCTGGATCATCAGCACTGGCAAATCCACGCTGGTAAATCCGGCCCTGGCTTGCCGGGGAGCGGTCATGTTGACGTCAAAACGCATGATTTGTGGAAAGCCTTGCAAGAACTGATTGAACGGTGCACTTTCGACTGTAGCGGCCCCGGCCAGAACATCTGTCGGCAGTGGCGATGCCGGCAAGACAGCAGACGAGACGGCGTCTGACGCGTAAGGTACACCTGCGGTATTGACTAAAAATAGTTGAGCCTCGCCATTGACCACATCGACTCTCAAGTTCCGCAAATCCATCACCACATCAAAACGCTCACCAGGCGCAATAACTAACGCTTCCTTAGCTTTTAGCGCAACTGCTGCCCCCAAAAAACCGCCATCGGTACCGATGACATGCAGCAAATTGTTCAAATAAGTCCAGATCCCGCCAACCTTGCCAACAAGACGCAATGCATAAGTCCGGGCATTGCAGCCATTGATCATGCGCAAGCGGTATAGATCGCGGGCGGGTAAGCCATGCTTGGGCCAAAGCTTGCCATTGACCAGATTGAACTCGCCGATAAGTTCAGGCAGAACGTCTATCTGCCCTGCCACACCATTGCTATCAACCCCATAGGGTGCCTGACGTGTCAGTCCTCCCGGGCTACCTGGATCGGAGTCGATATCGTAACGCATAATGGACTCCAGTTTATTCAGCGCCGGATCCCAAAGCTGGCGATCCTGAAATACCAGCGGAATCTCGTTGGCGGCCGGAATCAGAGCCATTAATCGATCATCGAACTGGTCCCTGATCAGATAACCACCCGCAATACCGGCATAAACATTACGCGCCGTCCAATCCATCGCGTGATCGTGAAACCAAATCAAGTTGGCTGCTTGGTCGTTTGGATAATTACAGGTCTGCGTATTGCCAGGCGCCACTTCCTCCACCGGCCAGCCATCGTCGCTACCCAGCAACTTACCACCGTGCAAATGCATTGACAAACCTGCGGGTGCTACCCATTTTCCGGGGTCCATGGTGTACACCGGGCGAATCACGGCAATGGGCGGCGGCGCCTGCACAGCGCCCGGCGAAGTAAGATTACGCCAGGTAGCGGTGATGGCTACGCCTTTTTGTGCCACCACCAGCGGCCCTAGATAGGAGTTTACGCTTGCGCCGGGTGTAACGCTGTCGGCCGGGACGATAGTCCAGCAATTATCCTGGGTGGCAGGTGGCAGCAAGCTATGCAAACAGGCCTTGGCGGGAACCACATCGAAGTCAAAAACACCGCCAGCGCTAGCATCCACTACTGTCGGAAAAGCCAGATTATCCGTAAACATCAACGTACCGAATGGATTAGCCATAGCGCCCACCTACTGTTTTGATTGATAACTTTTTTTCGCGCAAATACTGCGTGATGTCCAGGCAAATTAGCAGATAAGCTGAGGCAAAACAGCCAAAAATTCCCTATAAATTATGAGAAATATTTGCTTTAAAAAATCGAAAAACAATGCCTTGGCTATGACTTTTTGTATGCGCCCTTTAAACCACGCGATTGATTTTTTGAAAAAAGCCGTAGCAGTTTATGCGATTTTTGGCTCGACGAGTTGCCAAGGTAGCAATGCCTCGAAGTCTTCGACGGTTTT
>CAIOHN010000071.1 GCA_903858105.1 uncultured Pseudomonadota bacterium | reverse complement strand
TGGCAGTGACCGGGCAATTGGTGTTGATGTTGGTGGTCAAACAGATCAGCCCCGGTGTGCGCATGGCGCTGGAAGCCAGCTTGGTGGATACTGCCAATCTGCTCGCCGAACTGGCAGCCCCGGACTTGTTGCAAGGCAATATTGCTGATGGTCATTTTGCGGCCGCGGTACAGCGTTATAGCAAGCGACCGGTGTCGGCGACTATCTTTGGTTTTCCCAAGCAAAGTCTGGATTATCGGGTGTACGTCACCGATGCAGACGGCGTGGTGCGTTTTGATTCAGCAGGTACGGCGATCGGCGAAAACTACGCGCGTTGGAACGATGTGTATTTGACCTTGCAAGGCCACTACGGCGCACGCTCGACGCAAGCCAATCCCGGCGATAAAACCAGCTCCAGCATGCACGTTGCCGCTGCGGTGCGTGACGGCGAACGCTTGATTGGTGTGGTCACCGTTGCTTATCCCACCGCCTTGCTGCAACCCATCGTCGAGGCGAGTAAAGTCGCCGTAAAGCGTGGGGCTTTATGGTTATTCGGTGGCGCGCTGCTGTTGGGTGCTTTGTTTACCTGGCGATTGACTCGCGCCATTGATTTGCTGGTCGCTTACGCCAGAACGGTGACTTCGGACGGCAAGGCCAGTCCGCCCACATTGCGTAGCGTGGAGTTAGCCACTCTGGCTCAAGCTCTGGAAACCATGCGCCAGAAGTTGGAAGGCAAGCAATATGTCGAGCGTTATGTGCAGACCTTAACCCATGAAATGAAAAGCCCGCTAGCGGCGATTCGCGGCGCGGCGGAATTGTTGGAAGAACCGCTGCCAGAACTGGAGCGTCGCCGTTTTGCCACCAATGCCCGCGAACAAGCCGAACGCCTGGATCAACTGATCGAACGCTTGCTGGGTTTGGCGGCCCTGGAGCAGCGTCAGCAATTGCAAGAGCCGCAAAATTTAGATCTAGCTGATTTACTGCGCAGCGTACTGACCGAAAAAGCCCCGCAATTGGCTCAGCAACAGATTAAAACCACCGTGCGCATAAACGCCGCATTACCGGTGTTAGGTGAAGTGTTTTTATTACGCCAAGCCTTATCCAATCTGCTGGATAATGCGCTGGCGTTTGCGCCCGATGGGTCGCTTGTCGAAATCGACGGACAAGCTCATGGCAACCAAATTGAATTACGCATCCGCGATCATGGCCCAGGGATACCGGCCTATGCCATAGAGCGGATCTTCGAGCGCTTCTATTCGCTGCCGCGTCCAACTACCGGGCAAAAAAGTACCGGCTTGGGCTTGGCCTTTGTGCGGGAAGTGGCGGCGCTGCATGGTGGGGAGATTTTGGTTGCAAATGCCGAGGGCGGTGGAGTGATGGCGGTGTTGAGATTGGCGGCTGATCAATAGGTATTTATCATGGATGACGATAGGTGCACGCTATGTTAGGCTTTGCGGTATGAAGCAAATAAACTGGAATTCTGATAAAAATCAGGCCTTAATTGCGGAAAGAAACATTTCATTTGAAGCGATAGTATTTGCGATTCAATCTGGTGATTTACTGGATGATATTATTCACCCCAATGCAGACAAATATGCCAACCAAAAGATGTTTGTAATTAATATCGATGATTACGTTTATTTGGTGCCGTACGTCGAAACCAGTGACGAGATTTTTCTGAAAACCATCATCCCAAGTCGCAAAGCGACAAAACACTATCTGCGAGTCGAAAATGACTAACCCGGAACTGGATCAAGAAGAACAGGCGTTGTTGGCAGCTTTTGAAACGGGCGAATTCCAATCCGTGTTGACAACGGAGCGCAATGCGGAATTAGTCCAATCGGCCGAAGCTGCGTTTAAAAAAGACAAACGGATAAACATCAGAATTTCTGCCAGGGATTTAGCCGCCTTGCAGCGTCGGGCATTGCAAGAGGGCTTGCCTTATCAAACCTTGGTTGCCAGTGTATTGCACAAATATGTTTCTGGGAGTTTGCAAGACCTTTCGAAAGATAAGGTGTTGATTCGGCGCTAATATTTGGCCTCATTATTTTGGAGTCCACTGTTAAGAAGCAGCCAGTATCGTAGAAACTTCACCCCCACTTCACATACCCCACATCATCCGCTCACTTGCCGGGCGCAGGCTATGCATCGTTATCAACCCCTTCTGGAGACATACGATGCAAACCAAACTGTGGCAGAAAATAGCCATCATGCTGGGCTTGACCCTGGCGCTATTGATTCCGATCAATATGATCAACAACCTGGCTGGTGAACGGGAGAATCGTCAGCAACAAGTCGTTAACGAAATAGCCGCCAGTTCGGCTGGCCCGCAAAAATTATTCGGCCCCGTATTGGTGGTGCCTTATAACGAGCACTGGACAGAAGTCGTCGAAACGCTGCGCGATAACACGCCGGTACGCGATTTGGTGCAGCGTGTGGAAACCCGCTATTTGTATTTCTTGCCCGAACATTTGGATATGAAAGGCGATTTAGCCACTGAAACCAAACAACGCGGCCTGTTTAAAGTGCGTTCCTATGTGGTGAACTTCAGCATCAAAGGCGACGTTAAATTACCGGCTGCTTACGGCCAGCCCAAACCGCAGCATGGTGGGCAGTTGGCTTTCGGTAGGCCTTATGTGGGCGTGGCTTTATCGGATATGCGCGGCGTACTGCAAGCACCGGGGTTGGCATGGGCCGACAAGACCTATGCCTTTGAACAGGGTTCTGGCTTACCCGTGGAAGATGTCAATGGTATGCATGCTCAACTGGACGACATGCCGGTTGAATTTGGCGAGACTAGCTTGCCGTTTGCATTTGATCTTAAATTGCGCGGCATCGAATCACTGGATTTTATTCCGGCCGGTAAACAAACCCAAATCGAAATCAGCTCGGCATGGCAGCACCCCAGCTTTTATGGCCGCTTCCTGCCCGATCCGCAAAGCCAGCAAATCGGCGCGGAAGGCTTTCACGCCCTGTGGAATGTCGATGCACTGGCGTCGAATGTCGCACAAAGTATCAATAACTTGCGCAGCATTAACGGTTATGACAGCTTTGGAATTAGGTTGATGGAACCGATCAATGTCTATTCGCTGTCCGATCGCGCCAGCAAATACGGATTTTTGTTCGTTTGCCTGACTTTTGCTGCCATCTTTCTGTTAGAAATCCTGAAAAACCTGGCGATTCACCCGGCGCAATACGCGCTGGTGGGTTTGGCGTTGGCGATGTTCTTTTTGTTGCTATTAAGCTTGTCAGAACATCTGGATTTTCAGCTTGCGTATTGCTTGGCAAGCGCCGCTTGCGTGAGCCTGATTAGTGTCTATCTCAGCGCAGTCCTGCGCAGTGTCAAACGCGGTGCAACTGCCGGTGGCTTGTTGGCGGCCTTGTTTGCCAGTCTTTACGCCTTATTACAATCGGAAGACAACGCCTTAATGTTAGGGTCGTTGTTGATGTTTGTGTTACTTAGTATGGCTATGTTGAGCACCAGACGATTGGATTGGTATCGGCTTAGTTCAGTCGATTAATCAGTGCCACAATGCGTGGGAGGTATGGTGCAATAGCCGTCGGTGTTGCGCCTTACCGCCTGGAAGCAGCGCATTCCAGTGCTGCAGCTAAATCCAGTACGTTTGTACTGGTACAAATGTACCCTTGATTTAGAACTGCATTCAGCCGACTATCCCGTGTTAAATGTGTTTTGGAATTTGGCATCAGCCAGATCCCATCTGATAGTGCTGGTTTGAATATATAGGCGCTCTCTTACTGAAAATATGCGGCCGTAGGGTGATTACAAACTGAAGCTCTGGATTCGCAACCGATTTGCGTCCACGTGTCGGCAGCGTCCTATATCCGCATGTGTCGGGTTTGGGAATATTCATTGTTAGGCAAAGCGGATTTGCGATGCTGGCTATTGTCCTTATGAATGAGTGTTAAAAGGGGGATCGATGAGTGCTATCTATTTAATAGACCATAGGCGTGGCGTTTCAATTTCAAATCTGTTTGTAAGATTACTTCAGACTTCAGTCATGCCAGCGTTCTTGTTGATAACCCTTTGTTTAACGGCTTGTTCTGATGACAAGCCCGTTCCCACGCCAGAACCGCCAAAACCCACAACCCAGGCAGGCTGCCATCAGCTAATTCATGCCGATATTGTGGCGATTGAACAGGCTTACTTGTTAAACCGCTTTGCCGCCTTCGTGCCTGCTGGCATGTTGTACGCGTTAAGTAGCGACGTGGTTTACGATGACCCAACAACCGCACAGCGCGAAGCACTGGCACTGTCCAAATCGCAATTGCAGGACCCGGTATTCGCCAGAAAAATTGCCGGTAGCGTAAAACTCAGATCAGACAAGCGCCCCCGGCCTTTGGTGTTGCGCATGAACGAGGGTGATTGTCTGGATGTGACTTTGACTAACCTGTTGCCCGCCGAATGGAGCGAGGAGGGCGGTATTCCTGCTGAATATAACGGCAAACTGCCGCAACACGTGGAAAGTAGCGCGGGTGCGCCAACATCCAGACAGTTGGTGACCGCTGAGAAAGTATCTAAAGACGCGCCGCGCACGCGCGCTGCCTCGTTTCATGTCAACGGTTTGGAATATGTACCGATTGACGCCAAGGATTGCCCGGAAAACACTGTGTGCGGCGGTGATGGTTCCAATGTGGGTTTAAGTAGCAATCAAGGTTTGCTATTTAATCCCAAAACTTCCAAGCAAGTTAGCGATGGGTTTGCCTTGGGTTCTTTGGTATTGCCTGGACAACGGGCGATGTTGCGCATGAAAGGCAGTAAAGAAGGCACTTATTTTGCCTATTCCACCGCCGCACCGGTCGGCGGCGAGGGCGATGGCGGTCAGCTCGGATTGGGCTTATTTGCCGCTGTCAACGTTGAGCCGACTGGATCGACATGGTATCGCTCCCAGGTTACAGACCGCGATTTAAAGGACGTTACCGCTGAACCAGGCACAGCGCATCATCCTTACGCCAAAGTCGATTATAAAAAAAGCCAGGACGGTGTGCCGATTCTGGCGATACTGGATGCGCAAAATAATATCGTCCATAGTGATCTGAACGCGATTGTGGTGCGAGACGAAACGCCGCCGACTGCCAGCGCAGATAAGTCCAAACACGACGACAGCAAACCGCCGATGTTTGGTGACAGCGGTGGCGGAGCCTTTCGGGAATTTACCGTCATCATGCACGACGAGGTGCATGCCGAACAGGCATTTGCCGAATTGGCCGACGAAACCAATCCGCTGCATTACGTCAAGGACGGCATGGGTATTAACTATGGTGTTGCCAGCATGGGTTCTTTGCTGATGGGCAGTCAGTCGCAACGCGGGGTTGGGGTGGTGGCGAAGTGTCCGGAATGTCGAGCAGAAGAGTTTTTTCTCAGTTCCTGGGCCAATGGCGATCCAGCGTTGATTCTGAAATGGGATGAAAAAGGTGAAAAGCCGATCGGCGCCATGTACCCGGACGACCCCTCCAATGTTCACCACTCCTATCTGGGCGATCCGGTACGCTTTCGCAACATGCATGCCGGCCCCAAGGAAACGCATGTTTTCCATTTGCACGCGCATCAATGGGTGCTGGACGCCAGCGATCCCAACTCGACTTACCTGGATTCGCAAACCATTTCGCCGGGTGCCACTTTTAGCTATGGCATAGAATTTGGTGGTTCCGGCAATCGCAATTACACGCCGGGAGATTCGATCTTTCATTGCCATCTCTATCCGCATTTTGCCCAAGGCATGTGGGAGTTATGGCGGGTGCATGACACCTTTCAGGATGGCATGCCCGGTCTGTACAAACCCGACAAGCCGGCCGCTGCCGACAATAATCCGCGCTGGCGTAATCTGCCGGATGCCGAAGTAGCTCAAGGCATCGCTATGCCAGCGTTGGTGCCGTTGCCTGGCGCGGCTTTGGCACCGGTTGCCACTGCCAGTTTTCCCGGCTACCCGTTCTATATTCCCGGAGAACCCGGACACAGGCCGCCTCAGCCGCCGTTGGATATGGATGTCAGCGATCCAAGCTATTTAGCTAAAAACGATCAAGAACCGGACGCCGCCAGCATTATCAACGGCGGTTTACCTCGGCATATTGTCACCGGTACTAGCAGCACCCTGAAGCGAGCTGATAAGGATACCGAAGTGCGGGACAACGCCCTGGCCAAAGGCGGACAAGCTGCACAACTTATTGCGCGTAGAGCCTTCGAGCAAAATAATATCGGCTTGACCGCATTAGCCCGTGAGTGGGATGACTTGCATATCAAAGCCTTGCAGCATAGGGGGGAAGATGGTGAACGCGCGGCGATGACTTTTCATGAAGGCTTATTACCGGCCAATGATACCGATGCTGCAACGCGCCGCGAGCCGGTCAATAACGCCCCACCGCCGCACGAAAAGTGGTGGCAAGGCTACTCGGCCTACCGCACCGAATGGGCCAATACGGTCAGCGGACAAAACAGCCGCGAGGGCATCGAGCCGCTGTTTCATGTCAATGGCCAACCCAGGGCGCCAGGCGCGCCGTACGCCAACCCATGTCCTACCGATGCGCCACAGCGGCATTACC
>CAIOHN010000070.1 GCA_903858105.1 uncultured Pseudomonadota bacterium | reverse complement strand
GTGCTAATAATCTTAGTTTTCTTTCTCGTAGATCACGTCAGCGCGGCGATTCTCCGCCCAGGACTCTTCGTCATGTCCTTTGAGTTTTGGCCGTAATTCGCCAAGGGATTTGATTTTGATCTGTTTTTCCGGTGCGCCGTGCTTGATCATGATCTGCTTGACGTTTTCTGCGCGTTTCATGCCTAAGCGGGCGTTGTAGTCCGGTGTGCCGCGCTCGTCGGCATTGCCATCAATACGAACTTTTGATGCTGGGTTGGCGGCGAGGTAGCGGGCGTGGGCCTGCAGTGCTGGATCGAACTCAATCCGGACGTCGGCATTGTTGAATTCAAAATAGACGCTGCGCTGGGTGCGCAGGCCGGCTTGATCCATCTTCATGCCTGAGTCAGTTGTGGTTGCTGTCGCTGGCGCGCCGGCAATGCCTTGTTCCTGAAGTTCAGGTGGAACAGGTTGGCCGAGCAGTCCGGGATGGACTTTGAGCGTGCCGCTTTGAGAAATGTGCTTGCTGGGCGGGATGTCGCGATTCGATGCGCAGGCCGCGAGTAGGGCAGAAAGCAGGAGGGTGGCAGGCAGGGTGGCGCGCATCTGGATTATCAGCAACAGAATAATCTGCCATGATAGCTTTTTGAGGCATTGTCGAACAGGGTTGTGATGCCTTGTGTCATGAAATCGATCGATGTTTGTTGGTTTTGTTATAAGCAAATGAATAAATTGTCTTGGATTGTTATAAGCGGCTCCGTTAAATTACGGTTTATAACTTTTGGAGTAGAACAATGCCTAGGATTCGCAAATCGCTTACTGCGCTGTTTTTGTCACTGCTTGCTAGCGCCACGCTGGCTGATGTCACCTTACTTAACGTTTCTTACGATGTCGCGCGCGATGTTTATAAGGATTACAACCCGATGTTCCAGAAGCACTGGAAGCAGAAGGCTGGCGAAAGTGTTGAGGTTAAGCAGTCGCATGCCGGTTCAACCAAACAGGTGCGCGCAGTCGCCGATGGCCTTGAGGCCGATGTGGTCACGATGAATCAGTCAAATGACATCGAATTTCTCGCCGATAAAGGCTTGGTCGTTAAAGACTGGGCCAAGAAATTTGCGAATAATGCTTCGCCTTACACGTCGACGATGGTGTTTATCGTAAGGAAGGGCAATCCGAAAGCGATTAAGGATTGGAATGACCTGGCCGGCACCGGGATGCAGGTCATCATGCCGCACCCAAAAAATACTGGAAACGGTCGCAACACCTATCTTTCAGCCTGGGCTTGGGCGCTCAAGCAACCCGCCGGGAGCGATAAATCGGCTCAGGAGTTTTTGGCTAAAGTGCTGAAAAATGCGCCCCTGTTTGCAGCCGGCGGTCGCGATGCGACAACGACATTTATGCAGCGCAAAATGGGCGATGTGTTGATTACCTTTGAGTCGGAAGCCGAAATGATTGCCAAGGAGTTTGGCAAGGGTGATTTTGAAGTGGTGTACCCGAGCCTGACCATGCAAACCGAGTTTCCTGTGGCGATTGTAGAAAAGGTGGTCGACAAGAAAGGGACGCGCAAGCAAGCGCAGGCTTATTTGGAATATCTGTGGTCGAAAGAAGGACAGGAAAATGCAGCTCAGAACTACCTGCGGCCACGTGATGCTGAAATTCTTAAAAAATACGCGCACTTCTTTCCTCCAGTGAAGACCTTTACGGTGGATGAAGTGTTTGGCGGTGCTAATAAGGCATTTGCCGCGCACTTCAAAGACGGTGGTAGTTTCGACCAAATTTATCAGAGCAAATAAGTGGCTGAAAAAACCCATCGCGTGTTGCCCGGCTTTGGCCTGGCGCTGGGCTACACGCTGG
>CAIOHN010000069.1 GCA_903858105.1 uncultured Pseudomonadota bacterium | reverse complement strand
TGTAAGGTTAAACCGAAAAACTCTCACCGCAGCCACAACTACCCTTGACATTGGGGTTGTTGAATTTAAAGGCCTCGTTAAAGCCTTCCTTGGTAAAATCCAGCTCGATGCCGTTCAGCTTATCCAGATCGGCCTGCTTGACGAGCACTTTGACATCGTATTGTTCAAACACCATATCGTCGGCCCCGGCCGAATCCGCATAGTCCAAAACATACGCATATCCCGAACATCCTGAGGTTTTAACGCCCAGGCGCAAGCCTAAACCAGTGCCGCGTTTTTGTAGCTGCTTTTGAATTTGTCTGGCGGCACTTTCGGTAACGGTAATACTCATGGCTAATTCTCCTAATGACTGCTAGTCAACGCTTTTAGAGCATCGACAAATTGATCGATTTCTGATTCTTGATTATCTTTGCCCAAACTGACGCGAATTGCGGCTTTGGCTAGTGAGGCTTCAACGCCCATTGCGACCAACACCGGACTAATCTCGCCAGACGCTGCCGAACAGGCTGAGCCACTGGACACTGCGATATTGCGCTGATCGAGTTGCATCAATAACATTTCACCGCTGACGCCAGGCAATCCAAATTGCACGGTATTAGGTAGTCTTGATGCGTGCTCGGCAAAAATCACTAAGCCGGGGATAGCATGCAATGCCTGTTCCAGACGCGTTCTTAGCGTCAGCATTTTAGCCATACGCTGCTCCAATTCAGCTTTCGCTAACTCAGCTGCCTTGCCAAAGCCCACTATGGCCGGCACGTTTTCCGTACCCGCCCGCAAGCCGCGCTCTTGATCGCCGCCGCGCTGCCAGGCTTGCAACTTGAAGTTCTCGGCGACTATCAGCGCCCCACAGCCTTTTGGACCATATATTTTATGGCTGGACAAACTCATTAACTTGACGCCCAGTTGTCTAAACGAAATGGGAATTTTACCGAGCGCCTGCACCGCATCCGTATGCAGGTTGACACCCGACTCGGCTAATCGTTCGGCTATTTCCGAAACATTTTGAAGCCCGCCGGTTTCGTTATTAGCCAACATCAACGAGGCAAAATCGCCTGGCTGCCAGGGCAAATTGACCACGGCTTGCGGATTGACGACACCCGATTTATCTACCGGCAGCGTCATTAAATCGCGATAGCGATACGCATGATATTGGGCATTTTCAAACACGGAAGGATGTTCAATAGCCGACACGGCCAAACCAACGCCGTAAGCATTAGCCAAGGCCAAGGCGTTGGCTTCTGTACCGCCGCTGGTGAACACTACTTGCGAGGGCGGGGCATCAATCAACGTCGCTACTTGCTCCCTGGCGGTATCGATTGCGCTGCGCGCGATGCGTCCCAGTTTGTAAAGACTGGAGGGATTGCCGTACATGCCATGCAAATAAGGCAACATCGCCTCTACCACCCTGCCATCGCAGGGCGTAGTGGCGTTGTGGTCAAAATAAATCATTACGCCGTGCGTTTTTCCTGGCGTGGCGGCATTTCGATGATGTGCTCCACTTGGCTATTCTGCCGTTTAGCGACATCGCTGACAAAATCGCGTTCCAGCAATTGACCCAAACTAATTTCTTTTAGATATGCCCGGATCTGCTCACTCAAACCCATCCATAAGTCATGGGTCAGACAAGGTTGATCATTGTGACAGTTTGACTTGCCACCGCATTTGGTCGAATCCACTGGCTCATCGACCGCTTCGATAATATCGGCAATATTAATGTCTTTAGCGCCACGGCTCAGGGTATAACCGCCGCCTGGCCCGCGTACGCCCTTAACCATACCGGCTTTGCGCAAGCGCGCGAACAATTGCTCGAGATAAGACAAGGAAATGGTTTGCCGAGTTGCTATATCGGTTAAAGTAACTGGGTTGGATTGACTATGAAAAGCCAAGTCCAACATCGCGGTAACTGCGTAACGCCCTTTTGTGGTGAGCCGCATGCCAAACCCCTTAAAAACTAATTGAAATAACGCTGACTATAAATAAACCCAGTAATTTGGTCAAGTATTTGCAACTAGAATCCGGCTATAACTAGCCCAAGGCTGACAAAATCGCTTAGCGCTGATCCTTAATCTCACAATCATCCAATTTAGGGATGTTTTTTTGCCGACAATCAATACCCGCAGCTTTCAACAACTGCTGCATTTCTGCCAATTGTTCATCCACCTGATGAATATGATCCAGCATCAAATTAATGGCATTGGCGATTGGATCAGG
>CAIOHN010000068.1 GCA_903858105.1 uncultured Pseudomonadota bacterium | reverse complement strand
TGACAAGGTAAGTGATGCCGATGTGGCCGAGATTGAGCGCTCTGCCTGCCCCACCTGCGGAAGCTGTTCCGGCATGTTCACCGCGAATTCCATGAACTGCCTGACCGAAGCGCTGGGCCTGTCATTGCCGGGCAATGGCACGGTAGTCGCCACTCATGCCGACCGCGAACAGTTGTTCAAACAAGCCGGCTGGCGCATCGTCGAATTGGCGAAACGCTATTACGAACAGGATGATGAATCCGTACTGCCGCGTTCGATAGGCTTCAAGGCCTTTGAAAATGCTATCGCCCTGGATATTGCGATGGGCGGCTCAACCAACACCATTTTGCATCTGTTGGCGATTGCTCAGGAAGCAGGCATCGATTTTACTTTGGCGGATATTGACCGGATGTCCAAGCTAGTTCCGCAGCTGTGTAAAGTAGCCCCCAACACCAACAAGTATCATATCGAAGATGTGCATCGTGCTGGCGGCATCATGGCCATTTTGGCGGAGCTTAACCGCGCCGGCAAACTGCATACTGACGTGCCTACCGTGCATGCCAAAACCCTGGGCGAAGCCCTGGCGCAATGGGACATTACCGCTAACCCAAGCGATGAGGTCAAAACCTTTTATTCGGCCGGCCCTGGTGGGATTCCGACTCAGGTGGCTTTTAGCCAGAACGCGCGCTGGCCCAGTCTGGATCTGGATCGCGCGGACGGCTGTATCCGTTCCTTAGAGCATGCCTTCAGCAACGAAGGTGGTTTGGCGGTGCTGCATGGCAATATTGCCCTGGACGGCTGCGTGATTAAAACCGCCGGTGTGGATGACAGTCTGTTGGTGTTTGAAGGCAATGCCCACGTGGTCGAGTCACAAGACGAAGCCGTGGAAAACATCCTGAGCGACAAAGTCAAAGCCGGTGACGTGGTGGTGGTGCGCTACGAAGGCCCCAAAGGCGGCCCGGGCATGCAGGAAATGCTGTATCCGACCAGTTACATCAAATCCAAGGGTTTAGGTAAAGCTTGCGCGCTTTTGACCGACGGTCGCTTTTCCGGCGGTACTTCCGGTTTATCGATTGGTCACTGTTCGCCAGAAGCAGCCGCTGGCGGTGCCATCGGATTAGTGAAAAACGGTGATCGTATCCGTATCGACATTCCTAATCGTACGATCAACGTCTTGCTCAACGATGAAGAACTGGCCCAGCGTCGCGCCGAACAGGACCAGCTCGGCTGGAAACCTGTCAAGCCACGCCCTCGTAAAGTGTCGGTGGCACTCAAAGCCTACGCCAAATTTGCCACCTCCGCCGACAAGGGTGCGGTGCGCGATTTGTCGCTGCTCGAAGATTTTTAAGCGAGCGACGCTCAGTCCCGTGACGGGTAAGTTTGATCAAACCAGGCTGCGTGGATAGTCGCGTGGCCGGTTCCAACCGTTCCGGGCCAGAGCGTCAGGCTGCATCACCCAAGGCAAATCAACGATGAAACGCTTCTTGTTGCAATTGCTCTCCATCTGGAAGCAAAAGTTAAAAATCTATTTCCTGGCCTGTTGGGTCGGCGCCGGGATGGGGATATTTCTATTAGCGCCCAGTTACGATTACATCAGCTCGCGTGAGCGCAATTCCGACCCTTTATCGTCGCTCGAATTTGTGTTTACGCAGTTTGCCGAGGTAATGACCGGGCAGATCAACCAAAACAACATCATTATTTTCTACGCCGAAATTGGCGCGCTGTTGGGTTTATTATCCTTAGGTTTTTACCAGTTGGCACACAAACGCCTGCTGGATCTGGATGCACTGAAAGCGGAACTGGATAAGGATTTGCCATCCATTATTCGCCAAGGCGAAGGGCCGTTGCTGGAGTTCAAATCATCCTTGCGCTGGGATTTGCAGGAAACCCGCGTCAACCGATCCCTGGAAGCCGTGGTGTTAAAAACCCTGGCCGGTTTTTTTAATAGTCATGTCGGTGGCACCTTGTTGATCGGCGTGGCCGATAATGGCGAGATCCTCGGCCTGGAACAGGACTTTCAAACCCTAAAAAAACCGGATCAAGACGGTTTTGAGCAAACCTTGATGACGGCAATATCCACCAACCTGGGTGCAGACCTGTGTCCGTTGGTGCATATACTGTTTCATACCATAGCCGACAAAACTGTCTGCAGAGTGATTGTCTCTCCGGCCAGTCGCCCGGTGTTTATTAGCCAAGCCAACGCACCCAAGTTTTTTGTGCGCACTGGCGGTGGCACACGCGATCTCAATATCCAGGAGGCATTGGAATACGTGGGCGCGCGCTGGAAACACAGCAAGTAACAAACCACGCTTGGCAACATATAGTCTGCTCTGCGCAAACACCAAACTCCGCTTATAATCAGCCCATTAGTCCCGCTGTCAGCCAAAATATGGAACCACAATCCACCTTCGTCAATTGGTTTAGAAATTCGTCGCCGTACATACATGCGCACCGCAATCGCACCTTTGTGATTTTCTTTGGTGGAAATGCTGTTACTGAGCCAGATTTTGATAAGCTGATCCATGATTTCGCCCTTCTGAGAAGCCTGGGTGTGCGATTGGTGCTGGTGCATGGTATCCGCCAACAAATCGACAAACGCCTGCTTGAACAGGGCGACACACCGAAATTTCATCATCATTTGCGTATTACCGACGCCACCACGCTGCAATATGTCAAGCAAGCTGCCGGATTGGTGCGGGTAGAAATTGAAGCCTTGCTATCGATGGGCGTGTCCGGCTCGCCAATGGCCGGTGCGCAAATTAGAGTGGCCTCCGGTAATTTCGTCACCGCCAAACCGTTGGGCGTATTGGATGGCATCGATTATTGCTATACCGGCAAGGTTAGACGTATTGACGCCCAGGCCATTCATCAACAACTCGATCAGCATAACGTAGTGCTGATTTCGCCTATCGGTTATTCGCCGAGCGGCGAGGTATTTAACCTGTCTGCCGAAGAAGTGGCCACCGAAGTGGCTATTGCTTTACAAGCCGAAAAGCTGATTTTACTCACCGAGCAAAATTGTCTGTCGCCTGCCGATCAGCAATCGATTCAACAATTAACCACCGCTCAAGCGGATAGTTTGTTACATGAGACACCGGGCTTGCCGGACGCCGTGGCCCTGTCGCTGCGCGCTGCGATGCAAAGTTGTCAAAAAGGTGTACGCCGCGCCCATTTAATCAATCGCCATGTAGATGGCGCCTTGTTGCTGGAGTTGTTTACCCGAGATGGTATCGGCACCCTGATTAGTTCAACCGCTTTTGAAACCATCCGTTCGGCCACGCTGGATGACATCGGCGGCATCATGGAATTGATCAAGCCGCTGGAACTACAAGGCGTGTTGGTGAAGCGGTCGCGGGAAAAACTGGAAATGGAAATTAACGATTACATCGTCATCGAACGCGACGGTTTGATCATTGGCTGCACGGCGTTTCATATCATGGCTGACAAAACCAGCGCAGAAATCGCCTGCCTGGCAGTGCATGTCGATTATCAAAAAGGCGCGCGCGGCAATAGTTTATTGGATTATTTAAGCGAAAAAGCCAAAACCCAAGCCATTAAGCGTCTGTTCGTACGCTCCACCCAAACCGCCCACTGGTTTGTCGAGCGCGGTTTTACGCCTTGCGAAATCAGTGATTTACCGGAACCGATGCGTAGCGCATACAACTATCAGCGCAACTCCAAACTATTGTATAAAAACGTCTATTAAGCGCTAACACCAGAGGATTTTACGGGCATGCTCGGAAAAGAAGATTTTATTACGGTGGTTAAAAACACTCCGCTGGTATCTATTGATTTGGCTGTCACTGCAAATGGCGTGGACATGTTAATGGGGCAGCGAGTAAACCAGCCAGCCGCCGGTTTCTGGTTTGTACCCGGCGGTAGAATCTACAAATCCGAATCCTTGGAAGCCGCCTTTCTCAGAATAACTGAAACAGAATTGGGGGTGGCTTACCCTATCGGTCAGGGCAAATTGCTGGGTGCTTTCACCCATTTATACGACACCAATTTCGCCGAAGTTCCAGGCATTAGCACCCATTATGTAGTGCTGGCGTATCAATTAAACCTTGATATTGATCTTACCCATTTACCCGCGCAACAGCATTGCGCTTATCGTCGGTTCAGTCTTACCGATGACCTGAGCCTGGTACACCCTAATAGTCAGGCGTATTTTCCGTATCTGCAATAAACCCGCAATAGCCAATGTCCAGCTCAAAAATTCTGCAAATCACCGACCTGCATATATTGCCGCATGTCGACGACACGCTGTTAGGAATCAATACCGAAGCTTATTTTTTACAGACGTTGGCACAGGCGCATGCCACGCACGGCCAATTTGATCTGATTTTGTTGACTGGCGATTTGGGACAAGACCCCAATGCAGATAGTTACCAACGGATTTGCCGGCACCTACAAACCTATCAAACACCTTGTTTATGCTTGCCGGGCAATCACGACGATAGTGATTTGATGGCGATACATTTGAACGCTGGCCTGGTTAGTTGCCGCAAACATTTGCTATTGGGAAATTGGCAGATTATCTGTCTGGACAGCCAAAAACCCGGCAGCCCGATTGGCGCGTTGTCGCCGGAAGAACTGGTGTTTCTGGAGCAGACACTCACTGCACATACGCAACCCGCCTTGCTGGCAGTACATCATCATTGCGTTGCCAGTCAAAGCAGTTGGATGGACACCATGCAAATCGAAAATAGCGCTGAATTATTGGCACTGGTAGAGCGCTTTGAGCAGGTTAAGGCCATCACCTGCGGACATTTACATCAGGAAATGCAAGCCAGCCACAAAGGCATTGACATCTTGGTTACGCCAGCCAGTTGTTTTCAGTTTAAGCCCAAAGCAGCGGAGTTTGAGTTGGACTTGCTACCACCGGGTTATCGGGTTTTTGACTTGTTTGCTGACGGCAGCTTTGCAACACGGGTTTATCGCCTGCCGATCAGCATGAGCGATCTGCAAACCCAATCGCACGGTTATTAACCGGCTTCCAGTCTGCCGGATATATAACTTTCAGCGTTGACCCCCATATCGTTGGCAACCAACAAAGCACCTAACTCATCCATCGCTTTGCGATAAACCCGGCGCTTGAAGTACACCACATCTTTCAGCGGGTACCAGTATTCCACCCACTTCCAGTTGTCAAATTCCTGTTTGTGGCCGCAATCGAAACGCACCATCGACTCGTCTGTTGCCAAGCGCAAGATGAACCAGATCTGCTTCTGACCAATGCACAAGGGCGATGAGTTTTTGCGAATATACCTATCCGGCAATTTGTAACGCAGCCAATAACGGGTGCGTCCCAGCAGTTGCACGTGCTCCTCGCGCAAGCCGGTTTCCTCCCACAACTCTCGATACATCGCAGATTCCGGGTCCTCGTCGCCATCGATCCCGCCTTGCGGAAACTGCCACGAATTAGCGCCTTTGCGCTTTGCCCAGAACACACGACCCTCGTCATTGCAAAGGATAATGCCGACATTAGGCCGGTATCCTTTCGAGTCTATCATGTAAAAAACCTGTATTATTTGCCGCCCTGTTGTTAATGCCTGAATGTTAAAATTAACAACGGCACGGCCATTAAAATTAATGGCGCAATTGTTCCACAAATAACCGGCGGACGCCACAGGCCGCTACTTTATTTATTTACGATGACGGATTTGTTGTGAGCTTAGCGATTTTTGATCTGGATAACACGCTGATCGCCGATGACAGCGATTTTTTATGGGGACAATTTCTGGTCGACCGCGGTATTGTCGACAAAGACTTGTACGAGCAAGCCAATAAAAAATTTTACGACGATTACAAACAAGGCTCGCTGGACATAGTCGAGTTTTTGAACTTTTCGCTGGCACCGCTAGCCCAACACGATGCTGAACAACTTTACCGCTGGCGCGCAGAATTTGTCGAAACCCTGATCAAACCGATCACACTGGCCGCGGCCCATGATTTGGTCGAAAAGCATCGAGCTGCCGGCGATACCTTGCTGGTAATCACCGCGACCAACCGGTTTGTGACCGAACCTATCGTTAAACTGTATGGCATTGACAATCTGCTAGCGACCACGCCGGAATTTATCGATGGTCGCTACACCGGCAAGTTCAACGGCACACCCTGTTTCCAGCAAGGCAAGGTGACCTTACTGCAGGATTGGCTGGCTAACTCGACAGAAATCCTGGCGGGCAGTAGCTTTTATAGCGACTCGCATAATGACTTGCCGCTACTAAACTTGGTAGACAATCCAATAGCAGTGGATCCCGACGAAAAATTGCGCGCGGCTGCGCAGCAAGCCGATTGGCCCATTATCAGCCTGAGATAGCCTGCTTATTTTTTTTGGATATAAAAAATCTGTTTATCGGTATCTTTTAAATTATGCACCAACACATGTCCGGCCTGATCGATATACACGCCAAAATCCAGATGCGCCGCAGGATCGGTAGCGATTACCTTGACCACTGAGCCACTGTTGATTTCCATAATGGCTTTTTTTAAGCGCAGCAAGGGCAAAGGACAATGCAACCCGCTGGCATCGACTTCCAGATCAAAATCAATCATAACGCGCTCACTTACATTTATTAGATGTCGCTCATAATAACACCAACCCCAGACCGCGAAAATCAAGCACTATGGATTATTTCCCGCTTTTTCTAAAACTAAAAGACCAGCCCTGTCTGGTGGTCGGTGCCGGTGAGATTGCCGCGCGCAAAATCGAACTACTGGCGAAAACCGGCGCAAACATTACGGTCGTCGCCATCGAGATAGGTAGCCAGGTTGCAGCAATGCAGGACGCACACTCGCTCGATATTAAGCAAAAAGCCTTCGACGCTACCGATTTAACCGGCATGCGGCTAGTCGTGTCGGCAACGAATGATAGAACCACTAACGAAAGCGTGGCCGCTGCAGCCAATCGCGCCAATATCCCGGTCAACGTGGTCGACAACCCCGATCTTTGCAGCTTTATCTTTCCGGCGATTGTCGACCGCTCACCTATGATCGTCGCCGTTTCCTCTGGCGGCGTGTCGCCGGTATTGGCCAGATTGTTACGTTCCAAAGTGGAGAGCGCCATTCCTGCCTCATTTGGCTTATTGGGGCGATTTGCGGAGAATTTCAGGGCGCTGGTTAAACAAAAGTTGCAACACCCTAACCAACGCCGCATCTTCTGGGAAAACGCGCTACAAGGCCACATAGCAGAGCTAGTATTTGCGGGTCGCGAAGCAGAAGCCGCCCAGCAATTGCAAGCCCAATTGGCTGCTGCTGACCAATCCCAAACTAAAGGCGAAGTGTATTTGATCGGCGCTGGCCCAGGCGACCCGGACTTGCTGACATTTCGGGCCTTAAGACTGTTGCAGCAAGCTGACGTGGTAGTTTACGACCGCTTGGTCTCCAAGGAGATTCTGGAGATGGCGCGCCGCGATGGTGAAAAAATCTACGTCGGCAAACAGCGCAGCAACCACAGCCTGCCGCAAGAGTCGATCAACGAGTTACTGGCCAATCTGGCGCTAGCCGGCAAAAGAGTCGCCCGCCTGAAAGGCGGCGATCCGTTTATTTTTGGTCGTGGCGGCGAGGAAATTGAGACATTGATGCAACAAGGCATCCAATTTCAAGTTGTGCCCGGTGTCACCGCTGCTGCCGGCTGCGCTAGTTATGCCGGCATTCCTCTGACACATCGCGATCACGCGCAATCCTGCACCTTTGTCACCGGCCATCTGAAAGACGGCAATATCAATCTCAATTGGCAGCAGTTGGCAGCGCCAAACCAGACTATCGTGATTTACATGGGCTTGGTTGGTTTGGAAACCATTTGTCAGTCCTTGATAGACCACGGCTGCCCGCCCGAACAACCTATCGCGCTAATTCAACAAGGTACCACCAAATACCAACGCGTGATTACCAGCACCCTGCGCGATATGCCCAAAGCCGTCGAAAACGCCGACATCAAACCGCCGACCTTGATAATAGTCGGCACAGTGGTGACTTTGCGCAAACAGCTAGAGTGGTTCCAACCAAGTTAAAACACTG
>CAIOHN010000067.1 GCA_903858105.1 uncultured Pseudomonadota bacterium | reverse complement strand
GTAAAACATCTGGATAAATGCAAAGAAATGCTGGGCTCGCGACTAAACACCATCCACAATCTGCATTACTACCTGGAACTAATGCAGGGCTTGCGCGATGCCATAGAAAGCAAAACCCTGGATGAGTTTGTTAAAACCTTTTATGAACTGCGCGGCCTCAACGCGCCTGCGTAGAGGCTCTAGCTAAAGCAAGCCTCTAAAACTCTCTTATCCTTTATGCCCTTGCGGGTACTCTGGATGCCGTCGTATAAGCCCCCTCTCCTTGCGGGAGAGGGTTGAGGTGAGGGGATGAAAACCAATAATTTACTGTTTTATATGCCCTCACCCCAACCTTCTGCCTAAGTACCCACAAGGCATAATGGAGAATGCAGACGCCTAGGACTTTTCCAGCATCTGCAACGCTAATTCCGCCATGTTTCTGGAACCGCCGCCCTCGCCTAGCAACTGTTTAACCCTGTGTAACTCGCCAAGACAATTTAGCCGATAGGGCTGATCGTCCAACAAGCGCTTGATTTCTGTCGCCAGATTGTCGGCAGTCAGTTGATCCTGAATCAATTCCTTAACAATGGCTTTGCCAGCGATGATATTAGGCAGACCGATAAACGGAATTTTAACCAGCCGCTTGCCCAGCCAATAACTGAAGGCCGCCAGCCGGTAAACGATCACCATCGGCACTTCCAGCAAAGCTATTTCCAAAGAGGCCGTGCCCGAAGTCGTCATCACCGCATCGCAACATTGAATCGCATCGTAAGGCTGCTGTTTGATCACTTTTATGCTGACCGGCACCTGCTGCAAATGTTCTGCAAGTTCCGCATCGCTGATCGAATCGGCCTGCGGCAATACAAATTGCAGCTCAGGCCGGTTTTCAGCCAATTTAAGCACAGCCTGCAGCATCACCGGCAACATGCGTTTTATTTCATTACCGCGACTACCCGGCAAGATCCCTACCACCGGTCGGCTCTCATCCAGACCAAACAGCGCAAAATCCTCGCTTTTACTGCGTTGCGGATGAACTTTGTCTACTGAAGGATGGCCGACATAGCGCACCGGCACGTTTTTGGCATCGTAATATTGCGTCTCAAACGGAAAAATAACCGCCATCATGTCAATAGCTTTACCGTAGGTCACTACCCTGCCCGGCCGCCAGGCCCAGACTTGCGGACTGACGTAAAACAAGACTTTAACCCCCTGGCGTTTGGCGAATTGCGCCAGTTTGAGGTTAAATTCTTTGTAATCCACACACACCAATAAATCCGGCTTTTCAGCGGCGACGATCTGCTTCATCAAGTTTAAGGCGCGGCGGATTTCGCCGTAGTGCTTCAAGATTTCCACCAAACCGATCACACCAATAGCCGCCGAATCGTAACGCACGTCTATGTCGGCCTGACGCATTTTAGTGCCACCCATACCAATGCCGAGGATGTTGGGGCAAAGCTGTTTCAATGCCAAAAACATATTGGCGGCGTGTTGATCGCCGGAGGATTCGCCGGCGCTGAATAGCACCTTGTAGGCCGATTGATTGGTCATTTGCTGATTTTGGTGGGCTACGCGTAGCTTAGCCCACCGGACGGGTTTGAGGGATGCTTAGAAAACGCTGCGGATGACACCGACAATCTGCTTAACCGTATCATCGCTAAGATTGGAGCAAATCGGCAAGGAAAAACAGCGCGCTGCGACCGACTCGGTCACCGGCAGGGATACGCCAGCACACTCTGCTTTAAATACATTTTGTCGATGCAGCGGCACCGGATAATACACAGCGCAGCCAATTTGTTGCTCTTGCAGCGCCTTCATCACCTCATCCCTGCGATCAGACAACAAGGTGTACTGATGATAAACATGCTTGCCGATGCCATCTTCATAAGGCGTGGTCAGCGGCAGATCGGCCATCAGACTGGAATACAAATGCGCGGCATGGCGACGGGCAGCGTTGTATTGATCGATACGTTTTAATTTGGCGCGCAGCACGACCGCCTGCAACTCATCCAGACGACTGTTGTAACCGACTACATCGTGGTAATAACGTACGTCAGAGCCGTGATTGCGGTATTGCTTGATCTTGGCCGCAGTCTGGTCAGAATCGGTGGTAACTAAACCGCCGTCACCGAAACAGCCCAGGTTTTTACTCGGAAAAAAGCTAAAACCTGCCGCATTACCAAAACTGCCGGTTTGTTTGTTGTAAACCGTTGCCCCGAACGATTGCGCGCAATCTTCGATCAATTTAAGACCGTGTTTGTCGCAAATAGCCTTGATGGCGGGCAAATCAGCAGGCTGACCAAACAAATGCACCGGCATCACGGCTTTGGTTTTAGCGGTAATGGCTTTTTCGATATGTTCCGGGGTGATATTGAACGTGCCCGGATCAATATCGACAAACACCGGCGTGGCACCCACATACTTTATGGCTTCTGCGGTAGCGATAAAAGTAAAGGCGCTGGTAATCACTTCGTCGCCCGCGCCGATGCCTTCTGCAAGTAAAGCCAAATGCAAGGCGTCGGTGCCTGATGCGCAGCCAATAGCGTGTTTGACGCCCAGATATTCCGCGGCTTCTTTTTCAAAAGCCTGTACATTAGGCCCCAGGATGAAGGCACAATTATTCAGGGTCTCAGTAAAACCGTTGACGATTTCATCTTGAATTTCCGCATATTGCGCTTGCAGATTAACCATGGGGATCATAGTGACAGCCCTTTATTGATGGGTTAGGAATTTAGTGATTTCTATCGCGGTAGCCAGGGCTTTGCGGCCTGCTTCACCGGGAACCAGAGGATTTTCGCCGGTCTGGATGCAATTGACAAAATGTTTAATTTCATCAAGCAAGGCATCGCCGCTTTCAAACACCGATTCTTCGGTAACAATCTCTGGAATACCGGGGAACATTTCCTTGTCGCCGGTGCGGTGTTTAATCAAAATCCGGTTTTGAAAATCCACGGAAATATAGGAACAAGGGCGGAACATCCGCATCTTGCGTTCCATTTTCATGCTGATGCGACTGGCTGTCACATTGGCCACACAGCCATTTTTAAAAGTGATGCGCGCGTTGGCTATGTCTGTACCCTGGGTCAATACCGCCGTGCCGCTGGCATCGATTTTTTCTACTTCGGAATCGACCAAAGCCATGATGATGTCGATGTCGTGAATCATTAAATCCAGAACCACGCTGACATCGTTGGCCCGTGGATTAAACGGCGACAAACGGTGCGACTCGATAAACAGCGGCTTGTCTTCCATCTTTTCCAGGCCGCGCACCGCTGGATTGAATCGCTCCAGGTGCCCAACTTGTAAAATCACATTTTTTTCTTTGGCAATGGCGATCAGTTCGTCGGCCTCTTCCACCGTAACGGTGATCGGCTTTTCCACCAGTACATGGGTGCCGGCGTTTAAAAAATCTTTGGATACGCTGTGATGGTAAGTGGTTGGCACTACGATACTGACTGCATCGACCTGCCCGAGTAAGTCATGGTAATCAGTCAAGGCCTGGGTGCCGTATTTTTCGGCGACTTGCAGGGCCGCGTCGGCATTAATATCAACCACCGCCACCAGTTCACAGTCTTTTAACGACGCATATTTTTCCGCATGAAATTTCCCCAAATATCCGGCGCCGATGACAGCACATTTCAATTTACTCATAAACGACCTAGCTTGATTCGCGGTTTCCCAGTATCTGAAAGCACTCTACCGGGCATAAAACCGTCCATTGTAACATCAGAATTACTGCTTGAATAAGCGCCGCCGCAATCGGTAACCACAGGCATGCTGATTATTGCCAAACTTGTATTGCCGACAATAACTACTAACCTTTGAAAATCACATGGATTGCTACGCCATGTAATTCTTCGCCTACATCAAGAGATCCAGATGCAATACAAAGATAGGCTGCTCGCCATTGCCATTTTCAGCATTTCCCTACCCGCGCCCGGCCATGCAAAACCGGCGGATGACGAGCATATTCGGCAAATTGTGCAAGGCGTCTTAAAGGAAAAAGATCAGAAAATCGAGCAACTGGAAGCGCGCATCAAGCAATTGGAACAAGAACGAGTCGCTACCGTTGCGCCTCTACCAAGCCCAGCCCCGGTAGCAGAACCAGCCGCAGCGACACCTGTAAAGACTGCAGCAAACGGCAAACCCGAACCCAGCGTAGACACCAAACTGCAAGCTCTGGACAAAAAAATCTCTGCGCTTAAAGAGGCTGCTGAAGCTAATGGCCTGCAGATGAGCGGCTTTTTTGATATTAACGCCAAGACCAGCAATTCGACCGACCAAACCTTTAGCGTGGGCTCGGTGGAGTTAGATCTGGATTATGTGCACGACGATCATTTCGGTGCCAGCTCGGCTTTGGTGCTGTGCGGCAATTCATCCAACGCTGATTACGGCGCGCCCGGCGCGGTATTTTGCGGCAACAGCGGCCCCGGCGCACTTAGCGGCGGCAGCACCATGGCCGGGATTGCCGTCGCGCTGGTGGATTATCATTTGTTTAACGACCGCATCCCACCGCGCGGTCGGATTTTTAACAATAAGGGATTGCATATCCAGGCCGGCCGCTTTGACTTGCCCTTCGGCAACGATTACCAAAACTTTGCCAACAAAGACCGCATCAGCATTACCGCACCGCTAACCACCTCCCGTATGCAGATGGGCGGCTACAACGCCGACGGGGTGCGGTCATACGGCTCTTGGGATATGTTCAATTACTCGGTGTTCTGGACCGACGCTTTATACGCCAACGACGGCCATACTATTGGCGGTCGCGCGGGCCTGGCTTTGGGGCAGAATACCTATAAAATCCATAACGCCAACCCGGAAGGAATTGAATTGGGTATCTCGCACCTCAGCGAACTCGACGGCAGCAACAATATCCGCAACACCGTTTATGGCGTTGACTTTAGTATCGGCTACGATATGTGGCGCTTACAAAACGAGTTTATGCTGCTAAATGCCCATCAACAGGTATTTTTGGATGCCGATAACAACATTGTGCCCAACGTGGATCAAAGCCCCTTCGGCAAAGGCCACCAACTGGGTTACCACTCGACTCTGACTGCCGACCTGGAAAGCCTGACCAAACATCCGCTAATCGCGTTCGCCCGCTACAGTCGCTGGCAACCTTCGCAGGATCTAGGATTGGATTTCGACGGCAGCACGGTAGCGATTGCGGACATTTCGATGCTCAGCCTGGGATTTAATTACAAGTTCAGCGACCATCTGCGGGTAAAGTTTGAGTACAACGATTCGCTTGGCACCATGACCGCCGAGCGTTACTTCGATAAAAAAATGGCTATCGCCCAAATTGTGATGTCTTTTTAACCATGAATAAGCTGCTGATAAAATCCCTACTCGCCGGCAGCGCCGGTTTGATATTGCTGTTGTTTGTGACTGGCGCACGTACGGCAGGCGATAACCCGCATGTCATTTCCAGGCAAACCGCGCAAACCGGCTGCAGCGACTGCCACAACACCATCCCCGAGATGAAGGGCGACGCGATTCTGCACAGCCAAAATCTACCGGTTGATCAGGCTAGTTTTAGTAAGGACGGCGTTGCCATGTGTTCATCGTGCCATAACCCTAACCAAGGGCATAAAGTGGGGTTGAATATCGATTTTCCGGTACCGGCTGACTTACCGCTAAATGAAGATAACGATATTACCTGTCTGACCTGCCATTACACGCACGGCAAACTCGACAGCGACCGACCGCAGGCCAGCTTTAGTTTTATGGATAGGCTGATGAATGCCGAGAGACTCAAAAAAAGCTTCTTACTTCGCCGCAACAATAGCGACGGCGAACTCTGTTTAACCTGTCATAATGTCAATCAAGGTTCCAGCAAATGAATAATACTGCCACCAAACGCCGCCAAATTTTTATTAAAAAAGACTTTCAGGGCCGCTTTATTCTCGGGGTTTTTATCCTGATTTTACTATCAGGCTTATGTTCGGCATTGCTGATCTACTGGATGACCGGCGGCGATCTGCAAGCCCAGGCACAATCGGCGCACGCCAGTATCGTCAACGCGTCGCAACGACTGGGCATATCGATTTTCATCGGCAACCTGGTGGCTATTCTGGTGGCAGGCGGGATTGCGGTAGCCTCGGTGCTATATGCGTCGCACAAGATTGCCGGCCCGTTATATCGCTTTGAAACCTTGTGCAAAGAAGTCGGCGACGGCAAATTGGATACCGTGACCCATTTAAGAGAAAATGACCAGTTGCAGGATTTAGCCCTGGCGTTTTCGGCGATGGTCGCCAAACTGCATGACCGCCGCCATCAGCGCAGCCAGTTGCTTGCCGAACTGAATCGGCAGATTGGCCTGTGCATGATTAACAACGGCAATGAATTGAGCGAAGCCCAACACCAGGCTATCGCGGCGCTGGCCGGCCTGGCAGCCGACCTTGAAAAATTAGACCACTAAGGCTCAACCCGCTAATGTTTAAAAATACCTCGATAAAATCGTCCTTAATCCTGATTGCCTCTGCATTGGCGATCGCCAATCTGCTATTTGTGGTATCGCTTTGGCATGCGTTTCAAAGCATCGATGCAAGCCTGCAACAAGCCACGCAAAAACAGGACGCAGCGGATGCACTGGCGCATGTGCGTTTTCACGTCGTACAGATTCAGCAGTTTCTGACGGATGTTGGGGCGACCCACGATGAGGGAGGATTCACCGATGCCAAGCAGAATTTAAGCGATGCGCTTGCCTATCTCGACAAAGCAGCCCTGGCTCACCCGGCACTGCAGTCAAGAGTCAGCACCCTAAAGCAAGAAACCCAGAGCATGCACGATGCCGGCGTAAAAATGGCATGGGATTACATTAAACTCGGCACAGAAGCCGGTACGGTGACCATGAAAGCCCCCGGCACCGGCCTGGACGCCACAGCCGCCAAGTTGGCCAGCGAACTCAATACGCTGAATGAACAATTTGACAGCGAATTGGTTGTGGCTAAACAACAGCTTAGCGCCTCATTGCACGACTATAGCCAATCGCGAATCGGCTTTTCGATAGTGCTACTGGTATTTGTGATGATCAGTTTGAGCCTGCTGTATTTAAAAATCGAACCAGCACTGACCGCCCTGAAAAATTCTTTGTTCACGCTAAAGCAAGGCAACGGCGACTTGACCCAGCGCATCCCGCACGAAGGCAATGATGAAGTCGGCGTAATCGTCGAGTCATTCAACGAATTTCTAAGCGTACTGCATAACCTTATGCGCCAAGTAGCCATGGAAACCGAGCAATTGAACACCTCATCTCAGCGACTGAGCCAGATGTCGGAGCGGGTGCAGCAAGATATTATGAAGCAGCAGATGGGCACAGATCAGGTGGCCGCGACGGTAACAGAACTGTCTGCCACGGTAACGGAAGTATCTAATAACACCGCCAACGCTGCGCAAACCGCTCAAAAAAGTAGTATCGCCGCCAATAATGGCAAGACGATCGTAACCAATACGGTACAAGCCATCCATGCACTTTCCAACAATATCGATAGAGCCAGCACCGTCATCGGCAATGTCGAAAATAACTGCGTCAACGTCAGTTCCGTGCTGGGGGTTATTCAAGGTATCGCCGATCAAACCAATTTATTAGCCCTGAATGCGGCGATTGAAGCGGCCAGAGCGGGTGAACAAGGTCGCGGATTTGCCGTGGTAGCCGACGAAGTGCGCACCCTGGCCAGCCGTACCCAGGATTCCACCCACGAAATTCAAGCCATGATCGAACGCTTGCAACATGGCTCCAGAGAAGCGGTGAAAGCCATGTCCGAAAGTCAGCATCAAGCCAAAGAGACTGTCGCTGTCATTGAAGGCACTGGCGATTTATTGGATAACATTTCGAGTATGGTGGCGCAAATTTCCGATATGAACACGCACATATCCAGCGCCGTCAAAGAGCAGAAAATTGTAGTAGAGCACATCAATCAAAACGTCAATGCTATTAACGACGTCACTGCCAACAACAGCAAAGATGCAGAGCAGACTGCACAGGAAGCCCATCATTTGCAAAAAATCGCTGGCAACCTGCAACGGACGATTTCGCAGTTTAAGCTGTAAATTGGCCGCTGGCTGGAGACTTTTTAAAGTCGATCTTACCAGCTAAAACCAGACAACTCTAACCAGTACTTTAGTACCAGTACGCCTGTGTCAAGACAAATAGCGGCGCCTGCGCTAGGCTAATAATTCACCTGAATTTCGACTTACTGCTCTTGCTCATAGGAGGCTACGCCATGGGTATCAGGAAAAATCACACTGCGTTAACTCAAGACGAAAAAGCCCGTTTCATTGCTGCCCTGTTACAACTGAAAGCCAACGGTGTTTATGACCGTTACGTTCGCCAGCATCGGGACTTGTTCAACAGCGGTATTCATCAAAGTGTGCTGTTTTTGCCCTGGCACCGTGAATTTCTGCGGCGCCTGGAGCTTGACTTGCAAGCCATCGATGCGTCCGTCAGTTTGCCCTATTGGGATTGGACTACTGACCGTAACGCTAACTCCAGCTTATGGGGTAACGATTTTATGGGCGGCAATGGTGTGCCCAGCGGTGGAGCGGTGCAGAATGGCCCCTTCGCATTCAACGGTGGTCGCTGGCCGTTGACCGTACGCGACGCACCCAGCGAGCCGGTTGAACTTACCCGCAGCCTGCGGCTCAGTCAATTACCCACCGCTAACACAGTACGTAGCGTGTTGGCCAGTGTGCCTTACAGTGTGTTCGTGCGTAACGCCGAGAATCAAAGCCATAACACGGTACACACGTCTATCGGCGGAGCCGCGGGCACAGCCAGTTCGCCCAACGATCCGATCTTTTTTCTGCTGCATTGCAATGTGGATAGGCTCTGGGCAGCCTGGCAACGCCAACACCCTGATCAAGCAGCGTTTCAAGGCGACGCAAATTTCAATCTGAATACGCCGTTACCACCCTGGCAAAACGAAGCGTCACCGCCGACACCGGGAGCTGTGATCAATCATGCGACCTTAGGTTACAGCTACGACGACGAAGTTGCGCAACCGCAGCAAATTGTCGATTTGACCGTCGGCGCAAGCGCTCGGCAGGCTAATATCGGGCAAGCCAACGAGCGCGACTGGTATCGCTTTCTGGTGCCAGCAGCCGGGGTTTACACGCTGGAGACCAGCGGGCCCACTGATGTATTTATGTCACTGTTCGGGCCTAATAACCAAACCGATCTGGTTACCAGCGACGACGACAGCGGCCCTGAATCCAACTCTAGAATCGAAACCCAATTGTCGGCAGGCACCTACTTTATCCAAATGCGTCACTATCAGGCCGGTGGCACTGGCCCTTACGGCATTGCAGTAAAAAGTAATATTGTGAATGATCCGGCACCGGGATTGCCAGAAATTCTGGTCAATGGCCCGGCTGTGCAAGGTAATATTTCCGCCGCCAACGAAAGCGATATATACACCTTTATGGTTTCGGCTGCGGTCAGTCACACCATCGTTACCTCCGGTTCGACCGATACCTTTGTCAGTCTGTATGGGCCTAACAATCAAACCAGTTTCGTGACCCAAGACGACGATAGTGGGCCCGGTACCAATTCGCAAATTGTTCGGGTCTTGCTGCCTGGTCAGTATTTCGTCAGAGTGCGACACTACAGCCCAAGCGGCACAGGGGCTTATGGCATTTCGGTTAGCCGTTAGGGCTGCATAAACTGAACTACTCGGCGTCCAGTTTAATCCAGCGCAATCGATTGGCGTTACTGACCACGGTTACCGAAGACATGGCCATTGCCGCCCCGGCGATCATCGGATTCAGTAACAGGCCAAACATGGGATACAGCAAGCCAGCGGCGACCGGAATCCCGATGCTGTTGTAAAAAAACGCGCCCAGCAGATTTTGTTTGATATTCGCTACCGTCAATTTTGACAGCGCGATTGCTTGCGGGATTTTCAGCAACGAGCCTTGCAGCAAGACAATATCCGCGCTTTCGATAGCCACATCGGTGCCGGTGCCAATAGCAATGCCTACATCGGCTTGCGCCAACGCTGGGGCATCGTTAATACCGTCACCCACCATGCCGACGATTTCGCCCTGCTGTTGCAAGGCCTTGACCACCGCCGCTTTATCTTGTGGCAGGACTTGGGCGCGCACTTCGGTAATGCCAGCCTGGGCGGCAATGGCTTGCGCGGTAATATCGTTATCACCGGTCACCATCAGCACCCGAATCCCGCGCTGCCGCAACTGGCTGACCGCCAAGGCTGAGTCTGGTTTGATAGGATCAGCAACCGACACTATGCCCACCACCTGATTATCTTGCGCCAAAAACATCGGCGTCTGGCCTTTGCCAGCTAATTCGGCCATTTTGTCGCTGTGCTTACTGGCGTCAATGCCGTTGTCAGCCATTAGCGCAGCGTTACCAAATAACCATTGCCGGTCGGCAATCCGTCCGCTAATGCCATGCCCGGCTACCGCCTGAAATTTTCTGACTTTTTCCAGCGTCAATTGCTGCTGTTCGGCGGCGCTTAATATCGCCGCGGCCAGCGGATGCTCAGAACCCGATTCCAGGCTGGCGGCATACTGCAATACCCGCGCAGCATCATAATCACC
Organism: uncultured Pseudomonadota bacterium; assembly: GCA_903858105.1. GTDB lineage: Bacteria > Pseudomonadota > Gammaproteobacteria > Methylococcales > Methylomonadaceae > Methylomonas. Next base: position 19,967 of record CAIOHN010000067.1, on the reverse strand, counting down.
GAACGCGATCACTTCCGCCAAACTAGGCTTGCCGGCGGTGACTGTGCCGGTTTTATCCAGAATCAGACAACTTAGTTTACCGGCAGTTTGCAAGGCTTCGCCTTTGCGGATCAAGATGCCGATTTGCGCGGCCCGCCCCACCGCTACCATCACGGAAATCGGCGTGGCTAACCCCAGCGCACACGGACAGGCAATTACCAGCACTGTCATCGAAGTGACAAAGGCATAGCCTATCGCCGGATCGGGGCCGAAAATCAGCCAGACAAAAAAGGTGAATACCGAGATCGCAACCACCGCCGGCACAAACACCGCAGAAATCTTGTCTGCCAGTTTGGCGATGGCCGGTTTGCTGTTCTGCGCCTGCCGCACGCTTTGAATAATCTGCGCCAATGCCGTATCCCGCCCAATACGCGCTGCGCTGAACAAAAAACTGCCCTGCAGATTGATGGTACCGGCGGCTACGCTGGCACCGATGTTTTTCTCAACCGGCATAGGCTCGCCGGTGAGCATGGATTCGTCGATATTGGAATGGCCTTCTAACACTATGCCATCAACAGGGATTTTTTCACCCGGCCTGACCCGCAAGGTTTCGCCAAGCCCGACCTGGTCGATGGGTATATCGATTTCCTGACCATCACGCACGACTCTGGCAGTACGCGGCTGCAAGCCGATCAAGGCGCGAATCGCCGCCGAGGTTTTGCCACGCGCCCGGGTTTCCAAAGCGCTACCCAAATTGATAAACCCCAGAATCACCGCCGAGGCTTCAAAATAGGCATGCGCCGACAAAGACGGCAATTGCGCGGAATAATCGATGACGATGCAGGAATACAGCCACGCGGAACCTGTGCCAAGCGCGATTAAAGTGTCCATATTGGCCTGTTTGACCAACAGCAGTTTGATGGCGCTATGAAAAAAATGCGCGCCGGAATAAAACATCACAGCCAAGGTTAACAAGGCCACTTCCGACCAGAACACCGTGCCAGCAGAAGTGCCCATCATCGGAAACCAGTCCAGATGCGCGCCCAGCATTAAGGGCAGCCCCAAGCCGCCAGCTACAGCGGATTTGCGGAGTAAATCCTGATAGCGCAGATTTTCCTGCGCCTCTTCTAAACCAGGATCTTCCAGCCCTTCCATCACCGCTGCGTCATAACCGGCGGCCTTTAAGGCTTGTTTCATGGCCTGATGATCGGGATCTCCAGTCACCGTGGCAGAGTGATCCGCAAAATTAACGGCGACCGATGCCACACCCGGCACCGCCTGCAAGGCAGTTTCGACGGCGCTGACACATCCAGCACAACTCATGCCGAGAATGGACAGGCGTATATCGTGTTGTTCAATCACTTGATCTGCGTTCATCTGTAAATTCCTGCTTGCTGGCAAAACCGGCGCTTAGCGGTATTATTCAACTTTAAAACCGGCGTCGCTAATCACATCTTCGATTTGATCGAGATTGACCTGGGCGGGATCAAATTCGACATCTACCTGCTTAGCTGTGTGCGATGCAGATACAGAGATCACACCGGCGATCACTGACACTTTACTGACGATGCTGTTTTCGCAACCACCGCACTTCATACCGCTTACTGAAATTGTTGCTGATTCAGACATGGTTATCTCCTCAAGATTCAAATTAATACCAGCCCACCACACCTCGACTTACAGTCTTTTAACATGGTATAAGGCGCGACTAAATGTCATCATAGTGCAATGATCGGGAGCCCGTAAATAAATGACAGATTTTCTGATTGGCAGACAGCAAATCCTCGATCACCATCTTGATACCTGTGCCTACGAGATTTTATTTAGAGGCCAGGATTTCGATCTAAGCCTGAAAGACGGCGCCGCCAATGCCACCAAACAAGTCATCAGCGACACCCTGCTGGAAATCGGCCTGAACGAATTGGTCGGTCAGCATAAAGCCTTTATCAATTTCACCGCCCAAAACATCCTGGACAAAACACCGCTACATCTGCCTAAAGAGCGGATTGTTATCGAGGTGTTGGAAAGCGTCGCCATTGATGCCGATATTGTCAATAATCTACGAGAATTATCGCAATTGGGCTACACCATCGCTTTGGATGATTTTGTGCTTAGCCCTGAATGGCTGCCGCTGTTGGAATTTGCCAACATTATCAAGCTGGATGTGATGGCTGACGGCCTGGAAGGCTCGCGTAAACTCATCGAACAATTAAAGCCCTACAAACTGAAATTGCTGGCGGAAAAGGTAGAAACCTATCAGGAATTTGAAGCCTTGCGGGAATGGGGCTGCGAGCTGTTTCAAGGCTTTTTCTTTAGCAAACCCAACATCGTGGAAGGCAAGCGGCTGGAAGTTAACCAAGCCGCAGCAATTCAACTGCTGTCAGCCATCAACAAAGCCGATGTCAGTTTTGCGGAAATCGGCAAAATCGTCTCGCAAGATGTGGGTATGAGTTTTAAATTACTGCATTACCTCAATTCCGCATTCTTTGGCCTACCGCAAAAAATCGAGTCTATTCAGCATGCAATCGCCTGCCTGGGTTTGATAGAAATTAAGCGCTGGATCAATATTCTCACCCTGTCCGCCATGTCGGATAAGTCCTCATCGGTACTGCAAAACGTCTTGATCCGCGCCAAAATGTGCGAACTGCTGGCCAAGGAAATCAAGGCCGATGGTGATCATTATTTTTTTATTGGTATGCTGTCAGGTTTGGACAGCTTACTGGACATGCCCTTAGCCAAGGTTTTGGAGCATCTGCCGCTGGCCGACGATATAAACAACGCCGTCATTCATCATCAAGGCAATGCCGGACAGACTTTGCATTTTTGCATCGCTTATGAACGCTGGGAACCTGATCTGGGTAATTTTCGCAACGTGCCACCAGAACGTATTGCCACTATCTATCTGGAATGTATAGACTGGTGGGCCAGCAGTATTTTGCCCTTCCTGGCTACTTGATGCCTTTAACTTAAATACCTTGAGCATAATGAAAATAAAACTGACTTTATTCTGGCTAGGCTGCTTGTTTGCCAGCCAACTTTTCGCCACCGAATTGGGCCTGGTAAGTGCCGAGCAATTAATGGACATGCAAAAAAACAGCAATGCCCTGGTCATCGACGTGCGTACGCCAGCAGAATGGCAAGCGACCGGCGTGATTTCAGCCAGCCAGAAATTACAATCGTTTGACAGCAATGGCAACTTTGATGAGGACGCCTGGGTCGCAAATCTAACAAAACTCAAATCCTCGCCTGATCAGCCAGTGATTTTGGTCTGTCGCTCCGGCAACCGTAGCGCCAAGGTCGGACAAATATTGACCGAAAAACTGGGAATGACCAATGTTTACCATTTATCCAACGGCATCCAGTCCTGGATCAAAGCCGGCCACCCGGTTAAAGCCGATTGTGTAACCACTGCCTGCAATTAATATGTCATTAAATACCCTGAGCAACCAAACCATTGCCTTGGCCGGCATAGCCCAAGCTTGCTCTTTGGTGCATCAACTGGCGAGCAGCGGCAATTGTCCAGGCCCTTCTTTAGAGGCGAGCATCGGCAGTTTGTTGAAAATTGATTCGGCTAGCGTCATCGATATTTACGGCGGCCTGAGCGGCATAGAGCACGGCTTGCAACAACTGGGTACGCAACTGGGCAGTCGGGTGTTAGCTAGCCCGGAGCAAGCCCGTTACGCCGCGCAACTGGTTTATTTGCAAAAGCAACTGGCCGGAAAACCGGATATGCAAAAGATTATTCACACCGGCATCAGCAAAGCCCAAAACCAAGCCGAGCATTTTGGTGTGCTGCATGAAAACGTCCTGGCCAATCTGGCTGATGTTTACCACAGCACCATCAGTACCCTGCAACCGCGGATTATGGTGCAAGGCGATCAGCAATTTCTGGGCAATCAAGCCACCGTCAACAAAATCCGCGCCTTGTTGTTGTCGGGCATCAGAGCGACATTATTGTGGCGACAATGCGGCGGTACGCGCTGGAAACTCTTATTCTCCCGCAAAAAAATCCAGGACGAAGCCAAGTTTTTACTGACTCAAATCTAAGTCACAGATGCCAGAATTACCCGAAGTCGAGACCAGTAGACGCGGCATAGAGCCACATATCAAAGGCAAACTGTTTAAAACAGTCACCGTACGCCAGCCCAAGCTGCGCTGGCCGGTGCCCGATACGCTGGCTGTCGATTTGCCCAATCTGCGCCTGGACAGCGTCGAGCGGCGCGGTAAATACCTGCTGTTAAACACGGCATCTGGCACTTTGATTTTACATTTGGGTATGTCCGGCAATTTGCGCATCACCAGTGCCGATCAACCAGTCGGCAAACACGATCATATCGACTTTATGTTTGATGACGGCACTGTGCTCCGGTTTAACGATCAACGCCGCTTCGGTGCGGTATTGTGGACGGATGCGGCGATAATGAGCCACCCACTGTTAGCCAGTTTAGGGCCTGAGCCGCTATTGGCAGATTTTAATGCCGACTATTTACAGCAGCGCGCCGCACGGCGCAATGTGCCGCTTAAATCCTTGATTATGGACAGTCATGTCGTGGTTGGCGTTGGCAATATCTACGCCAGCGAGTCTTTATTTTTGGCGGGACTGCTCCCCACTCGACCCGCCGGGCAACTAAGTTACGCAGAGCACGAGGCTTTGACTGCGGCGATAAAAACCGTGTTACAGCAATCGATAGATCAAGGCGGCACGACTTTACGCGATTTTGCCCAGGCCGACGGCAAGCCCGGCTATTTCAAACAATCATTGCGAGTCTACGGTCGGGCCGGAGCAGACTGTCTGCGCTGCGCGGCACCTATTCAGCAAGTTAAAATTGGTCAACGCGCCAGCTATTTTTGCGCTAATTGCCAGCGCTAATACCGCCAATCAAACACAGCCGTCACCCTATTACCGCAGCCGTGATAAACCAGACTGCTGCATAAGGTTTCGACTAACTTCACACCGCGTCCGCTAAAGCCAAGGTTAGTTTCCAGCCGATTGCGATCACGTCGCCAATCAAAGCCCTTGCCGCTGTCGCTTACTTTGAAAATGAGTCTGCCGCCTTGCTCAGTCGGCTGATGAATAAACAATAAGCGAATTTTACCGTGCTGCTGCTGTTGTAAGCGATCTTCCTTGAGCGCGTAAAACTGCATAAAGCCTTCCGGGCTATTCTTAAGTGCCGAATCCAAAGCCAGTACGCCGTGATCCAAAGCATTGGCAAACAATTCGCTGACAATCATAAAAATATCTTGTCGATAATTTTGTAAACCCTGAATTTCCATTAAGGTGTTTACCATGACCGGCACCGGATTGATCTCGCGCAGGCTGCTGATGTCAAATTCCATCATCTGCTTCCATTTCGTCGCCGCCACACTTTTCAATTTAAGCTGCGCGTCGCCGCTACGCCAGGGTACGCTATTAACCGCACACACCAGTTTGACCAGGGTATTGTCATCTTTTTGCTGACTACCACCTGTGTGTTCGCCCAGTTTGACTTGCAGAATTTGCATAGCATCCTGCTGGCTTTGCCGAAGCGCATTAAGAATCCGCTCGCCACCAAACAATTCGCCTTGCGGGTTTTCCGCTTCAAAAATGCCGTCTGTCAGCAAATACAGGCAATCATCATCGCTGACGTGATGAATCTGCTCCTCAAACTCTACGCCACCTTGAATCCCCAGCGGGAAATTTGCAGAACGGATGATAATGTGGCTATTGTCGGTATGATTAACCAAAAAATGCTCCGGCAAACCGCAGGTAATGGTTTTCATTGACTGGGATTCGGGATACAAAGCCACCAGCGTTGCCGCCAAAAATCGGTTGGCTGGCAACATTTTATAGAGTTTGGCGTTGATCTCGGCCGTGATCTCGGAGATATCGAAACCTTTGCGTGTCATGCCATAAAATATGTCGGCCAGCGGCGTAGCGGCTATGGATGCCGATAAACCGTGCCCGGTAAAATCGCCCAATAACAGGTGCAAATGGTTCTCGGGGGTTTTACCAACCAAAACCAGATCGCCGTTAAACAAAGCCATCGGCGACATGACGACTTCTACAGCGCTGGTTTCCAGAAAATCGGCTTTTAAGACGTTATTGAAAAGCTTGGCGGCGACTTCATGTTCCAGATCGGACATTTGCCAATAAGTCAGCAATTGATTTTTTTGCTCGTTTTCGTGCTGGTATAACTTACGCAATTTTAAAGACGAGCGTATTTTTAACAGCAATAAGCCAAAATTAATCGGCCTACTAATCACCGCATCAATTTCCAGCGCCGCACATTGATCCAGCAGGGAATCCGTCAGTTGGTCGCTAATAACCAGTATCGGCAAATAACTATCTGCCGTGTCGCGAATATCCTCTATCGACTGCCACGGTAATTGCTGACAGGTGATGATCAATAAATCAATAGCTTGATGCGCCAGTTGTTCGATAAGTTGCTCGACAGACGCTACCGACAAGCAAAGATAGCCATGTTGTAGCAACAGGGTTTGCAAACTATCGGCATCAGTCCCGGCGTCTTGCAGCAAAACAATAGAGGCTTGAGGACTATTCGGCATTGGCTGTTGCTGATTGATCATCGCTATCTAAACAAAATTGACCTGGCTCCCAATGAGAGCGATTGATTTATAATCGGCCTTCCAAACAATAGACTGCTTGCAATGACAATTTTATTTTTCTCACTCCGCGGCGTACCCGGCGATGAAGCTGACGATGTGCGTCAATTACTGGACGACCACGAAATTGGTTTTTACGAAACATCAGCAGGCAATTGGGGCATATCCATGCCCGCCATTTGGCTATATCAAGCCGAAGACCTGGAGAAAGCCAGGCTGCTGTTTAACGACTATCAAATACAGCGTACGCTAACGCAGCGCACACTATATGAACAAGCCAAAGCCGAGGGCCAATCCAGCGGCTTTTTTAGCCACAACCTGAAGCAACCGCTACGCTTTTTGGGCTATAGCTCTGTGGCTTGCCTGATACTTTACGTATCGCTGAAGTGGCTATTTGAACTTGGCCTTTAAGCGGCGATTAGTTCGAGTTTAAGATGGTCAGCATCTTTTGCGCGTGTTCAGCCACTTCAATGCCCAGGTCGGTGAGATAGCCGCCGTCGTGCTGGCTGATCAATCCCTTGTCGAACAGGCGTTGAGCCGCATTGATCAGACCTGGATCGGCATTGCCGTGCACCTTGACGCCTTCCTGCACTGTTTCTAGATTGAACAAGGATAAAAATTTAATTTCCGCGACTATTTCGTCGGTTAAAAGCATGTGTCACACCTTTTTTTAATAATTATTAATCTTCGCTGACCGTCGCGGTCAGCCAACTGTATACGCGCTTAACAAGCAAATCGTAATCTTGTTGATAGCCATGATCCTCGCCATCCATTCTTATCTGTCGATACACCGGATTATCCTTACCGGCCATGCGCCTGATCCGGGCGCTATCGCTCACTGTCGGTAAGTCAAACTCGGCATACACATCCAAAAAAGGCAATTGCACTTTTTTTATAAATTCAATGCTCTGCGCTTGCGGTGCCGTGCTTTCGGCCACTGGCAAGCTTATCGCCACCAACGCCATAATATCGTTGGGTTTGTCGCTCAGCCGATAAGCCGCCATCAATGCCCCCATACCATAACCCACAATAGCTATATGCTTGGCGCCGTTCTTAAGCAGATGCTCCACGGCCGCATCGATACGCTCGCGGGCTTCGTCGAACAGCGGATAGTAATCGTCCGGCTTTGCCCCAACTTCCCGTATCGGCATCTGCAACGCCAAACTGGCCCAATTATGTAAAGGCAGCGTGCTGCGTAAGCGATGCATCAAGGGCTTGGCATCGGGATAATCGCCCATTTCATGCAAGATGATCACCACCTTGCTGTTATCCGACTTTTCCGCTTCTGTAAAGATTCCTAAAAACGCTTGCTTGGCGGTTTTTAACCACAAGGCCTGACCCAGGCCAAGCTGCTGTTGAATGTCGGCAGCGTAATTTTGCTCGCGATTGGCATCGGAAGCCAATCCACTGGACACTACGCCCAACAATGCCAAGGTTAACGCCGCTCTGCGCATCTTAACCGTTAACCGTTGCTGTAAAAACCACTGAAAGTATAGCGTTCATGCACATGACGTAACAGCACCATAATCACCGAGGCGACCGGCAAGGCCAACAAGACCCCTAAAAATCCGAACAAGCGACCGCCAGCCATCACCGCAAACATAACCGCAACCGGGTGCAATCCAATCTTGTTACCCACCAACCACGGCGTCAGCAACATGCCTTCTATGCTCTGCCCGACGGCGAATACAATCAAAACCGGCAATAAATGCACTGCATCCTGAAACTGCAACAAGGCAGAGATGCAAGCAAAAATAATCCCGGTAATCGCGCCCATATAAGGTACGAAGCTGACCAGACCGGCCATCATGCCGATCACCATCGCCAATTCCAGATCGACCATCCATAGTCCAAAGCTATAAATCACGCCCAGTGCCAGCATCACATAAAACTGACCACGCATGAATGCGCCCAACACGTCATCGGCTTCGCCAGCCAATTTAGCCACCGTTTCCGCAAAGCGACGCGGAAACAGATCGTGGATGCGCACCATCAGGTCATCCCAGTCGCGAAGTAAATAAAAGGTAATGACCGGTATCAGTACCAAATTCATGACCCAGCCAATAACAACAGCGCCAGAATGCGAGACTGAATCGATCAGGTTTTCGGTCACGCCGCCGGTTTGCCAATTGCTTTTGATCAGATTGATTAGCTGATCTTCGCGCAAAGGTTTAATGCTGCGGCCCAGGTATTTTTGTAGATCGGGGATAACGGTTCTGTTGATCCAATTAAGATACGATGGCAGTTTGTCGATAAACTGGCCGATCTGCTCTTCCAGTGCCGGAATAATCACGATCAGCAAGGCTGCAATGCTCAATATGATGCCGGAAAACACTACCATTACCGCCAGGGTTCGGCTCAATCGCCAGCCGCGCAGTTGTATCGTTTCCAGTCGATCCACCAATGGGTCGCCCAGGTAGGCGAGAATAGCGGCAAACGCGAAAGGCATCAATACTGGTGCCAGCAAATACACCAGCCAGCCAAAAGCCAGCACAAAAGCCAGCACAAACCATTTTTGCGAATCGTTCATCTCTACCATATTGCTGCCTATTGCCGAGATTGTTGACGGGCTTTCCAGATTTCCAGCACAATCGGTAAGATGGAAATCACGACGATACCCAAAATTACCAGCTCAAAATTTTGCTTAACCACCGGGATGTTACCGAAAAAATATCCGGCAAAGACGCACACCAACACCCAGGCGATGCCGCCGATGATGTTATATAAAATAAAATAACTGTAGGACATTTTGCCAATACCCGCCACAAACGGCGCAAAAGTCCGCACGATAGGCACAAAACGGGCCAGCACGATGGTTTTGGCTCCGTAGGTATCGTAAAACGCTTGCGCCTTTTCCAGATGTGCGCGATTGACCCAACTCAGCGAATAGGCGCGCTGTCCAATACTGCGGCCTATCCAGTAATTAACGGTATCACCCAGCACCGCCGCGAAGGCTAATAAACCCAGTAATGTCGGTAGATTAAAGGCGTCCAGGGCGGCAAACGCGCCGGCCGCAAACAACAAGGAATCGCCCGGCAAAAATGGCATGACCACGAAGCCGGTTTCTACAAAAATCACCAAAAACAAAATGGCATACGTCAGCGTACCGTACTCGCTAATGATGTTAGCCAGGTGTTTGTCGATATGGAGCAGAATGTCGGTCAGATAATGTAGCCAGTCCATGATTTACTCTTTGCGTTGATAAATATCGATAATTTAGCTGCCACGCATGACAGCTATCGTCTTATGACAAATAGGCTGCGACTGCAGCACTGACCAAACCTAGAGCTATTGCCAATAGCCACAGCCATTTTCTGGCAGGCTTGGTCGCTATCTCTTGATAGGCAACGCCTTCAATTCGGGTATTAATCGCTTTCAGTTTGCCGCCGGTATCGCGGGCCACCTCGTAAAAAATCACATCGCCGCGTACTGGGCGACGCGCCATGCCTTTTAGCGAGGAAATATGCATAAAAATGTCTTTATCACCATTGTCGGGCTGGATGAAGCCAAAGCCCCTGTCGTCTTTCCACGTTTTTAAAACACCTTTTTGGATGGAGGTATCCGCCATCTTTTCACCTCTTATTATTGGCTATTGTTAGTCTGAAACCCAGGGATCGCAAAGCCGTCGGCGGCCTATCATTGTGCAGTGGCTTAACTGCAGATGCCTGGCATTGCCGTCTAAACGTTGGGCTTGCGTTAAATTTGCCATATCATGCCTGAGCTTTGCCGCCATCGATACGGCAAAAAACAGAGCTACCAGCACCACGGCGCCGACATGCTTTCACGACTGGTATTAAGGAGTTCAATGAGGCCAAGTTTGCGGCAATAGCTTAGTCAACCGGCAGAGGCCGACACATGGCACCCATTTTTAAAAAAAATGCTGAGAAACCGGTTAATGGCTTTTCACCAGTAACCGATTTTCCTAGAGACAAGACGACGCTCCCCACTATCGCGTGACAACGTCGTATTTGACTAAATTTTCTTATCAATTAAAACCTTATCATCAATAACCAACTTAGAAACACCGCCCAGCGACAAATGCAATGTGCATGACGCGGTTTTAAAGTTGGCACCCTGCTCGCCTACCCACTCCATAGTGACGTAGGTAGTTTTATCGGTATCGGTTTTGGATGGAAAATACACCTGCGTACCGGTTTTGTTTTCTATTAATTTAGGACATTTCTGAGTAGCCATTTCCTGCATGGCTACCAATGTGCGGATTTGAGCAGCCGCTTCTTTTTCTTCGTTGCTCTGGTCCTTGCTGACACCCACCATAATAAAACCAGCGGCAAATACCCCAATGACAGCGATCATCAACTTTTGTGTTTCACCCATTATTGCTCTCCTCTGTTTTGTAGTTATTTTCGGTTATTCCGAATTGTCACTTACTGGATTCTATGCCAATTGAGCAATATCAGCAATGCGCCATGTAAAAGCTTTATTGAGGATCAACTTGCGCAATCCAGTCGCCCAGATTGTAGTAATTGGTAATACGTGCGACTTTGCCATCCCGGATGTCGAAAAACGCGCCAGCAGGCAGGCGGTAGGTCTGGCCGTTTGCTTCTGGCAGGCCTTCGTCAGTATTCAAATATTCGCCCAACACAACAAACTCGGCGGCGCCGCGAGTGCCGTCTGCGCTGGCCATCACCACCATATCGACCAATTGTTCTTTATAATGGTGGTTCATTTTTTTCATGAACTCGGCAAACGCGGCTTTGCCCTGTTCGCGGCCACCTTGATTGATGTCATGCACTACGTCGTCAGTCAACAAACTCAGGAAAGTATCCATGTCGCCGTTGTTGAATGCTTGATAGTACTGCTCGATAAGTTTTTTTGCCTGTTGCATAGTAGTATTGTTACCTAAAGATAAAAGACGATAAAAGCCGGTAATTTTGCCAGAACCCCGGTTTTTTTTCAGCTTAAAATTCCACGCCCTGCTCTGCCTTGATGCCAGTATCAAACGCATGCTTGATTCTGCTCATCTCGGTGACGGTATCGGCAGCTTCGATGACTTCCGGCGCGGCATTGCGACCAGTCATAACCAGATGCAACCAGGCCGGTTTTTCGTGTTTGATGAAATCGGCTATTTCCTGGCCGCTAATCCAGCCATAACCGCAGCAATAGTTAATTTCGTCCAGGATTACCAGATCAAATTCTTCGGAAAGGATTTTTTGCTTACTAAACGCCCAAATGTCCTGGCTGGTTTTTATGTCCTGTTCCGGGTTCTTGGTGTCCCAAGTAAACCCGTCGCCTAAGGCATGCCACTCGATTTCTTCAAAGCGGGTCGCAGCCCGTTGCTCGCCGGTTTGCCATTGGCCTTTGATAAATTGAATGACGCAGACTTTCATGCCCCAGCCCGCGGCACGGAACACCATACCAAAGGCGCTGGAGGATTTGCCTTTGCCTTCGCCGGTATGCACCAACACTACGCCGTGTCGTCTATCTCTGGTTTTCATTTGTTATGTATTCCTGACCACTGCATTGACAGCTTATTTAAGTAGCTGCGCATTGTATCAACTAAATACCAAGAGAGAACTGCGGCAGGGGCTTGATTGTAAGCCGAATAGAATTGTTTACGAACGGTAAAAGCCCCGATAGTCGAATGCTTTTACCGTACTTAAACCAGTGGAAAACTGCGCAGAATCAGCCCACTACCCGCTTGCGCATTGCAGAAAAGCCAAATCCGCACAAGCTCGCAGCAAAACTCCAAAACGCAGCCGGTAAAGGCACGGGAGCGTAGCTAAAACCGCTGCCGCTCTGCAACTGATAACGACTATCAGAAATACCGAGATACACCAAACCGGTACTGCCAAAATCGGCAGACGACTCGGTCAAGCTAGGTTTGAAATAACCAGTGGCACTGGCCCCGACTTCCAGGATGGCTGCTAGCGAAATCAAGGTATTCACTGGCACCGAAAATGTCGCCTTACCGGTACACGATGCCATCCATGAACAACTGAAGCTACGCGGCGTATAACCGTTTTCGGTAAACGAAATCCGGTCACCGGTGCTTAACTCGACTAGACCGCTGGCGGCAGCGGTTCCGGACAAGCGTCCGGATACCAGATACGTCAGGGTCAGATCGATATTGCGGCCGCTGGGGCCCAGCAATCTGAAATTATCGGCAAACGTGACTTTGCTGCTACCACTGGCGACATTGGCGGCTGCGGCGGTCGCGCTGGCGGCGGCGGCGGCTTTCAATACACCGGGACTGACATAGCCGCTGGCTGTCGACCGGTATACCGCCACGTATTCGCCTGGGCGATTGAGGTCGGGTATTTGATAGAGCGCATCGACCGCGTAAGAAGAGGAGCTGTCGACGTTATCTATCGTCTTGGATTCCGAATCGTAGGACTGACTGCCGTAGGCGGCGTTGGCACTAGTTATCACGGTCAAGGATGTGGTGTAGGCATTAGCCGCCGGCACGTAAGCCAATACGGCAAACAAGGGCAGCAAAATTGGAAATCGATTCATAAAAACCTCTGACGAAAAAAATTGTTAAAAAATATAAGCTGGTGTTGCCGTCAGAAAGATCTTCTGAGCCGACAAAACAAACCAAGAATGGCGCTGCCAAACAGCCAAATGGCTGCCGGGACTGGCACTGAAACCGGGGAGTAATCAAAACCACTGCTACTGACTATTTTGTTCCTGGGGTCTACCGGGCTAATAAATATCCGGGCGGTATTGCCGTAATTGGCAATAGCATCGCCGTATTTATGGGTATTGGGAGCGGTGTTGGCTGCAGCAAGGACTTCCAAAAAACCGGAAATGGATATATCCCAATTGCTGGGCACCGACACTGTGGCTTTGCCAGTACAAGCGCTAATGTTTGCTGAGCAGGCAAACTGCAGCGGCGAAGCCAAGGCCTCACTTGCATTGATGTTAAAGGTGTCGTCATACGACGATATTTTCAAACCGCCTTTGACTTTAGCCAATCCCTGCATACTGCCGCTTAAGTGGTATTCGATATTAATGTCTACGAATGATTTACCCGAAAAAATCGAGAAAGTATCCGTGAACTCGGCGTTACCCGTGCCTACCGCACCATAAATAGGAAGATGTGGGCCTTCAAAAAAATAGCCGGCGCTGGCGTAGGCTTTTAATGTACCTGGACTAGCATCCGCTGTTGCTATGGCCTGCCGTCTGTAGGAAAAACCGCCTGAGGTGTTGACATCGAAACCCTGATCGTACACCGAGCCATAAGCGTGCGACACGGCGTCTGTATGAGAATCGGTAGTACCGTCTGCCATTATCGTATACGGCGATGGCTCTGGATAAGAAAGTCCGCCTATCTTGGCACCCGCCTGAGCAAAGGTTGTGTAAGCCTGTAGCGTGGGTGAGCAGCATAGCAATAGCGCAGATATGATGTAATGACGCTTCATGGCGATCCTCTTTTTGGTATTTATTTAGGATGCCATAACAATACCAAAGCAAAAAATGTGCGTCAATCGTAAATTATTGCCGTAAATTCGGTACTATTTCACAAATTTTTCCCGGCATTAGAGAGCCCATGTCCATCCTAGTCTTAGCCAGTTATGTCCATGCCCATTGTCTAAATGTTGAGCGATTGCCTATTTCCGGCGAATCTTTGCAAGCCACTGGCTTGCTTGAAGAACACGGTGGCAAGGGTTTAAATGTGGGCGTGGCCGCACATAGACTAGACGCAAAGGTGGCGCTGCTCTTGCCGATAGGCAAGGACTCAGTTGCGGATAAGGTTACCGAATTCCTGAAAGCAGAAGGACTAGATAGTCACTGGCTACTGCAGACAGGCCCGCAATCCGGTTTTGGTGTCGGCTTTATCGACCCGAACGGCGATAATTTTTTGGCGGTCTATCCGGGCGCCAATGCCTTGCTGACTGAACAGCATGTCGAAAACACCCTAACCACCCTGCCTCATCTAAACTTGATTTACGCCCAGTTTGAAATCCCGGACGCGCCGATAGTCGCAGCCTTTAAGACCGGTCGCCAACGCGGCGGCGTCCGCACCATGTTAAATCCTTCACCTTGGCGACAACCCGATCCTGAGTTGTTAAATTTGACAGATATTCTGGTGATAAATGAAACTGAAGCGGCTTTGCTGTTTGGCTTGCGCGATAGCAAGCTGCCTGTTGCACAATGGTTAAAGGGACTATCAGGGTGGGCAGAAAGCATTGCCTGGTCTGGCGAATTATTGGTGGTGACGCTGGGCGAACAAGGATGCGTAGCCTTAACGGACAACCAGGTGTTGCATCAAGCCGCCTGGCAGATCAGCGCCTTGGATGCGACTGGAGCTGGCGATGCTTTCAGTGCCGGATTGGCTGCCGCCATATTGCAAAAACTGAGCGTGTCAGATGCCTTGCTTAGCGCCAGTGCCTGCGGGGCCTGGGTTACGGCGCGCCACGGTGTATTGCACAGCCTGCCAACGCTAGCCGAGATAGACCGCTTTATGAAAACCAATCCAATACCAAAAGCGCGTTAACTTGGTCTGATTTTAAGATTAACTCGATAGGTATAGGCGTCGCCGCGAAATGTACCTTCGACATATTCCACGATCTGCCCGTTGTCAGCGTATGTCTTGCGCTTCAACAGTAAACACGGCCCCGGCTGATTAAAACCAAATACTGCAGCCTCTGCTTCATCACAAATCACGGCTTCGATAGTTTGTTCGGCATGCACCAAGCCCACGTCGCAATATTTTTCCAGGTACTGATAAGCCGAGCCATCGCCGTTCCAATCCGCCAAGGCTGGAGCCACTGTCAGATCGTACCAAGCCATTTCGCGGGATAGCGGAATATCATCGCCCAAGCGCACACGTATCAAGCGTAAAAATTTCGTAGACGCCGGACGATTGAAAATAGAGGCGATGGTTCTATCGACGACGATCTGATGCTCAAGAATTTGGGTGGACGGCGTGATGCCCAATTCACGCATTTCTTCGGTAAAGCCTTTAAGCTTGCCCATCTCTGGATTAATGCGTGACGCGGGCGCTTTGATTGTCACGCCAGCCCGACCGTGCGTGACGATACAATCCTGCGCCCGCAATTCTTCGTAGCAGCGTCTTACCGTGGTGCGACTGAGATCCAGCGCCTCCGCCAGCGCTCGCTCCGAGGGCAAGCTAAAACCATCGCCCAACTCACCGGACTGAATCATGTCCGTGATACTGCGTTGCAGTTGTTTGTAGACAGGCTCGGAAACCCCGGTATTCGGCCGAATTTTCTCAATGAAAGCGTGGCTGTCGTTGGCAGCCAAGCTATCAGTTTTTATTTCCAGACTATTAGGCAAACTAGACGACATCGCGGTTGATTTGGCATGTTTATTTACGTAACAAATTGTAAATCTTAACTGCCAAAATACCCGCAGCCAGCAGAAATGTCACGGAATTGGCGACGATAATAGCCAGATTAGACAGATAAATGCCGTATATCAGCCACAATAAAACCCCCAAGGTAAACATGCTGTACATGCCCAGCGACAAAGAATCGGTATCGCGGGTTTTAAAGGTCATAACAGCTTGCGGAACAAAAGACGCAGTCGTCAGCGTCGCCGCGAGATAACCGACCAGCTCGGGAATCATATCCATCGAAATTATTGTGTGTAATGTTGCCAGCCAAAGTAGGACGCGGCCACCAGTAATAATTGCGCAAAAGCCAGTGCCCAGAAATAGCCCACAAACAGCATGACTTTAACTGCTTTTTCCTGATCTTGCCGGGCGCTTAACCACCATCCGCCCAGAGCAGACAGCGCCATGATACCCAGCAAAACCAGAATGGCGCTGCTCATTTTTAGCGCGGCGGTGGTGCCAACACCTCGCGGGAGCCGTTACTTTCAGGCATGCTGACGACACCAGAATTTTCCATGTCTTCGATGATCCGCGCCGCCCGGTTGTAGCCTATTTTAAAACGTCGCTGCACACTGGAAATAGAGGCTTTACGCGACTCGGTAACAAAGGCGACAGCTTCGTCGTACAAGGCATCGGATTCGCTTTCCTCGCTTTCCAAGCCAGCTACGTCACCACTGTCGGTGCGTTCTTGGGTAATTTCGTCCAAATAATTGGTGGGGCCGGTTTTTTTCAAGAACTCGACCACCCGATGCACTTCGTGATCGTCTACAAAGGCACCATGAGCGCGCAAGGGAATGCTGGTACCGGATGGCAAGAACAACATATCACCATTTCCCAGCAAGGCTTCCGCACCGCCCTGGTCGATAATGGTTCTGGAGTCGATGCGCGAGGACACCTGGAAGGAAATACGGGTTGGCACGTTGGCTTTAATCAAACCGGTCAATACGTCAACCGAAGGCCGCTGGGTTGCCAATACCAAATGAATCCCCGCCGCCCTGGCTTTTTGCGCCAAACGAGCGATCAGTTCTTCCACTTTTTTACCGACTACCATCATCATGTCGGCCAACTCGTCGATGACGATGACGATGCTGGGCAAGGTATCCAGCAACGGATAATCTTCCAATGCTACTGGGGTTTCCGGTCTGAATAATGGATCGCGGATCGGTTGACCGGCGGCTTCGGCTTCGCGAACGGCCTGATTGTATCCCGCCAGATTCCGCACACCCACTTTGGACATTAGCTTATAACGCCGCTCCATTTCGGCTACCGCCCAACGCAAGGCGTTTTGGGCATCTTTCATATCGGTAACTACCGGCGTCAACAAATGCGGAATGCCTTCGTACACCGACAGTTCCAGCATTTTTGGATCAATCATGATCATCCGCACATCTTCCGGCTTGGACTTGTACAACAAGCTCAAAATCATGGTGTTGATCGCTACCGATTTACCGGAACCCGTAGTACCCGCTACCAGTGCATGCGGCATTTTGCCCAAATCCGCCACCACAGGTGTACCGGAAATGTCTTTACCCATCGCGATACTGAGTTTGGACTTGGCTCTTTCAAATTCATCAGACACCAACAAATCGCGCAACGAGACCATTTCCCGTTCTTGATTCGGAATCTCCAAACCAATCACCGACTTGCCTTCGATGATTTCGACAATCCGCACACTGGTCACTGACAATCCGCGCGCCAAATCTTTTGCCAGACTGCTGATGCGACTGACTTTAACCCCGGCTGCCAAGCGTAATTCAAATCGGGTAATGACCGGCCCAGGCAATACCGCTTCCACTTCGGCAGCGATGCCGTAGTCGTTTAAGACATCTTCCACCTGACGGGAAATTTCTTCCAACTCGGTGTTGGAATAGCGTTTGACCTTAATGTCACGCTTATCCAGCAAAGACAATGGCGGCAAGGCATTGAGGAAAGCGCTTTCGTCAAGATCATCCAGTGGCTTGCTGTCTTTTTTGCGTGCTGGTTTTACCGAGATTGGCGCAACTACTGCCGACTGCACACTTTCCAACACCTGGATTTGCGGTTTTCTGACGCGTTCATCCACTTTAGCATCTTTAGCTTCCGGCTGATTACGGGTCTTTTTGACTTCTTTAAGTTCTGGACGATCTGGTGTGGGCTTCTCCGCGCGATAGCGCTCCGGCACGGTCACGGCTTGCCTACCAACCACAGAACAAGCCGCCATTGCACCTCTGCCGATCAAAGTCATCATCATCAACCAGGATAAGCCGGTAAACAGCGTGACGCCGGTCATAAAAATCGCCAGCAACAATAAAGTCGAACCGGAGTTACCTAATAGATGCACCAAAGAATCGCCGATTTCCCGACCCAAAATACCGCCCGGGCTTTCGGGTAAATCCACCTTGGTTCTTAAAAAGTGCAAATGCAGAAACAAAATGGCGGTGCCTGACAGCATGGTCGCCACAAATCCCGCCGAGCGCGCCGCCAGCAACCACTGTCCGCTCTGTTGTTGACTGGAGCCGCGATACAGCATAAAGCCATACCAAAAAATCATGATGGGGATTAAATAGGCCATCAAACCTAAGAAACTCAAGATAAAATCCGCCAGCCAGGCGCCGAACAAACCGCAGGCGTTGCTGATGGATTGATACGATGTGCTATGGCTCCAACCTGGGTCGTTGGAGTTGAAGGTTATTAAGGCAATCAAAAAAAACAGCGCACAACTGGACAAACCCAGCAATGCAATTTCGCGATAACCTCGCGCGGTTCTCTCTTCCACAACAGCAACCATAGCTAACAGCTCTCAATAAAAGCGTCACAAAACATGATTATAGATGATTAAAATCGATTTCACATTAGCTCATCCAGCCACCTGCTTAAAAACCCGCCAGTAAATCGGTTTTATCCACAGGGGATTACCCTTATAATTTTGCCACCCTAACCCGCATGGAGACTCAAAAAAATGGCTGCCGCAAAACATTGCAAACTTTTAATTTTAGGTTCCGGCCCTGCCGGTTACACCGCAGCCGTTTACGCCGCGCGCGCCAACTTGAATCCAGTGATGATCACCGGCATGCAACAAGGCGGACAACTGACCACCACTACCGAAGTGGATAACTGGCCCGGCGACGTAGAAGGTCTGCAAGGCCCGGACTTGATGGAAAGAATGCGTTTACATGCCGAACGCTTCAACACCGAGATTATTTTTGACCATATTCATACCGCCGATTTATCGAAAAAGCCGTTTACCTTAACCGGCGATGCTGGCGTTTATACCTGCGATGCTCTCATCATTGCTACCGGTGCTTCGGCTAAATATCTGGGCCTGCCCTCGGAAGAAGCCTTTAAAGGTAAAGGCGTGTCGGCTTGCGCGACTTGCGATGGTTTTTTCTACCGTAACAAGCCGGTAGCGGTGATTGGCGGCGGCAATACCGCGGTCGAAGAAGCGCTATACCTGTCCAATATCGCCTCCGAAGTGATCGTGGTGCATAGACGCGACAAATTCCGTTCCGAAAAAATCTTGTCGGACAAACTGATCGAAAAATCCAAATCCGGCAACGTGCGTATCGAATGGAATCACCAACTGGACGAGGTATTGGGCGATCAGATGGGCGTAACCGGACTCCGAATCAAAAACAGTCAGGACGGCTCGACCAAAGATCTGGATGTGCACGGCGTATTCATCGCCATCGGTCACACGCCCAACACCGATATTTTTACCGGCCAGTTGGACATGGATCATGGCTACATCGTGGTCAAAAGCGGCATTCACGGCAATGCCACCGCCACTAGCGTTACCGGCGTATTTGCTGCGGGCGACGTGATGGATTCGCATTACAAACAAGCGATTACCTCGGCCGGTGCCGGCTGTATGGCGGCTTTGGATGCGGAAAAATATTTGGATGAGTTGGTGGGGTAGGATTTTGCTTTGGTGATTGTGGGTCACGTTGCCGCGATAGTGGTTACGTGACTTATCAAAGCTCATTTCATCGTAAATGTCAGGGAACGCTGTCGCGTACCCTGACCTTCCCGGTTGTTGTAGGGGCGAATTTATTCGCCACCTTTCCAATCAGATAGGTCGATTAAAATC
>CAIOHN010000066.1 GCA_903858105.1 uncultured Pseudomonadota bacterium | reverse complement strand
GGAAGGCGTGGGCGACGAACAGGACAAACTGGTCACCGTCGATGTCAATCCAAAATCAGCCAAATACGGCAAGGTGATCGGCAGTTTGTCGGTCGGTGGTCGCAACGAAGCGCATCATTCCGATTTTACCGATGACCGTAAATTTCTCTGGGCTGGTGGTTTGGATACCAACAAGATTTTTATTTTTGACGTGGCGACCGACCCAGCCAAGCCAAAATTAACTAAAACCATCACTGACTTTGTCGCTAAAAGCGGCGGTGTGGTTGGCCCGCACAGTTTGTATGCCTTGCCCGGCCGGATGATCATCACCGGTTTGTCTAACAACAAAGACCACGGCGGTCGCACGGCTATCGTCGAGTACACCAATGCCGGCGAGTACATTGCTACCTTCTGGCTGCCCACCGACAGCAACTTGGAAGGTGCGATCAAAACGGGTAAATACGCTGACGGTTACAATTACGACGTTAGAGTATTGCCGCGCAAAAATCTGATGCTGACTTCGTCGTTTACCGGCTGGTCTAACTATATGATGGATTTCGGCAAAATGCTGGGTGACCCAGAAGCCATGAAGCGCTTTGGTAACACCGTGGTGCAATGGGATTTACATACCCGGCAACCGAAAAAAGTCTTTGACGTGCCCGGCGCACCCTTAGAAATTCGTTGCGCCTGGGCAGAAGAGCATAACTATTGTTTTACCAGCACGGCCTTGACCTCAAAAATCTGGTTGATCCATCAAGACGACAAAGGCGAATGGCAAGCCAAAGACGTAGCCGATATTGGTGAACCGGCCAAAATCCCGCTGCCGGTAGATATTTCCATCTCCAGTGACGACAAAACCTTGTGGGTTAACACTTTTATGGACGGTAAAACTCGCCGCTTTGACATCAGCGATCCGTTCCACCCCAAACAAGTGTTTGAGCAAAAAATCGGCGCGCAGGTCAATATGGTTTCATCTAGCTGGGATGGCAAACGCCTGTATTACACCTCATCCTTACTGGCCAATTGGGATAAAAAAGGCGCGGATAACGAGCAGTTTTTCAAAGCCTATAACTGGGACGGCAACAAGTTGACCGAGCAGTTTTCGATAGACTTTACCAAGGAGAAACTGGGCAGGGCACATCAAATGCGCTTTGGCGCGTATTCTTTGTATGGCAAAGCAGCAAAATAGCAGGCGCGGATAATTGGCGGATGGCCATCTTGATAGGCATATCAAGATGGCTCGCCAGATCGGCGGGTGCTGATGGAAATGGTTTTGTAGACTAGACTCACTTAAGCACACAAGGCTTGTTCAGATGGGGTTGGCAGAGCTTTTGTAATGTAAAAGTGATTTTTTATCAAAGCCTTATAGTCAGAGTGTTATGCATAAAATACTGGTTGTCGATGACGATAAAATAACCCACGCCGTTATCAAGCGCGCATTGGCCTACAAATACGACATTGCCGGTGTGTTTAGCGGTGAGCAAGCGCTGGCAGAATTGGAGCAAAATCATCCGGACACTATTTTGCTGGATGTGGAAATGCCCGGACTTAATGGCTACGAAGTCTGCGAAATAATCAGAGCCAATCCCAGGACCTGCGAGATTCCGATTATCTTTTTGTCGGGCAGAGGCGAGTTGCGCGACCGAATGCAGGGTTTTGAAGCCGGTGCCGACGACTATATTGTCAAGCCGTTTCAAACCGAAGATCTAATCGCCAAAATCAATGTGTTGATTCAATATCGCTTGCGTCGGCACGAGTTGGCTCTGCAAGTCGAAGAAGCTCGTAAAACCGCTTTTATTGCCATATCCAGTTCCAGCGATTTGGGACAAGCGATCAACTTTATCGAAAAAACCCATGTGTTGCGGGATTATGATCAATTGGTCAGGGCATTTTTTGTGGTGACACGGTCGATGGAATTGAAGTGCACCATGATGATCAAAGCCGGAGAAGGGCATTTGTTTTACTCATCAACACACAGTTCGGTTAGTCCGATGGAGTCGGAGTTGATAATGGCTTTATCCACCGAAAAGCGCTTTTTTGATTTCGATTGCCGCACCCAAATTAACTATCCCAATATTTCTTTGTTGATTAAAAATATGCCCTTAGGTGATATGGAGCGCTATGGCAGGATCAAGGATTTTTTTCCGGCGATGTTGACCACGGCCGACATCAAGATTGAGCAAATTCATTCTGAGCAAGCGGTGGGTAAACAACTGGACGAAACCCGCGAGGCGTTTGCCGTGGTTGCCGGTTTGCTGGAAACGATTAAAGCCGGGCTGGAATCGAATCAAAAGCAAAGTGTCAAGATTATGCGTGACATGCTGATGGAACTGGATAAAAACCTGCCGCGCATGGCCTTGGATGAAGATCAGGAGCAATACATTCTTGATCGGGTGGATAAAGCCATCGAAGGCGCGCATAACGCAATTTCCGCCAATCATCAGATCAACGAGTCGTTTCAGGCCGTGTTGGAAAGTTTGCAGGATTTGTTGTTTAAACAGCAGCAGTTGCAGGAGATTTTGTTGACGCCGGTGGTAGATGAGGTTGAGGAGGATGATGAGGGGTATCAGATGGATATTGAGTTGTTTTGAGTTTGTTTTGTTAGTTTGAATCTGGTTGTTGAGTTGTGTCGCTGGCGCGACGGCTTTTTGAATGTCGGTGCGAGAACCGATTTCTAAAGCATCCGTCGCGGCAGCGACACAAAATTAAAAGGTTACCGATAGTGACAAAACGCTTTTATTTATTTGTACTTATTACGCTTCTAACTACCACACCCCCGCAAGCTCAAGGCCAAAAACCCTTAGCCCCCGGCTACACCCCCTTACACTTCCAACCAGCAAGCCCCGGCAGTTACTCCCTGCCTGTCGTCAGCCCCGCCAGCAACGGCGAAGTATTAACTTCAACGAATCAAGCCAAACATTTGCACGACTTGATGGGCGACAAACTGGTGCTGCTGAGTTTTATCTACGCCACTTGCAGCGACATCAACGGCTGCCCGTTGGCGACCCAGGTGCTGCATAAAATCAGCCGACAGTTACAACAGCAACCTGAGCTGGCCGGCAAATTGCGCTTGTTGACGCTCAGCTTTAATCCAAGCCACGACACGCCGGAGATGATGCGGCATTACGGCGAGGGCTTTAAAACCGGCAATTTCGACTGGCAGTTTCTGACGACCCGTGACGAAGCGGCCTTGCAGCCGATTCTGGATGGCTATCAACAAAATGTGCAAAAAATCTACGACGACAAAGGCCAGTTCACCGGTACCTTTTCGCACATGCTGCGGGTTTATCTGATCGATAAAGACAAAAATATCCGCAATATTTACAGCGTCGATTTTTTGCATGCCGACACCTTGATTAATGATGTAAAGAACTTGCTGGTCGTCAATCCTCAGCCAGTTGCCAAGCCGATTGTTAGCAGCGAGCGGCTATCTCAACCCGGCGATAACAAACAAAATTATCAACAGACCGACTACCAAACCCAATCTCTGGCTTTGGCGCAAAGACAGGGTAAGTCGGCTAAGTTGATTGAGTTCGCCTTAAAGCCGCCATTGGGTTTGCCTAAGTTGCCGCAGCCTAAAGATAACCCCATTACTGCGGCTAAAATTGCACTGGGGCGTAAGCTGTTTTTTGACCGCCGCTTATCGCTGAACAACACCTTTTCCTGTGCGATGTGCCACATCCCGGAACAGGGTTTTAGCAATAACGAGATGGCTACAGCGGTGGGGATAGAAGGGCGCAGTGTGCGGCGCAACTCGCCGTCCTTGTATAACGTGGGTTTTGCGAAATTATTGTTTCACGATGGTCGCGAGAACAGTCTGGAGCAACAGGTGTGGGGGCCTTTTTTGGCGCATAACGAAATGGCTAATCCGTCGATTGGCTATGTCATCGATAAGCTGAAAGCCAGTGTAGATTATCGCGGCTGGTTTGAAAAAGCCTTTAACAAAGGACCGACTATGGAAACAGTGGGCCAGGCCCTGGCCAGTTATCAACGCAGCTTAAACTCTGCCGACTCGGCGTTTGATCGCTGGCGCTTTGCGAAGCAAGACCAAGCCTTAAACGAGCAGGCCAAGCGCGGTTTTGCCTTGTTTACCGGCAAGGCGGGTTGTAGCGCTTGTCATACTATCGGTGACAAATCGGCTTTGTTGGCCGATCAAAAGCGCCACAATACCGGGATTGGCTATGCGGAAGCTATGCAAAAATCGGCGGATAAACAGCGGGTACAAGTCGCGCCGGGCGTGTTTTTGGATGTTAGTCCTGAAAATCTCAAAGGCTTGAGCAATGTTAAATCCAGCGACCTTGGGTTTTATGAAATCAGCCAAAATCCGCTTGATCGCTGGGCCTATAAAACCCCATCGCTGCGCAACGTCGCCCTTAGCGCGCCCTATATGCATAACGGCACTTTTTCCAGCCTGGAACAGGTGGTGCAGTTTTACAATCAAGGCGGCATAGCCAACGAAAATCTATCGCCGCTGATTAAACCGCTGGGTTTGTCCGGTTCTGAAGTCGCCGAGTTGGTGGAATTTTTAAATGCCTTGACCGGCAGCAACATCGACATCCTGGTCTCGGATGCCTTTGCGGCGCCGGTTGGGGATGAAAAGGCTAATTTAGGGCGTTAGGCGCGCTTGAGAATGTCCGGTATGACCGGTTTTTTCTGTCACAAATCGGTAATATATCTTTGTTAAATTGTTATCATCCTTGGCTTGTAGACTACAGATGATTATGCCGAACTTGAATATCCTGGTTGTAGAAGACGAAGACGCCATAAGGGAAATGTTGGTGATGGTGTTGGAGCAGGCTGGCTTTAATGTAATTGCCGTCGGCAGCGCCGAGCAGGCGCGGCAGAGTCTTGCCGATAATCGGCTGGATTTGCTGGTGCTGGATTGGATGCTGCCCGGTATCAGTGGGGTAGAGTTGGCGAGACGCCTAAAAAGCGAGCCGGGTTATAAAGATTTGTCGATAATTTTGCTGACGGCGCGCGGCGAAGAAGAAGATAAAATTCGCGGCCTGGAAATTGGCGCCGACGATTACATCACCAAGCCTTTTTCGCCCAAGGAACTCATCGCCCGGATCAAAGCGGTGATGCGACGCAGCGGCAAATTATCCGAATCAGGCCAACTTAGTGTCGGCGATCTGACCCTGGACGCTGAGCAACATAAACTTAGCATCGGCGGTCGCAGCCTGGAAGTCAGTCCTACCGAGTTCAGATTGATGCAGTTTTTTATGACCAACCCCGACAAGGTTTATAGTCGCACCCATTTACTGGATCAGGTCTGGGGCCGCAGCGTTTATATCGAAGAGCGCACTGTTGATGTGCATATCCGCCGCTTGCGCAAGATTTTGGCAACCTACGGTCGCGAAGAATTGATACAGACTGTGCGTGGTTTTGGTTACCGATTTTCGATGGCAGATTGAGTGTTCATGCAGCGTTGGCAACGGGAAATAAATATCGCAATCGCTTTACTGTTACCGGCCCTGGTGCTGAGTGCGTTTATCGGTCACTTGGCTGCGCTATTGTTGGGTATCGTCTCATTTTTATATATAAAACAAACCATCAGCATCAACAAGCTGGAACGGTGGCTTAGTCAGGGCGGTACTGGCGAAAGGCCTGACTTTAAAGGCATTTGGGGTGATATTTATTATCATCTGTATAAAATCAGAAAAAGCCAAAAGCGCCGCAAGAAAAAACTGGGCAGGATGCTGGACAGCTTCCGTAAATCTACCAGCGCATTACCGGATGCTATCGTAGTGTTGAGCAGTTATGGCGAGATTGAGTGGAGCAACAAGGTCGCGCACGATTTTCTGGGGCTAAAAAGATCGGACAACGGCCAGCGGATTCCTAATCTGGTGCGGCATCCAATCTTCATTCAGTATCTAAAAGACCAGGATTACGGAAACAAAATCTGCATACCCTCGCCCATCAACGAAAACATGATTTTACAAATCGGCATCGTACCCTATGGCGTTGGCTTACGTTTGCTGATGGCGCAGGATGTGACGCATCTGAAAAATATCGAACGGATGCGCACCGACTTTGTGGCCAATGTCTCTCACGAGTTGCGCACACCCATAACCGTGCTGCGGGGTTACCTGGAAACTTTGCAGGAAATGGATGACGGCAGTTCTGTTTATACCCGCTCGTTTCAAAACATGGCGGCGCAAACCGAACGCATGCAAACCTTGATCGATGATTTGCTGCTGTTGGCGCGACTGGAAAGTAAAGCCAAAAAATTCGATTGTGTAGCTATTCCGGCATTGCTGGGGCAAGTTTGTCAGGAAAGCGATTTATTGGAATCCGACGAACGGCGTGTCGAGCTGGTGATGGATAGCACCGTCAATCTGCGCGGCGATATGGATGAACTGCGCAGTGCGTTCAGCAATTTGTTGGTTAACGCCATGAAATACTCGCCTCGCAATTCGCCGGTCAAAGTGCGCTGGCACAGTAATACCGATGGCAGTGTGTATTTTGAGGTGGAAGATTTTGGCGATGGTATCGCCACTGCCGATATTCCGCGGGTTACCGAACGTTTTTACCGGGCCGAAGTAAAGCGCAATCAAAAAATCCCCGGCACCGGCCTGGGATTGGCGATAGTCAAACATGTTTTGGTCAGGCATGACGCCAAATTGGAAATCGAAAGCCAACTGGGTAAAGGCAGTCGCTTCCGTTGCGTGTTTCCACGGCAGCGGGTTTGTTGAGAGCGGCAAACCGCTAAATCATCTCGGTTATGGACTAGACCTCGAGAAAATCGCCGACAGGCCAGCGGATAACTCTATAATTGCCGCATTTTTCAGGTTGACGGAGAGGTGGGGATGATTTCCGAAACGGTTGTCGAGTTGTCGCGTGGGCAGTTTGCTTTCACGGCGGTGCTGCAGTTTTTGGTTATGCCGCTGACGCTGGGTTTGTCCTTGTTGCTGGTGATCATGGAATCTTGGTTTGTTATCGGCGGACAAAGTCTATATCAGCAGATGGCTCAGTTCTGGGGCAGGTTGTTTGCGGTCAGTTTCGGCTTAAGCATGGTTGCCAGTCTGGCGATGGCTATTCAATTTGGCGTTAATTGGTCGTATTTTGCCCACTATGCTGGCGATGCGTTTGGCTTGGCTTTGTTAATCGGCCTGGCGGGCTTGTTTCTGGCAGCCAACGGCGCGGGCTGGTTTTTGTTTGGCGGGCAGCGCTTGGGCAAAGTCGCGCATCTTGTTTCAATCTGGCTGATTTGCATCGGCTGTCATGTGAATTTGTTTGGTTTTGTGATGGCTAGCGGCTGGATGCAAAATCCGCTGGGCGCAGAGTTAAACCCACAGAGTTTGCGGCTGGAAGTCACCGATTTGCATTTGCTGTTTTGTAATCCGGTAGGTCTGGCTAAATTTGTGCACAGTCTGCTGGCTGCTTATGTCACCGCCGCAGGCTTTGTCCTGGCGATTAGTGCGTACTATCTGCTCAAACAACGCGAAACTTTGTTAGCCCAGGCGTCTTTTCGTGTCGCGGCGGTTCTTGGCTTGCTTATGGTGATTGCTACCATGGCAATAGGTGACCGGAGTATTTACGCGTCTGCTAGCATCCAGCGTAGCAAATTTGCGGCTATCAACGGCCTGTCGAATGATGATTTGTTGGCGCAAAATCGTCAACGTATCGGTAACGGCTTGCAAGCCTATGCTTTGCTGCAAGAGATACGCGACGAAAAAAATCAGCCGCAATTGTTAAGCGATTTTGCCGCCAAAAAGCCGGATTTAGGCTACGCCTTGTTACTAAAACGCTGGAAAGAAAATGTCACAGATGCCAATCCGGCGCAGATAGAGCAAGCAGCCTTAGCCAGTCTACCGGCGCCGCAAGCCTTGTTTTGGGGTTACAAAGCGATGATCCTGGTCGGTTGTTTGATGTTGGCGTTGTTCGCCTTGGCCAGTTTTGCCAGCATCGCTGCTTGGCGTAGAGACTGGCTGCTAAAGCTTTGTTTTTACGGTTTGCCATTGCCGTGGCTGGCCAGCGGTAGCGGTTGGTTTATCTCGGAATTTGGCCGCCAGCCCTGGATGGTGGCAGATATTTTACCGAGCTGGCAGGGTGTTTCGACCCTAACTACAACCGATTTAATCCTGAGTTTTGCCGGTTACGGATTGGCTTATGTCGGCCTACTGGCGCTTGCCGGATTTTTGATCCTTAAACTGGTCAGGCAGGGTAGTGCCTTGGCGTTGCCTATTGCGCAGGAGAGCGAACATGTGGCTTGATTATGAAATGTTACGCCTGGTTTGCTGGGGTTTGCTGGGCTTATTTGTGATCGGTTTTGTCTTGGTTAATGGCATTGAACTGGGCGTGAGTCTGCTATTACCGTTTTTGAATGTATCCGAACAGCAACGCGGCGTTATCGTCGCTAAATTGGCTGTACCGAGCGCCGGAAATCAAGCCTGGCTGGCGCTGACGATTGCCGTGTTGTTTGTGGGTTGGCCGACGGTTTACGCGGCGCTGTTTTCCAGTTTTCAGTCGCTTCTATTGCTGACTTTGCTGGCGCTATTTGTAAGGCCTATAGGGTTTTATTTCAGAAGCCAGATTGCAAACGACGCATGGCGGCAAAAATGGGATAAAGCCTTATTTGTCAGTGGTTTGCTGCCGGCAGCGTTACTGGGGTTGATGGCGGGTAATTTATTAAAAGGCGTACCTTTTCATTTGGCAAGCGATATGCACATCGCTTTTTTAGGTAGTTTTAGTGGTTTATTCAGTCCATTTGCGGCTTTGGTCAGTGCGACTTGTGTGGCCTTGCTGGCTAGTTATGGGGCGCTTTACCTGCAAACCCACAGCCAAGATGCCTTGTATCAGCGCAGCAAATCCTTGGCCATGTCGTCTGGCATCGGCTTTATGCTGTTATTTATCCTGGTCGGGATGTGGATTACCCGTCTTGAAGGCTATCACGTCACAACCGAGATCGTGCCGACTGGCGTTTCCAATCCTTTGACTAAATTTGTGAAACGCGGCGAAGGCTTGTGGCTGGATAATTATGAACACGAGCCAAGCTTGTGGGCCTTGCCGGTACTAGCGGCGCTTGCCTGGATTGTCGCGCTGGTATTGTCCAGACTGGACCAGGCCAAATGGGCGTTGTTAGCCAGTGCGGTGACGATTACGCTGGTGTTATTGATACTGGGCGTGTCGATGTTTCCGTTTTTGGCACCATCCAATATTTCTTTAAATAGTTCGCTGACTATCTGGGATGCCAGCGCCAGCCAAATCACCTTAACCGCCTTGCTGTGGCTGGGTGGCTTGCTGTTGCCGGTGATGGCCATTTCGACGCGTTGGCTGTATCGCTTTGCGGCAGGTACTTAGCGCGTACTTACTCAAGCGGCGATTAGGTCTAAACTTCCTTCAGCGGCATAACTCTGATAAAACCATTATTCCTAACAACTAAAATAAAAAAGGTAGGCGCATCATGAAGAAACTCCTTAATCACACTCTAATTGGCGTTTTGGCGTTCATCCCGATTATGGTGATTGTGCAAATCGTGTTGTTCGTAAAAGACCGGCTTTCTGATTTGTTTCAATTTGTTTACGGCTATTCGGATAATTATCTGGTGACATTTTTGTTGTTTGCCGCCAGCTTCGCGACCATTACCTACGTTGGACATCGGGTGAGCTTGGGACGGTTTTCCATCATTGCGATGTTTGAACACTTGATCGAACGTATCCCGCTGTTAAGCACTATTTACCGGGTGACCAAAAAACTGGTCAACATGATTGCCGGCCATCAATTACAGGAACCGCGCGAAGTGGTCTATATCGAGTACCCCAAGGAGGGCATCTGGGTACCGGCGTATGTGACCAACAAAACCGATGATCGTTATGTATTATTTGTGCCGACCTCTCCCAATCCGACGTCAGGATTCGCAGTGATCGTGCACGAATCCAAAGTGATTAAATCAGAGATGAGCATCGAGCAAGTCACTAGCTTCATTATCAGCGTTGGGGCTGACTTTGAAAAAGTCGCCGAAATCGCCAAACTCCCGCAATAGAGGTTTTTGATCACGTTGCAGCACCGATCAGCGCGCTGCAACGACCCTCTCCAATCTGGTCAGACTGCTATGCATGACGCCATTTATCCCTTGGCCGAAACCCTCGGCAAACGACTACACAACCTTAAACAAAGCCTGGCTTTAGCCGAGTCGTGCACCGGTGGCGCGATTGCCAAGGCAATTACCGATGTTCCGGGCAGTTCTGCCTGGTTTGATCGCGGCTTTGTGACCTACAGCAACGCCGCCAAAATTGAAATGCTGGGTGTGTTGCAAGATACCCTGGATAGCGTCGGCGCGGTTAGCCAGGAAACGGCGCTGGAAATGGTGGCTGGCGCTTTGGCACATAGTCATGCCGACTTGGCTTTGGCGGTTACCGGTATTGCCGGGCCAGACGGCGGCACCGAGCAAAAGCGGGTTGGCACGGTGTTTATCGCCTGGCAACGGCGCGGTCAAGTCGGGCAATGCGTAAAACAGCAGTTCGACGGTGACAGGCAGGCGGTACGCTGGCAAGTCACCCAATTTGGTTTGCGATTACTGTTGGATGTCGCCGGATAAGCCTGCAATCATCCGCTGCAGAGCACAGCTTTAGGCGAAAAAGCTTTTAACCCAAGCCTGCAAGTTAGGCTAAAATGCCGCCTCTGTTTCTAATGGATGTTTACGCCATGTTGAAAAAAATTCTGCTTACATCGATAGTGTCTTTGTTGTTCACGGCTTGCGCAACCAGCCCAACTGGTCGCAGTCAGTTTATCTACATGCCGGATAATCAAGTCGATCAAATGGGTTTGCAATCCTTTAACGATATGAAAAGCAAAAACCCAATCAGCAAAAACACGCACTACAGCCAGTTTGCCAGTTGTGTGGCGCAGGCGATTACCATGCAGACCGGCGGGCAGTGGGAAGTTGTGGTGTTTCAAGACGATTCTTTGAATGCCTTTGCCTTGCCAGGTAACAAAATTGGGGTGCATACCGGCTTGATTAATCTGGTGGATAATCAGGATCAGTTGGCAGCGGTCATTGGTCACGAAGTTGGGCACGTGTTGGCGCGGCATAGTAACGAGCGTTTGTCACAAGAAAGCGCTGTCAGTACTGGTCTGTCGATGGTGCAAGCCGTGTCTCAGCCACAAACCGCCTTGGGTCAGACGGCGCTGGGTTTGCTGGGTGTGGGTGCGCAATATGGCGTTATCCTGCCGTTTAGCCGCGTCCACGAAACCGAAGCCGATACCATTGGTCTGGATTTGATGGCCAAAGCTGGCTTCGATCCGCGGCAAAGCGTCAATCTGTGGCTAAAAATGGATAAAGCCGCGCAAGGCGGCCAGCCTATCGAATTTATGTCTACCCATCCCTCGCATGGTAGCCGTATCGATAATTTGAATCAGCACATGAACCAAGCCCTCCAGCTACAGCAACAAGCCTGGAACTCCGGCAGACAACCGCGTTGCGCTAAATAATGAATCCGCATTTATCGCAATTACACCCGTACCCGTTTGAAAAGCTGGCGACGCTGAAACAAGGCATTACCCCGCCAGCCGAATTGGCACATATTGCACTGTCGATAGGCGAGCCAAAACACGCGACCCCGCATTTTATTCAGGAAGCTTTGCTGCGGCATTTGCATGGTTTAACCCTGTACCCGACGACCAAAGGGTTGCCGGAACTGCGCCAAACCATCGCCGACTGGACCTGTCGGCGCTTTGGGATTCCGCTGGGTGGCGTTGATGCAGAAACTCAGGTGTTGCCGGTCAACGGTACTCGCGAGGCGTTGTTTTCGCTAGTGCAGGCCGTGATCGATCCGCGAGATAAGCCGGTTGTGATCATGCCTAATCCGTTTTATCAAATTTACGAAGGCGCGGCTTTGTTGGCCGGCGCGGAACCGTATTATCTGAACACCATCGAGGCCAACGGCTATTTGCCGGATTTTGACAGCGTGCCTGAAGCAATCTGGCAACGTTGCCAGTTGATTTTTATCTGCTCGCCGGGTAACCCGACCGGCACAGTGTTGTCGCTGGCAGCGCATCAAAAATTATTGGCGCTGGCGGAAAAATACGATTTTGTCATCGCCTCCGACGAATGTTACACCGAGTTATACGACGACGAAGCTCATCCGCCGCAAGGTTTGTTGCAAAGTGCCTTTCAGTCAGGCAATAGCGATTTCAAGCGTTGTGTGATTTTTCAAAGCTTGTCCAAGCGCTCCAACGCGCCGGGCTTGCGTTCCGGATTTGTCGCTGGCGATGCCGAGGTGCTGAAAAATTATCTTAAATACCGCACCTATCACGGCTGCCCAATGCCGGTGCCAACTCAGCATGCCAGTATTGCCGCCTGGAATGACGAAGAACATGTGCGTCACAATCGTCAGCTATACCGGGAAAAATTTACGGCGTTTATCGAGATTTTGCAGGATGTTTGCGACATTAATCGCCCGCCGGCCAGTTTTTATATCTGGTTAAAAACACCCGGCAGCGACACGGATTTTGCGCAGAGTTTATTTGCCCAGCAAAATATCACCGTGTTGCCCGGTAGCTATTTATCGCGCGACAGCGAAGGCTTAAACCCCGGTGCCAACCATGTGCGAATTGCCCTGGTCGCGCCGCTGGAAGAATGCGTAGCCGCCGCGCAAAGAATTAAAGAATTTTTAACAAAATAGGGACATAGCGTAAGGTGCAAGCGGCAAAACGCCTTGAACACTGAAACCTGAACCCTGAACCCTGAACCAAAGAGAGCTCATGTCAAATCTGGAAACCATCATTAACGACGCCTTTGAAAACCGCGCCGAAATCAGCCCATCCACCGTATCTTCCGAAGTCCGCACGGCGGTCGCTGAAGTTTTGAATATGCTGGATAAAGGCGAAGCGCGCGTAGCCGAGAAAAAAGACGGCGATTGGGTGACCAATCAATGGCTGAAAAAAGCGGTGCTGTTGTCGTTTCGTATTAACGAAAACAAAGTGATCGAAAGCGGCGACGTGCGTTATTACGACAAAGTGCCGACTAAATTTGGACAATACAGCGAAGCCGATTTTGCTAATGCTGGCGTACGCGTGGTGCCAAATGCCGTGGCGCGTTACGGTTCTTACATCGCACCTGGCGCTATCTTGATGCCGTCTTATGTCAACATCGGCGCGTACGTCGATAGCGGCACCATGGTAGATACTTGGGTGACTGTCGGTTCCTGCGCGCAAATCGGTAAAAACGTGCATTTGTCCGGTGGCGTCGGTATCGGTGGTGTTTTGGAGCCGCTGCAAGCCAACCCAACCATTATCGGCGATAACTGCTTTATCGGCGCGCGTTCCGAGATCGTCGAAGGCGTGATCGTGGAAGACAACTGCGTGGTATCGATGGGTGTTTACATCGGTCAAAGCACTAAAATCTTCAACCGTATGACTGGCGAAGTCAGCTATGGCCGCATCCCGACAGGCTCGGTCGTGGTTTCCGGCAACCTGCCAAGCAAAGACGGCAGCCACAGCCTGTATTGCGCGGTGATTATCAAACAAGTCGATGAAAAAACCCGCAGCAAAACCGGTATCAACGAATTGTTGCGCGATTGATATTTTTGCGTTGGTAAAACGTAGGCTGGGTAGCGCGCAAGCGAAACCCAGCACTGGTTTGTCAGGGAGCGCTATCGCGCACCCTGACAAATCTGCTAACCCGCCAATGCCAATTTTTCCGCCCGTATTGTAAATGCCAGTACCAATTCTTCACCCTTGAGCAGCGTCAGTGCTGTCGGCAGGTCATCAGCGCCAAATTGATTACCGATGATGGGCTCTATGCAGACGTACTCGTGCTTCTTGTCGCTCCAGATACCAAAGGCAACAGACAGGTTTTCCGTTGCGGGCGATATGCTACAGGCTACGGTTACAGTGTAATCGGCCGTTGTCAGTTTGACTGTGTCAGCTAAGGACGCAGCTTGATATTTTTGCAAGCTATCGTGAGGTAGATTTGCGACCTCTATGCGAGTAGTCGCTAGATCAAGAAAACTGTTTTCAGTCACGGAAAAATAGGGATGAAAACCCGGGCGCACCAAGGCCGTCTCCGAAGTTGCGCGGATGGTGGTAGTGACATTAAGGATCTTGATGCTTTGTTCCGCCAGTTCTTCCCAGTCAGTAATCACGTCGACAGTGCCCCAGGCATTTCCCAGGGTTTTGTTGTGCGGCAGCGTGGAATCGCAGTTGGTTATTCTGTATTCGCCGTGTTTAATGCTAAACGGTGGCGGTAGTTCCTCAAAATTGGGTATGCATAGATAGACGCCGCCGCGCGAGCCGCCGCCTGCTTTGTCGTGAACCGGCTCGATGATGTTGAGATCATCCAATTGCCAGTTTATTAAGGTGCCTGTGTCAGTGAAATTCATTAAAGATGGCCAGTGGTTCGGGACGAGTGTATTGGGTAGCCTGAATGGAGCAAAGCAGAATCCGGGGTTTGAAGTTGGTTTTCTCCGTTGCGCTTTTCAATCTAGTGGCTAAAAAGCGGGAGCAATTCGTAGTTTGACGAATAACGAAAAGCCAGGTCCATACGGACTGTGCTCACATTTTACCAGAAGTAGTCTGGATGAAGCGAAGCGGAATCCGGGGGGAGGCTTACAGCATCTGATGTGCTTATGTTCCGCATGATGCCAGTGAAATGGCCGCTGACTTTCGAGTCTTGCCCTAGCTAAATTTACCCGTGAGCTTAGATGCCAGGATGAAAGCTTTGCAATCTGTTCTGGCGGTTAACGCTTGGCATGGAATACTCGCTATGCGTTACAATGCCAACATTGATTTAAATGGAGGCAGTACAGCATGAATGCGATATCTTTCGACACACTCTGTCCGCGCGCCTGATAAATCGCCGTGTTTGTGGCCGGCAACCCGTTTTCTCTTCAATCCTAACCTGCGAGTATCATCATGCCAGAAAATATTTCTAATAATGCCCTCATCCTTGCCCTGCTGTCTTTGAACGGCGAGATTGCTATCCAAAAAGATTATCTGGAATCAGGTGAGATTCCAGAAGACGAAGTGACCGACGAAGAAGAAGTGCTTGACGATCTGGAGCAAGCATTCATGGAGTTTGTTGATGTATATAAAGGCCGTGCCAAAGCCGACGACTCATTGCCTAGCATCGAAGAATTGCTGGCTGGTGAAGAAGGCTAATATTGCATGATCGTAGTTTACGGCATCAAAAACTGCGATAGCGTCAAAAAGGCGCGCGGCTGGCTGGAAGCGCGGCACATTGCCTACCGCTTCCACGACTATCGCGGCGACGGACTGGATGCAGCATTGCTGCAAAAGTTTATCGACGCGTTGGGCGTGGATGCTGTCCTGAATCAGCGCAGTACCAGCTGGCGCCAGCTTGATGACGCCCAAAAATCCGATTTAACCCCCGACAAAGCCGTGCAACTCATGCTGGCTGTGCCGACTTTGATCAAACGCCCGATTCTGGAAAACGGACAGCAACTGATCGTCGGCTTCAACCCCGATCAGTACCCATCAGAATAATGAGCGAAACCCTTTTACTGTTAGAAGAACTGATTCGTCGCGAATCGGTCACCCCCCACGACGCCGGTTGCCAGGATTTGCTGGCCAGTCGCTTAGCCAATCTGGGCTTTAGCGATGAACGCTTAAACTTTGCCGATACCCAAAACCTGTGGTTGCGACGGGGTAGCCAGCCACCGCTATTTGTGTTTTTGGGTCATACCGATGTAGTGCCTACCGGGCCGTTGACGGTATGGGATTCGCCGCCATTTGAACCTACCATTCGTGATGGCAAGCTCTATGGTCGCGGCGCGGCAGATATGAAAGGCGGCATCGCCGCATTTATCACCGCCGTGGAGCGCTTCGTCGCCGCATATCCTGAGCATAAAGGCTCGATAGCCATCATGCTGACCAGCGACGAGGAAGGCATCGCCACCCACGGTGTGGTTAAAGTGGTAGAAGTGCTGGAGCAGCGCCATGACAAAATCGATTGGTGTCTGGTCGGTGAGCCGTCCAGCGACAAAAAAATTGGCGATGTGATTCGGGTTGGTAGACGCGGGTCCTTATGCGCCAAACTGACGGTGCAGGGTATTCAAGGGCATGTGGCTTATCCTGAATTAGCGGAAAATCCGATTCATAGCTTTGCGCCAGCCTTAAAGGCATTAACCGAAGAGATTTGGGATCAGGGCAACGCGTTTTTCCCGCCGACGCGTTTGCAGGTGTCCAATATCAACGGCGGCACCGGCGCGGAAAATATCATTCCCGGCGAAGTGGAAGTGCAGTTCAATCTGCGTTTTTGCACCGAGCTGGACGAAGCCACCATTAAAGCCCGCACCCACGCCATTTTGGATAAACACGGTTTTAAATACGCTGTGCAATGGCGTTTGTCCGGTAACCCGTTTTTGACCGCACACGGCGCATTAATCGAAGCCACCCATGCGGCTATCGAAACGGTTTGCGGGTTTCAGGCAGTGGATGACACCGGCGGCGGTACCTCCGACGGCCGATTTATCGCGCCTACCGGTGCGCAAGTGATCGAACTGGGGCCGTTGAATGCCAGCATCCATAAAGTCAACGAACATATTGGCCTGGACGAATTAGAAACTTTAAGCCGGGTTTACCAACAAATTTTGCTTAACTTGTTAGCTTAATCGGGAAAAAATCATGCGCTGTCATCAAGTCGACTACCAAATCATCGGCCACGATATTCAAATGGTCGAAATCGAATTAGATCCCAACGAAACGGTGATCGCTGAAGCCGGCGCCATGACCTATCTGGAACAGGATATTGATTTTGAAGCCAAAATGGGCGACGGTTCTGGTGGCGTGATGGATAAATTGTTTGGCATGGGTAAGCGAATGTTGACTGGCGAGTCGGTGTTTCTGACGCACTTTACCAATCAGGGTAAACAAAAGCGGCGAGTGGCATTTTCTGCGCCGTTTCCAGGCTGCGTCGTACCTTTGAATTTAGCCGAATTAGGCGAGCAAGTGATTTGCCAGCGCAGCGCCTTTTTGGCAGCGGCGTTTGGCACACAGGTTGATATAGCTTTTAACAAGCGCTTGGGCAGCGGCTTGTTTGGTGGTGAAGGTTTTATCCTGCAACGCCTGCGCGGCGACGGCATGGCTTTTATCCATGCCGGTGGCACCGTGTTGCGCAAAGAGTTGAACAACGAGACGCTACGTCTGGATACCGGCTGTTTAGTCGCCTTCAGTGGTGACATCGATTACAACATCGGCATGAGTGGCGGTTTGAAAAGCATGCTGTTCGGCGGCGAGGGTGTGTTTTTGGCGACCTTAAAAGGCACGGGTACGGTGTGGATTCAAAGCATGCCGTTTTCCAGATTGGCGGAACGGGTGCTGAGTCAATATCGGCCGCTTAGCCAAGATAGCCAATAAAACCTGTGTAGGGCGGGCTGCGCGCTAGCGTTCCCTGACATAAGGCATTTACAGCAGCCCGTGTTCGGCAAATGAATACGGCTCGCCATCGCCGACAATAAAATGATCCAGTACCCGAATATCAAATAAGCCCAGCGCCTGTTTGAGTTTAGCGGTGATGTGCCGGTCAGCCTGGCTGGGTTCGTTGATGCCGGAAGGATGATTGTGGGCAAAAATCACCGCCGCGGCATGATGAAATAAAGCCCGCTTAGCCACTTCGCGCGGATACACGCTGGCACCGTCTATGCTGCCGCGAAACAATTCTTCCCACTGAATCACCCGGTGCTGATTGTCCAGAAACAAGCAGGCAAATACTTCGTAGCTGTAGCCGCGCAATTGCGCGCAAAGATAAGCCCGAGTCGTGTCCGGGCTGGTCAGCGCGTTGCCGCGTTGCAGTATCTCCGCGAAATAACGTCTGGCCATCTCCAATACCGCTTGTAACTGCGCGTACTTGGCGTCGCCCAGGCCGTGACTTTGACAGAAACGCTGCTGGTCGGCGGCCAGTAAAGCCCGCAATGAGCCATGTTCGTTTAACAATTCCCGCGCCATATCCACCGCAGATTTACCGGGTGTGCCGGTGCGCAAAAAAATGGCTAACAGTTCGGCGTCGGTGAGTGCGTTGGCGCCGCGCTGCAAGAGTTTTTCGCGCGGACGTTCGTCGGCGTTCCAATCTTTTATGCTCATCGGCTGCTCCTGGACGTTAGAAAACGATTTAAGCATAGAAGAATCGGTGTGAGTTTGCCATAATCCCCGCTATTGACTTTTAAGGTGCACGAAGATTAATAAGCGAATTTTATTAGGGGTTTGCGGCGGCATAGCGGCGTACAAAGCTGCCGAATTAGTGCGTTTGTTGCGTAAGCAGGGGCATGATGTTCGGGTGGTGATGACGGCGGCTGCCTGCGAGTTTGTCGCACCGCTGACTTTTCAAGCTTTGAGCGGCCATGCTGTGCACAGCGAACTGCTTGATGCCGGGCAGGAGCAAGCCATGAGTCATATCCATCTGGCGCGCTGGGCAGATGTGTTACTGATTGCCCCGGCTACCGCAGATATGCTGGCCAAAATGGCGCACGGTTTGGCCGACGACTTATTGTCTACCTTGTATTTGGCTGCCGAATGTCCGGTTGTGGTGGCACCAGCGATGAATCAGGCGATGTGGGCAAAAGCGGTGACGCAAGATAATATCAGGCGCTTGCACCAACATGGCGTGCGGTTTATTGGCCCGGCGGCGGGTGCGCAGGCGTGTGGCGAGCAAGGCTTGGGACGTATGGAAGAGCCGGTTGAGATTTGTCGGTTATTATTGGCGCAGCAAATACCCGGTATGCTGAGCGGCGTCAAAGTCGTGATTAGTGCCGGTCCGACCCGCGAGCCACTTGATCCGGTGCGCTACATCACTAATCGGAGCTCCGGTAAGATGGGTTATGCGTTGGCGCAAGCCGCCGTGGCTGGTGGCGCAGAAGTGGTATTGGTCAGTGGCCCGGTTAATCTATCGCCACCAGTTGGCCTTGCATTTATTCAAGTAGAAACCGCTTTGCAAATGTATGATGCCACGCTAACGCATTGCCGTGATGCGGATGTCTATATTGGCGCTGCGGCGGTGGCGGATTATCGACCGCAACACATCGTCGCGCATAAAATCAAGAAAGACGGCGATATTGCCAGCATACTGCTGGAAAAAAACCCGGACATCATCGCCGCGGTCGCCGGTTTGCAACCCAAGCCGCTAGTGGTGGGCTTTGCCGCCGAAACCGACGATCTGGAAAATTACGCCAAACACAAACTACAGGCTAAAAACCTGGACATGATAGCTGCCAATTGGGTGGGCAAGGCCGAAGGCGGCTTTGAGAGCGACTCTAATGCGCTACAGGTGTTTTGGCCGGGCGGCCAGCAAACGCTAGCCATGACCGATAAACATACTTTAGCCACGCAACTGCTGTATCTGATAGCCGAGAAATTGCATGAAAAAAATCCAGTTAAAAATTCTTGATCAACGGTTGGGGCAGGAGATTGACTTGCCAGCGTATGCTACCCATGGTTCTGCGGGATTGGATTTACGGGCCTGTCTGGATGCGCCCTTGACTTTGCAGCCCGGCGAAACAACGCTGATTCCGACCGGCTTGGCGATTCATATCGACGATCCGCATTTGGCAGCCGTATTGCTGCCGCGCTCTGGTTTGGGTCATAAGCATGGGATTGTGTTGGGTAATCTGGTGGGCTTGATCGATTCGGATTATCAGGGGCAGATATTTATTTCGTGCTGGAATCGCGGCAATAGCGCGTTTACCGTTGAGATTGGCGAAAGGGTGGCGCAAATGGTGTTTGTGCCGGTGGTGCAGGCCGAATTTGAATGCGTGACAGAATTTGACGAGAGTCATCGCGGTAGCGGCGGCTTTGGACACAGTGGTCGCCACTAAGCGGAGCAACAAATGGCACGCATATTTAGCATAATCGCCGGAATCGCAGCCTTGATGGTGTTTTTGGCGGGCGGTGGCGCGTATTGGTTTTCGTCGGCGCAAGTCAGCGATATTCAGCAAATCAGCAGTACTGCTATCGCTAACGGCATTGTGGTCAATGTCGCCAGTCAGACCGATACTTTGCAGCGGGTGGTCGACGGATTGGCCCAATCGCCGGATGTCATTGCCGCGCTGAGCGGCGATGCTCGCAACGCGGCAACGCTGAATGCGGTCGCGACCAGGTTGCAGGCAGTGATTCCTCAGTCATTAAGGGTGCGGTTGTTGCCAGCATCGGTCAGCGAGCCGGATGAATCGCAAGCGCCCAATATGGGTTTTGCCGATCTGGAAATGGTCAGAGCCACTTTAACAGCAAAGCAAAAACCGATTGTGCAAGGTGAGGGCGAACATAGGCATTTAGCGATAACCAGCGCGGTTAGCCAAAACCAGCAAGTAATTGGCGTCATTTTGGTCAGCCTGAAACCCGATTTTTTGCAACAACTAATGGCTAAAACCAATTTCAGTGACGGTTACCTGGAAGTTAAACAAGGCGAAGCGGTATTAGCGACAGCCGGTGATGTGAAAATAAAGGTCGATGATCCGCAGCTTATTCCGCTAACCAACAGCCGCTGGCAAGTTGAATTGTGGATAGGCGGTGGCGCCAGTGTTGGTGAAATCGTGCTGATTGTCTGTCTTATCTTGATTCCCGCTTTGCTGGCTTGCTTGGCTTTTTTTATTGGTTATCGCAAGCTAGCCGATTATTTGCACCATGACCAAAGCAGTATTCTGAAAGCCGCCAAGGACATGATGACCGGTAAAAACGTCGGACACTATCCTGTGCAGCTTGATGAAATGCGACCGATCATAGCTACGCTGTCGCAATTCAAGCGGATTCTGGAGCATGAAAAAAGCCCCTCTCAAACTGCCGATCAAACTGGGGAATTGGATTTCTTCGACGAATCGTTCAATATCGATTTTGTTGAGGAATCCCCTAATATGGCCGAGCAGTATGCGACGGCGCCAATTAGCATGGCAACCGCGCCGATCAGTATGTCTATGGAGGCACCCGTTGCGATGCCGGTAGCGCCCAAAGCTGCGTCGGCGCCCGTGGTCGATGATTTTGCCGGTATTTTCCGGGCTTACGATATTCGTGGCATTGTAGGTCGTGGTTTGACCGTTGAAAGCGTACAAAATATTGGTAAGGCGCTGGCCAGCGAGGTCAAGCAACTTGGCATCAAGACTATCGTGGTGGGTCGGGACGGACGCCTGTCCAGTCCAAGCCTGACGGAAGCGCTGGCAAAAGGTATTACACAGGCTGGATGCGATGTGCTGGATATTGGGGTTGTGCCGACGCCCTTGCTGTATTTTGTTACCCAACATAGCGAAGGCCGCAGCGGCGTGATGGTCACTGGCAGCCACAATCCCGCCGACTACAATGGTTTAAAGTTGGTAGTGAACGGAGACGCCTTGTCCGGCGATAAAATTCAGCAGCTTAAAAAACGCATAGAAGGCGCGGATTACAGCCAGGGCGAACCGGGTTCCATCGAGCAAAACAAGCTGTTTAGCAACGAATATATCGGCATGATCGCCGATGATGTGCATTTGGTGCGGCCAATGAAAGTGGTGGTTGACTGCGGCAATGGCTCAGCCGGCCAGTTGGCACCCATGCTGTTGCGAACTATGGGTTGTGATGTGGTTGAATTGTATTGCGACATCGATGGCAATTTCCCCAATCATCACCCAGACCCCAGTAAGCCGGAAAATATGGCCGATCTGGTAACAGCGGTAAGTCATTATTCGGCTGATCTGGGTATTGCTTTTGACGGCGATGGCGACCGACTTGGGGTTGTCGATTCTGGCGGCAAGATTATCTGGCCGGATCGGCAGATGATGCTGTTTGCGCGGGATGTGCTGAGCAATAAACCGGGCGCCGAGATTATTTACGATGTTAAATGCTCCAGGCATTTGCACGATCAAATCGTCAAGCGCGGTGGCAGGCCGCTGATGTGGAAAAGCGGACATTCCCTGATGAGAGCCAAGCTCAAAGAAACCGCGGCAGCATTGGCCGGCGAAATGAGCGGGCATATTTTCTTTAATGATCGCTGGTTTGGTTTCGACGATGCTCTTTATGCCGCGGCGCGACTAATTGAAATTTTATCTTCCGATATGCGCTCCAGTAGCGATGTATTCGCCGATATGCCGGATAGTATCAATACCCCGGAATTACACGTGCCAATAGCCGAAGGCGAGGGCGGACATTTGCTTGAGCAGATGTTTGGTCAAGCTAATTTCAAGGACGGCAAGATCATTAATATCGACGGCATGCGCGTAGAATTTGCCGACGGTTGGGGCTTGGTCAGAGCGTCCAACACCACCCCGGTTTTAACCGTGCGCTTTGAAGCCGACAGCCAGGATGCCATGCTTAGGATTCAAACGCAGTTCAGGCAGTTGCTGCTGCAAATTAAACCCAATTTCAATCTACCTTTTTAACTGTTAGCGATGATAAAAGAAAAAACCGCACATCAGATTGCCCACGTTCTTATCGAGGCGTTACCGTATATCCAAAAATTTAAGGGCAAAACGGTTGTCATCAAATTTGGCGGCAACGCCATGGTGGACGAAGCCCTGAAACACAGCTTTGCGCGGGATATTGTCTTGATGAAACTGGTGGGGATCAATCCGATTGTGGTGCATGGCGGCGGGCCGCAGATCGGTAATCTGCTTACCAAATTGGGCAAAACCTCGGAATTTATCGACGGCATGCGCGTGACCGACAGCGAGACCATGGATGTGGTCGAAATGGTGCTGGGTGGCTTGGTGAATAAAGAAATTGTGAGTTTGATCAATATGCACGGCGGCAAAGCGGTGGGTTTGACCGGCAAGGACGGCAATTTCATCCACGCCCGCAAGATCAATATGACCAAAGCGGGCGCAACGCTGGAAGATGCGCCGGAAATTATCGACCTTGGCCATGTTGGCGAAGTCAGCAGCATCGATCCGGCGGTAGTGGAAATGCTGGGCAACAGCGATTTCATCCCGGTGATTGCACCAATCGGCGTCGGCAAGGATGGTTATTCTTACAATATTAATGCTGATCTGGTGGCGGGTAAAGTGGCCGAAGTATTAAAAGCGGAAAAGCTGATGTTGCTGACCAATATCCCCGGCATTATGGACAAAGAAGGCAATTTATTGACGGGTTTGACCTTGACCGACATCGATAATTTAATTGCCGACGGCACTATTTCCGGCGGCATGATTCCTAAAACCCGCTGCGCTACAGATGCTTTGAAGGGCGGGGTGACCAGTGTACATATCATTGACGGTCGAGTTAATCACGCAGTGCTTTTAGAGTTGTTTACCAATCAGGGTGTTGGAACTTTATTGCTGCGCCGCTAGGCTGGATTGGATAAAGGGGGCAAATGCCTGGCGAATAGCCTGGGCTTTGCTGCCAGCGCATAATTCCGCGCCGATACTGGTTTGCCGACAGCGGATATCCAGAAATATCTGCTGGGTATTATTGCGTTCCAGCAAGGACACAGACAGGCTTAAGTCGCTGTCTTGTTGGGGCGCTGCGCGCATGATCAGGTTTTCGTTTTCTACATCCTGGCCGGTCGTTGCATGAGTCGCTACAAACTCGCCGGCAAGTTTCCAGGCTTTTGCGCATTGCGCCGCATCCTGGCAAACAAATAAGCCCAATTCATTGCTGGCGTTACTGGCGGCTAAAGAATTGCTGTTGGCGGCTTTGTCATTGCCGTTGGCTTGCGTCAAAAACTGGAAGCGCGCTATATCGGCTTTAAATTGCTTCTCGCTGTTGTCTCTTTCTTGCTGATGATGGATTAATTCCTGCTTGCTGCTTTCTATTTGTGCCTTGGTGGCGGCTATTTCGGCTAACAATTTTGGCGGGATTTTTGTGCCGTTGCGCTCGAGAGTAGCCGCTTGCTGTTGTTGTTGCTGCAATTGCTGTTCGGTGCGGGCGATGTTGCCGTCGACCACTTTTCTCTCGGCATCGAAAGAGCTTAGCTTGTTAGCCAGGGCCTTGTTCATGTCATCGAGGCTGCGAAATGTGCTTAACAGGACTTTGTCATTGGACGTTTGTTTGGCGATTATTTTTTCCTGCTCCTTACGTAGGGAGTCCAGTCTTTTTTGCTGCGCCATTTGCTCGGCGGTTTTGGCTTTTTCCAACACATCAATAACCCGCGCTTTCCCGGTCAAGGTTTCGCGTTTATGCTGGACTTGATCTGGCGGTACTTGGTCGGAAAAATACACATTGCCGTTTTCATCGACCCAGCGATACATTTTTTTGGCAAGCGCTGGCTGGGCAATTGCCAGCGATAGTGCAAGAGCGACAAGTAGAGTGCGTTTGATGGCTACACGATCCATGGCAAT
Organism: uncultured Pseudomonadota bacterium; assembly: GCA_903858105.1. Lineage (GTDB taxonomy): Bacteria > Pseudomonadota > Gammaproteobacteria > Methylococcales > Methylomonadaceae > Methylomonas. The sequence goes on along the minus strand of CAIOHN010000066.1, from coordinate 5,790 downwards.
TATTAGCCCAGCAGACTGACCAACTGATGCAGTGGCGGCAAAATCATCATCTTTGCCAATTGCAGCAGCACCAGTACCACTAGCGGCGACAAATCGATGCCACCCAAATCGGGTAGCACTTTTCTGCAAACATTCAACAGCGGGTCTGTAAGGCTGTACAGGATGGAAGAGGCTGAGCTGTAACTGCCAGCCGCAAACCAGCTAAGCAGGGCGCCGGCAAAAATGGCATACACAAAAATATCGATCAGCATCTTTAGCAAATCGGTAAACGATAACAAGGTTAGCGCTACCAAGCCGATGGACAAGCCTTTGATGGCCAAAATCGAGAAATTGGCAAGCATTTGCAACAACAAAGCCAATACCAAAGATGAGCTATCAATACGCCCGATGGACGGAATAAAGCGCCGCATGACGCGCAAGGGCGGATGGGTGATTTTGACCAGGAATTGGGAGACCGGATTATAAAAATCGGCTTGCGTCCATTGCAGCAAAAAGCGCAAGGCAACTGCCAAAATATACAGCGAAAACAGCGTGTCGATCAGAAACACGACGGGGTCGGTCATGTAGTTGCTGCCCATTAGTTGGCTCCCAGTTGAATAGACATTTCAATCGAACGATCACGGGCGGCATGCAGTGCTTTGGAAACCAGTTCAACGAAGCCGTTTTGCACAAAGGTTTCGATGGCTTGTTGCGTCGTGCCGCCGGGTGAAGTGACGCGAGCACGTAATTGTGCGGGCGATTCCGCTGACTCCAGTGCAATTTTTGCCGCACCCAAGGCGGTTTGCTGAATCAGTAGTCTAGCGCAATGTTCGTCCAAGCCAAGTTCCAGAGCAGCTATTTCCATGGCTTCCATCAGCAGGAAAAAATAAGCCGGGCCGCTGCCGGAAACCGCAGTAACTGCGTCCAGTTGGGCTTCATCGTTTACCCATAGTGCTAAGCCAACGGCGCGTAAAATATTTTCGGCCAGATCTTTTTGTTCGTCATCCACGTTGGCGTTGGCATGCAGCGCAGTAGCGCCGGTTTGTACCAGGGCGGGGGTGTTGGGCATGCAGCGGACGATTGCGACATCACTGCCTAGCCATTGCGACAGACTTTGTTGGGAAATACCGGCAGCAATGGAGACGACAAGGACGTTTTTTTGTTTCAGGCTGGGAGCGATATGCAAAGCAACATCGCGTAGAATTTGCGGTTTTACTGCGAGTACCACCACTTCAACTTCATTAATAACTTCTGCGTTATTGGTTGAGGTATTAACGTGCAGTTGATCGGCATGCGCCTGTAACGTGGCGGGTACGGTGTCGGATACCCAAATCTGCTGCGGCGAATGACCACTGGCAATCAAGCCGCTGATCAGGCTGGTAGCCATGTTGCCGCCACCGATAAAACCGATTGTTTTTGTCTTCATAGCTTACTGATTATTATATTGAATCGTTATTGAAACCGCTGCTTGCGGTGCATTCTACATGACAATGGAGGCGGCGCAGAAAATCTCAAGTCGCTGGCGATTTTTGCAAACCTAAATGTCGAGGTCGAATGCCGAGTAGTAACAGCGATAGGGCATAGATCACGATTGCTAAGCCTATCGTCAGGGCTAAATGCAAGCCGCGCTGGGATGCGCTCCATTCCAGCCACAACTCAGCATCCACAAAGTAATACAAAAACGCGGACATAATGGCGTTGGCCGTCACAATTCGTAATACATACAGCAGCCATTGTTGGCCAGGTAGATAAATGCCTTGTTTTAACAAGGTAAGCAGTAGCAGCAGAGCGTTGAGATAAGCCGACAAAGTGGTAGCCAAGGCGATTCCGGCATGCGCTAAGGGCATTACCAGAGCTAGGTTCAGGACGATATTGGCGATAATCGAATGTATGCCAAAGCGCACAGGGGTTTGGGTATCATGGCGTGAGGTAAAGCCCGGCACCAAGACTTTAATCAGCATGAATGCCAGCAGACCGGAAGCGTAAGCCATCAGGCTTTTGCCTGCCATGCGCACGTCCTCGCTACCGAATTCGTTGTATTGGAACAAGGTCGACAATAAGGGTTCTGCCAGTAGGGTCAATCCCAGGGTGGCGGGCAAGCCGATCAACAGCACCAGTTTTAAGCCCCAATCCAGAGCGTTGGAGAAGGCTATTGTGTCGTCAGTTGCGTGGTTTTGCGATAGTTTGGGCAAAATCACCGTAGCCAGGGCAACACCGAGAATGCCGAGCGGAAATTCGACCAATCTGTCGGAATAATACAACCAGGATACGCTGCCTGAACTCAAAAACGAGGCGACCAGAGTTCCAAACAGCAAATTGAGTTGCACCACGGAGACGCCAAAAATGGCGGGCAGCATCAACTTTAACATCTGTCTTACGCTTGGGTCGCCAAATCCCCAGCGAGGCCGGGGCATTAGTCCCTGGTGCAGTAAGGCTGGTATTTGAAACAACAGTTGCACGACACCGGCGCCAAATACGCCCCAGGCCAAGGCAATGATGGGCTGCTCCATGCGTGGTGAGAGCCATACGGCTGCGGCAATCATGCAAATATTCAAAAAAACCGGAGTCAGCGCCGGAATCGCGAATTTGCCGCGCGCATTCAAAATGCCGCCAGCAAACGCCACTAAAGTGACAAAAAATAAATACGGAAAGGTGATGCGCAGCATTTGCACGGCTAAATCAAACTGGTCGCCTTCCCAAAGAAAGCCGGGGGCAAACAACATGATCAGCAGCGGCGCAGCGATTACGCCAGCCAAGCTTAGCAGCATTAGTAGCAGCGCTAAGGTGCCTGCGGTGCGGTCTATAAATAATTGCAGGGCTGCGCGGCTGCCTTTTTCATTATAATCGGTCAGGATCGGCACAAAGGCTTGGGCAAAAGCGCCTTCCGCGAACAAGCGACGTAAGAAATTGGGGATTTTAAAGGCGACAAAAAATGCATCGGTTGCGGCATTGACGCCAAAAATATTCGCGAATAGCATGTCTCTGATAAATCCCATGATCCGCGAAATCATGGTCATACTGCTAACAATTGCGGTGGATTTGAACAGCTGCTTGCTCACTGCAGGCCTCAAGTTGGTTGAGAGCGAATAAAATGTTTTGACAATCATAGCATCCAAAAAGATAATACGCGGTTCCAAATTAACTTAAGTACACTGATAGACTATGGCTAATTCACCACAAGCTAGAAAAAGAGCGCGTCAGGCTGAGAAAAGCCGTATTCGCAATGCCGGACAGCGTAGCAACTTACGCACTTTCGTAAAAAAAGTGCTGGCCGCTGTTAGAGCTGGCGATAAAGAGCAAGCTCAATCCGCGTTTAAAACTGCTGTTCCTGTAATTGATTCGGCTGTTACCAAAGGCCTGATCCACAAGAACAAAGCTGCTCGCAGCAAAAGCAGACTTAACGACAGGCTGCGCGCGATGGCGTGATCTCGACCTAAAGTCGATAGATCAACAAGGCCTACGCAACAGTTGTTGCTTGGGCCTTTTTTGTGCCTGTCATATTTGTTTGCGGCTATAGCCGGAAGCAGCGGTTGGGGTAGATCTGAATCGTCGCTTGCCGGTTAGATGCTAAAAATTGCGCTTTTATATTCTTGTGAGAAGCCAACAAACTGCTAATCTGATAGCTTGCAGATTAACAGTCAAAGGTACTGTCATGAATAACCAAGACCAAACCAAGCTGCGCTGGGGTATTCTCGGTGGGGCGCGCATTAACGAGCGCCTGTTGCCAGCCATTGCCGAAGCAGCGAATGCCCAACTCACCGGTATAGCCAGTCGCCGACCCGGCGCTGCCGCGCAAACTCTCGCGCAATATGCGCCCTGCTATCCGGGTGTCACGGTCTATGACAATCTGGATGCATTGCTCAACGATGAAGACGTACAAGCGATTTATCTGCCCATGGCAAACCATGAGCATGCCGAGTGGGCGTTGCGCGCTATCGAGCACCGCAAACATGTGCTTTGCGAAAAACCCATGGCTTTGACGGTCGCCGACATCGATGCGATAGAAACCGCCGCGCGCCGCTACCGGGTTACTGTCATGGAAGGTTTTATGTATCGGTTCCACCCGCAGCACGCTCGGGTATTGGAACTGATTAGCTCGGGATTGATAGGCGACATTCGCTCGGTGCGAGCCAGCTATTCGTTCATGATGCGGCCAGCTCGCATGTATCGGCTTGCAGAGGACGTGTCGCGCGGCGGCGGAGCGATGTGGGATATTGGCTGCTACGCCATTCATTCATTGCGGATGTTTTTTCAGCAAACGCCACGCACTGTGACGGCAATATCCAAGTATGTGGAAAGCGGTGCCGACATTACGACCAGCGGGGTGCTGGATTTTGGCGATGGCAAGTTTGCGCATTTTGATTTTAGTTTTGAGCGGGCTCGACGTTGCGAATACGAAATCGTCGGTACTCAAGGTGGTATCAAATGCCATGTGGTCTGGCAATTGCCGGGCGATGTGCCGGTTATTTCCTGGTGGACAGAAGACGGCCGCCAGTGCGAAGAGCGGCTGCCTGTCGCCAATCACTTTCGCTTGGAAGTCGAGCATTTCAGCAACTGTGTTTTAACTGGCAAAGATCCGCAATTGTCGTTTAGCGATGCCAGAGACAATTGTCGGACCATAGTCGCGGCCTTGCAGTCGGCTGCCGAAGGGCGGGTGGTTAAAATTTGAGGCTGGAACAGAACGGCGTCAGGCGTTAGTGCTTCGCCTGACGGCGCTAATGGTTGGGGCTCGTAAGCTCCCCCGGCAATACATTGATGATTTCGACGGTTGACTATACAAAGTTAGGGTTTATAAACATGTTTACTTGGCGGAAAGCGTCCGCTTGAGCAGGTTGTTGTCGACTGTGGCGAAATGGTGGGGCGGTCAAATTTATATCAGCGGATGTTGATTAACTTGGTCAGCAATTCTGTTCGGTTTGTGACCTCCAGTTTGTCGTAAATTTTTCGCGTGTGGCCTATTACCGTCCTCTCGCTTATATACAGTTTTTGGGCGATTTTGGCATGTGTTTCACCAAGCGCCTCTGCCAATGCGACCTGAGCTTCTCGCACAGACAAGGTGTGTCTCTTTAAGTTTAAAGCCAGCTTCAGGGGTAACGGCACCAATCTTTGCACGGTGGCGACAAAGATCGGGTCGGTGTCTGAGCACATGGCAGGCAGGCAGCGGCCGCGAAATTCGAAGTGTCCCCAACGATTGCAGCGCCGAATATGAGGTGGTTCGGCGTTGGCTTTCCCACTAGCGATGGCGTGTAAATTCATCGTCATTGTCTTTAAAATATCCGGCAACAACGGGTCGATACGCGGCACTCGCCAATGCGGGCGATTTTGTTGGCGACGTTCCAGTGCATAATCCAGGATTTTCTCTGCAATTTCATCCATGTGCATGATGCGTCCGTTGGCATCGAACAGAATTAGCCCGCTCTCGGCATCCATCCAACTATTACTGACAGGGAAGTCCGAATCTTTGAAGGCATGGGTCATAAAGGGCAGCAAGCGTTGTAAAGTATCCAATTCGGCAGAATTGAAATCCGCTTCCCCCTGTGGCCGGTTGATAGTCAGTAGGCCGAAGTAGTCGCTATTGACATTAAAACGCAAATGTAACTGGTGATGGGCTTGCGATGGCCGAATTACATACTGAAAAAAATCGTGTTTCAAATAAACTCGTGGTTCAACCCGTAACCATTGCGCCGAGCGGGTGATGGCGGGTAATTTCATGATCTGCGAACCCGTTATAAACAATTCCGACAGCCGGTCTTTTTGATAAAACTCGGTCAGTAATAAAGTATGCGATCTTTTAACCACGTCTATCCGTGC